>CAZGMN010000001.1:0-43298 GCA_964526905.1 uncultured Eubacteriales bacterium
TCTATTTCGGCCTATTCCAAAAAAGACAGAAACATTTCAAAGCAAGACGAATGATAGTCCGCGGAAAGGATTTGCCGCTTCAGTATAACGGCGAAGTCCTTGGGGTTAAGGACAGATTTGAGCTCAAAGTCCTTCCCCGGGCGCTGAAAGTCATCTGCCCAAAATAGAGGAGCTCAGGCTATTTCTCTTTTATTTCTTTCTTCTCGTTTCCCCAAAGTTTCTGGCCTCCAAGGGATTTCCTCCAGGCATCGCGCCATTTGTGAATTTCCACGACTCCGATGGCAGGCATATTCTGCCGCTCTTCCTTAGGCCTCAGAGCAGGGAAGGGCTTGTGTGGTTCCTTCTGGTACCAGTAGGCAACTGTGACCAAATCCAGAGTCAGGCAGTTGTTGTGTCCATGCTCAATGGTGGCCTTTAGAGATTTTTGAAAAGCGATCGGCGATTCGAGAAAGAAGCGATAGCAGTGAGTCCTGCCCAGCCAGCCTGTTTCATTATTGACCCGGGCATAACCGAAATAAGGATGCATATAGATTTCCTTCGGCGACCAGGAGCAGCTGAAGAAATCTTCTGTGCCTGTGCCGTGGAGAGAAGGCGGCCACTTCTCGCCGTCGATAAAAAACATGTCATCGCCCTCTCCGTACCACATCGGGGTGGGGCTGTCGACATAATAATTGATCCCGACAAAATGTCCCTGGCCTTCGATGGAAGCAATGACATAGTTTCCTGCGCCGTCGATATTGGCTCCTTGCGGTCCGAGCACGCTCCATTCATTCTCGCCCTCTGGCTCTGGCAGAGGCTCGGTCAATTCCCTGTTCCAGAAGGCATGGAAACGGCCCAAGTCAGAGCTCAGAGAATCATGCTTTTCATAGTCAATCTGATAATAAAAAGCGTCAATCTGCTCACTGGATTGATTCTCGATCGTGATTAGCGCGCCGTTCGAAAAGGGCATCGGAAAATAGCAGTTGAGGGCATTCCCGTTCAAAGGAGAGGCCGCCAGAGGAAGGCTGAGGAGCGGATATTTCTCCCCCCAGCCCTGCCCGAAGAAATCGCCGATGGGACATTCGACGCTTGGACTCTGCTCATTATCCCAGTACATGCGCAGCACCGCATTGCGGCGGAGCATCGGGTCCTTACAGGAAATTGTGACCCAGATGTGCTTGATGATTCCTGCTCCCTTGATTCGGGCCATCTCTGCGGTCTCTCCAGGCGCTATCACCAGCCGGTCGGCATTCTTCCCGCTGAGGTCAAAGCTGGAGATTCTCTTCGTCTGATAATTCCTCAAACGGGCCAGGTCATCCAGCAAGGAAGACGGCTTTTCTGCAGAAGCTAAAAAATATTGGGCGGCAAGGATAAAGAAGACAGAGAATAAAGCCAATTTCTTAATTTTCATCTCTCCTCCTTTCAAATTATTTTTCTTCATTAATACAAAAAAAATAGACCAGGGTCTATAAAAATCATTAAAGAAAAATGAAATCTCCGAGCTTATCGCAAAAAGATTAAGACGACCGAGCTGGAGGAGGCATGATGATTGCTCCTCGAACAAAATCACCATAGACTTCGGCTTTGCCCTGAAGGAAGAGCAAGCCGACGAGCGCCGCGGTCACTGCATCGAGTTCATGGCCTGTGGCCTCTTCCCTCAAGCCCAGGACCCCTAACCGCTGCAGCCCCTTCCTCAGAGCGGCCAGGTTGTGCTTGACGCGGGGAATTTTCCAGATGTCCTGAGCGCCACCGGGATAGACTTCGATCACTCGGAATCCTTCCTCTTGCAAATCGCTCCGCAGCTTCATTCCCCGTTCGGTTAAACTTCTCATTGGACCAAGGGTGATGGGGAAGAAAGGGATTTTTCTCCGCTTTAATTCCTCGTCGCAGAGGCGAAGATGAAATCTTGATTTTTGGCTGATCGATTTTCTTCCTGGCGGAAGAGTCAGCGGGGCATCGATAGCCACAAGCTCTGCTTTCTCTTTTTTGACGCGGGCTAGAATTTCCTCATCCGAGAAAAGAAGGGCTGTCTCCGCCTTCAATCCTTTGAGCCGGCACCATCCACTCGGACGATGGGGAACTCCAGCCAGGTCAATCCCGGCGATAAGGAAATTTTTCATCTCTCTTTTTTCCGAAATAGAACTTCCTGTCAAATAAACGAATGGTTCTCTTTGGGATTGGAACAAAGAAAAATTCTTATGGGCTTTTTATCGCTTCCTTGAGAGCCCGGACAACAGAATCAGAGAAACTTCGCCTTGAAAGCTTTTCAATATCTTCCAAGGATTTTATTTCTTTTTTCCCCAGAAAAGCGGGCACGCGGGTCGAGATTTTATCATAGAGGTCGGCCAGGGCAATGATGCTGCTTCCCTTAGGAATCTCGTTCAAGTCCTTATCGGGGTTGTCCGCTTCTTTCACATAATGAAGAAAATAGCCAAAAAGAAGAGGTTCGATTGTTCTCAAGAGCGATGCCGTGGTGCTCAGCAGCACCTGCTCTCTATCTACGGTTTGAGTCTTAGAGACCTTCAAATCACTTTTTGTAAAATCTGCAATCTCTTCAAAAAAAGGGAGGCTCGATTTCAAATCTCCGGCTTCATAAAGGAGTGCAGCTGATTTTATGTTTTCCACTTCGGTTGTGCTCAGCCCAGCAGCCTTAGCAATCTTTCCTGAAAGAAGAGAGACTCTGAGGCTGCGGGGCTTTCTTTCATCCGCAACCTCAAGATACTTGAGTATAATTTTGAGCGCCCCCATATAGGACCTTCTCATCTTTTCAATCTTAGCTTCTCTTTGTTCAGAAAGCCTGCCGATGATCGCTCCGGTTATAATCAAAAAGCTGGCCCAGGAAATGGTTGTAATCGTCTCATCGATTGAAAACTCCACTTTCAATCCAAAGAAAACTTTTGAATAAATCATATAGAGAATGACCAGAGCGGCACAAAAGACCCCAGTTAAAACGGCATTTTTCTGCCCGAGAAAATATCCTGAAAGGATGACCGGAATGAAAAAGAAGTTGAGAAAAGCAATTTTATAGTAGACAAGGAAAGCAATGGCCAGAATTCCAATGATAATGAGAAAGATCATCGACAACTCAAAATGCTTTTTAAGGAATTCGCTTATTTTCTTCATTTCTTCACCCTTTTTAAGAAATTATGCAACAATTCTCTTTCAGCATAAACCATCTCAACTATTTTTTAGATTTATATCATTGGAACAGAGTCAAGTCAACCCAGAGCAATTGAGCTCGCCTTCTTTTTTCTAACGGCCGCCCGGAATGAAGCCGGTCATCACCACGCAGCAACTGGCTGCTGAAATTAATTATCCTTGACGGAAAGAATAACTTATTTTACAGATAAAAATCTATCCACCAATCTTGACTGTCACCTTAAAAGACGGCGGTTTTAAAATATGGACTTTGACCGAGCAGAGATCAATAGCCTTGACGACTGCATTCTTGTATTTCTCGGGGAAATCTGAAGGGAGCTTAACCTCTATCGAAATTCTCTCTATCATCTTGGTCGTTGAATTTCTCTCCGTCCTCATCAAGACTTCGGACTTTTCAGTGGAAATCCCACGGCTCTGGCAGAAAGCCAGAACATAGTAGCCGGCACAGGTGGCAATCGAAGCCAAAAAAAGGTCAAAGGGAGCAGGGGCTGAACCTTCGCCGCCTTGGTAGGCTGGCTGGTCAGTCTTAATCACAAAACCCTTGTATTCCGCATCGACTCTCAACCCTCCGGGGAAAGTCACTTTCAATTCCCTTCCCATATTTTTCCTCCTTTTGAATTCAACTAGAAATTCATGTGCCAAAGTATTTCCATTTTCATATTATGGACTTTGAAAAAATTGCAAGCAACAGTCTTTTATCTTTCTCGGACAAGGCAAACCTGCCGAAGAGGTCATAAATCATCTCTGTCATATGGAGTTTGTTTGTGGCGTGGATAAACCTTTTTCTCTCCAGTTTATCCAGAATGAGGCGGATGCACTCCTGCTGTTCTCTTCGCGAAATCGGCTTTTCTCGACTGATTCCAGCCTCGCCTGCGTCGCAGGCATAGATCTGAAACAGAGTCAAGAGCACAGCCGAGGCAAGATTATAGGAAGGTTGTCTCTCAGCTTGAGGAATCGTGAAACGAAAATTTGAGCTTTGAAGCTCAGCAGAGGTCAGGCCTGTCCGCTCATTGCCAAAGAGCAGCCCGATTTTCGACTCTGGAGGAAAGCTGAACATCTCCTTCAAGGCTTTTTTTAGAGATATCGAAGGAAAATTCTTCCTCTGCTTGGCCGTTGCCGCATAAATCAAATCAAGGTCAGAAGTGGCTTCTTCAAGGTCAGTGCACAATTTTGCTCTCTCCAATATCTCGCCGGAATGGACTGCTGTCCGGCAGGATTTCTTGTCGATGCCTCGCACTCCGACCAGCCTCAATTTTTCAAATCCAGTATTCTTCATACAGCGGGCGACGAGGCCGATGTTCTCTGCATGCTCAGGCCGGACGAGGATGACGACGAACTTTTTCTTGAGGCCCGATCCGGCTGCGCTTTTTGGCTTGTTCACTCAACCATTATAAGAAACTGAGACGGCAAAAGCGAGAAAATCGAGCTTTATGACAAAGACTTTAAAGGATACTGGGAAACCCAAAGCTATTCGGATAAAGCCGATATTTGGAAAATAAAGAACCAAACTCGCCGGCTATAAGATTCTGGCTATCAAGCCTCCGAGCAAAGCCCAATACAAGGTCGAAAGATAAGGATTCTTGCTGATAATACAAACTCCGCTCTTGCATCCGATAAAACGATTATAGAGAAAGCCGACTACTCCGCCAGCCAAGACTCCGATGACAATCTTGAGCATCTTTATCCTTTTTATCTCCCATTAAAAGACCACAAGGAGATGAGGCAATAGAGAATATTATAGCTCATCCCCACAGCAGCGACCATTTCCTTCCTCTCCCCAATTTCTGATTTTATCCCAATTTGGCTAATATTTTCCCGTGCTTCCGAAGCCTTCTTCCCCGCGTGAGGTCTCGCTCAGCTCATCGCTCTCGACAACCTTGACCTCAACAATGGGCTGGATCAAAAGTTGGGCAATCTTCATCCCTTTCTCGATTCGAAAAGGCTCTTGGCTCAAATTGGCCAGGACAACTTTAACCTCGCCTCTATAGCCTGAATCAATAACCCCTGCCAGCCTATGGATTCCTTTGAGTGAGATGCCGCTCTTGTCCCAGATAAGTCCCGCATAGCCTTCTGGAATAGCCACTTTGACCCCGGTCGGAACAGCCTTGACAGCGGCTGCTTCAAGAACACAGTCAACGGAAGAGAAAAGGTCCAAGCCCGCATCTCCTTTGTGCTGAGAGGAAGGGAGCTTCGCTCCTTCAACAATCCTCATGACCTTGAGTTCCATGCTCAGATGCCTTCAATCCTGATTTCGTCAAAATAAGGCTCAGCAATCTTGGCCAAGGCGCGGAGCTCTTCGCTGCTGTAAGGTTCTGTTCGAAGGTAGCTGCGGTCGATGGTGTCCATTGGCTGAAACTGCTGGAGCTGGAAAAGCTTTGCGCCTTCGAGCATCTCGCCTATTCTCTTGACATCCTCGGGACCGACAAGACCGGGAACAGCAGTTGTCCGAAAGACATGGGCGAGGCCAGAATTTTTTATGAGCTCGATGCTCTTCCAAAGGTCCTCTTGGTTCACTGCAGCTCCACACGCTTCCTGGTAGCGCTCTAAAGGAGCCTTGACATCCATGGCAACCTGGTCGATGAGCCTCTTCTGAATGAGCTCTTCAAGCTTCTGCGGAAAAGAGCCGTTGGTGTCGATCTTGACCAGCAGGTTTCTCTCTTTGATGAGAGAAAGGAGCACTTCCAGGTCTTCATGAATCAGAGGCTCCCCTCCGGAAACGCAGACGGCCTCGAGCCAGCCTTTTCTTGAATCGAGATAGCTGAGGAAATACTCCAGCGAAAAGGTGGGGAGGACTTGAGGTCTGAGAACCAAGTCCGAATTGTGGCAGAAGGGACAGCGAAAGTTGCAGCCGCCCAAAAAAACAGTCGAGGAAATGAATCCTACAAAGTCTTTGGGAGCAAACTTGATCAAGCCTTTGATTTCAACCAATCCTCTAACTCCTTGCGGCTGTTCAGGACAGTAACGACTTCTCCCCTCTCTTGAAGCACCAGGGTAGGAATAATGATCGCTCCCTTCTCGTCGCGCTTGACAAGGCTCAGAAATTCCCTGATTTTCAACTTGCTCTCTTTAAGGACAAGGTCGTATTCCTCTGCTTTCAGCTCCCTCTCTTTCATATAATTCTTGAGCTCTTCGCACTTCGAGCAGCTAGGATAGGTAAAAATGAGATATTCCACTGCCTAAATAATTTTTGAGTAAGGAGTCCTATCTTTAAATTCCTGCTGCTTGCCGTCGTTCCATGTCTTGACAGGCCTCAAGTAGCCGACTATCCGCGAATAGACTTCCGTCTCCTCGTTGCATTGGGTGCAGCGAGGGACTTCACCTCTGAGATAACCGTGATTGGGGCAGACGCTGAAAGTGGGAGTAATGCTGAAATAGGGAATTCGTGTTTGTGCGATCTTGCGCACAAGCTTCTTGCACGTTTCCCTGTCGATAGCTTCAGGAAGAAAAGCATGGAAGATGGTGCCGCCTGTATAAAGAGGCTGAATGTCCTTCTGGTGCTCCAGGGCTTCAAAGATATCCCGAGTGGCGTCGACGTTCAATTGAGTGGAATTTGTCAGATAAGGAAATTTCTCCGTGCCTGAAGTGATGATGTTGTGGTATTTTTCTCGATCAAGCCTTGCCAGGCGGTAGGAAGTCGATTCGGCTGGAGTCGCCTCCAGGTTATAAAGATTCCCTGTCTCCTCCTGGAATTGCTTGATCGTATCCCTCATGAAATTGAGGACTTCTATGCTGAACTCCTTTCCTTCAGGAGTGCCGATTCCCTTTCCGAGAAAGTTCAGGCAGCATTCGTGCATACCGCAGATGCCTATGGTCGAAAAATGATTCTCAAAATGCCCGAGGTAGGTCAAAGTGTAAGGAACAAGCCCCTTGCTGAGCATGTTGTTGATGACCTCTCTTTTTGTTTCAAGGGATTGCTTGGCCAAAGTCATGACACTCTTCAACTTGGAAAAGAACTCCTCGCTTGTTTTGGATTCGTAGCCGACGCGATTCAGGTTTATGGTCACGACGCCGATCGAGCCTGTGGAGTCTCCAGGCCCCCAGATACTGCCAGGCCTGCGCAGCAGCTCCCGCTGATCAAGGTTCAAACGGCAGCACATGGCTCTGATATCGCCAGGGTCCAAATCTGTGCCGATATAGTTTTGAAAGTAAGGAATCCCGTACTTGGCCGTGACTTCAAAAAGAAGATTGGCATTCGGCGAATCCCAGTCGAAATCCTTGCTGAGGTTGTAAGTGGGAATGGGAAAGGTGAAGACCCTTCCCTGATGGTCTCCTTCTCTCATCAGCTCCAGAAAAGCTCGGTTAATCATGTCCATCTCTGGCTGGTAGTCCCCGTATGTTGAATCCAGCTCCTCGCCTCCGACCACCACCTGCTTGTTCTTCATGTCTGACGGGATCGTCCCGTCAAAGGTCAGGTTGGAGAAAGGCGTCTGCCATCCCCAGCGAGAGGGAACATTGAGGCCGTAAATGAGCTTCTGGATATCCTGCTTGACCCGCTCATAGTCAAGCTTATCAGCTCTGACAAAGGGCGCGAGAAATGTGTCAACGCTGGAAAAGGCCTGAGCCCCGGCAAACTCGCCCTGCATGGTTCCGATATAATTCACCATGTGGAGCGTGGCCGTTTCCAAGTGCTTGGCAGGAGAAGAATGGACTTGATTGGGAACATGGCCGAAGCCCTTTCTCAATAATTTTTCCAGCGACCAGCCTGCACAGTAAGAAACGATGGGGTAGGAAAGGTCATGGAGGTGAAATTCTCCATCGACGTGGGCTTTCTTGATTCTTTCCGAATAAAGCTGGTTGAGGGCGTAATTGGAAAGAACCTCACCTGAAACTCTGGCGTTCAACCCTGAAAAGCTCATCACTCCTTCGTTGGAATTCTCTCTTATTTTCCAATCGATATCGTTGATGTAATCCTTGATCAATCGCACCAGATTGATTCCTGTTTCTCTTGCTTCTCTAATCTCTTTGTGCCTCTCCCGGTAGAGGATGTAGGATTTAGCGACTTCATGGTAGCCCTGCCTCATCAGAACCATTTCGACGATGTCCTGGATCTGTTCCACCGAGGGAATGGTGTAACCCCCGAATTTATCCTCGGTCATGTAGGTCACGATATCAGAAACAGTCTTCGCCCGGTTTAGGTCTGTAATCCCGCAAGACTCCATGGCCTTGAAAACGGCATTGGTGATCTTATCCTGGACAAAGTCAGCAATACTGCCGTCCCTTTTCTTTATTCTGGTGACTATTTGCTGCATCCCGATACTCCTTTTCCCTTCATATAAAATAAAAATAAATTGCTCTTCTTAGCTCATCCTCCGCCAGAGAAAACGCCAGGAACAATGGCCTCTATTCTCTTGAAAAGAAAGGGAGAACAAACAACCTCAACCTTCCATATGTTGTATGCTCTGGAGAGCTAAAATACAAAATATTGTATTAGCAACCAAAAATTTATACCCGTTTTTTTCTGCTGTCAAGTGATTTTTTTTCTTTTTTCTATCTGCATGAATTTCCTCATCTTAGCCTCTAAGTTCCGGCTGAATCCTCTAACAAAAAGCTGTTGCCCTGAAGGGATGGTAAAGAGGTCGGGTCTATGATAACCTGAATCCCGAGGTGGAAAATGAGAACATTTGAAGTCAGGACTCAGGCCAAGGAAGAGCTGGTGGATATAACAGCAAGAGTTAAGGAGGCCCTCCTCTCTTCGGGCATCAAAGGCGGAACCTGCACTGTTTATGTCCCGCACACGACAGCCGGAGTGACCATCAACGAGAATGCCGACCCTGCTGTCAGTCAGGACATCTTGATGACTCTAAGAAAAATAGTGCCCGATTCCCTTGCCTACAGCCACGCGGAAGGGAATTCCCCTGCTCACGTCAAAGCCTGCCTTATCGGCTCCGCGGTCAGCGTCATCATCGATGAGGGCCGTCCTTTGCTTGGAACCTGGCAGGGAATTTTCTTCTGCGAATTCGACGGCCCGAGAAGCCGCAAAGTTTATGTCAAAGCAGTTTCTTCTTAACTCGGTTTTTTTACCCTAAGAAATAATATTACTATAAAAGCCCCTGACTGTTTATCGTTATTTCATCCTAATAAGCATCCTAAATTCCGTAAGAGCCAATGAATGACAGCGGGGGTGGCACGGCATGCTCCCCGCTGAAAAATTAAAAAGAAAGGCCCATCCCCAGCAAAACGGCCTCGAGGTCGGTTTCGGGCTCCATCTGGATTCCATGGATTCCGAGCCTCATCGCGGCTTCGACATTCTCTTTGATATCGTCGATGAAGACGCATTCTCTGGCTTCTGCCCCTGCCTTTTTCAAAGCCTCTTGGTAGATTCCAGGGTCAGGCTTCATCAGGCCGACCTCGTAAGAAAGAACGTATTCATTGAAAATCAGAATCTTGGGAAACTTCTTTTTGATGAAACCAAAGCGCACGACATCGGTGTTGGAAAGAAGAAGGATTTTATAATTTTTCTTCAGCCTCTTCATGACCTCCAGGACAGGAGGGTTGGGAGAGAAGACATCGCTGTAGATGGAGTAGAAAGTATCGTAGTCGATCTTGGCCTTAAATGCCTTTGTGACTTGACGATAAAACTCCTGAGGTGTCATCTTCCCCTTGTCAAAATACTCAACAAGGTCAAAATGGGCTGAAGTCAAGGCAGCGATTTCCTTCATGGAAAAGGGAGAATAGTTGGCTATTTTCCTGAAAAAAATATCATTATCAAAAAATATAATCACCTTGCCTAGGTCAGAGATCACACAGCGTATCATCGGCAACGACTTTTTTAAAAAATAAAAAAGTTTATACCAGAAAAAGGCATTCAGCACAAGTATTTTCGGCTAAAATTGACATCGATATTTTCCTGTGATATAAGCCAAAGGTCTTTTAAGAAATTCTTTCGGATAGAATAAAGGGATGGCAGAGGCAATTGAAAAAGTCGGCATCTTTCACCCAACAAGGGCACCTTATCGATTTACTGTGCTCGCCTTCGCTGCTTTGCTCACCTTTGGGAGTTATTTCGCCTACGATATTGTTGGTGCCATTGCACCCACCTTGGTCGAAAAGTTGGGAGTGACTCGCAGCATAGTAGGCGCTTTTTACCTCATGTACAGTCTTGCCGCGGTTCTCTCTGTCTTAGCCGGAGGCTTACTGATCGACTGGCTGGGAACGCGCAAGGCCAGCATCCTGTTTTCAATTCTCGTTCTTCTTGGTTCAGTCCTTGTCTGGCGTGCCAAGAGTTTGCCAGTCTTCTTCGCCGGCCGGTTTATCTTCGGTGCAGGCTCTGAGCCTTTGATTGTCGCCCAGAGCGCCATCATCGCCCGCTGGTTTAAAGGCAAAGAGCTGGCACTGGCCTTCGGCATAGCTCTCACTGTCAGCCGCCTGGGAACACTTTCCGCCTTCAACACCGGGGAATTGATAAGCAGTTATTTTGGAAGCTTTCGCTGCGCTCTCTTCGCGGCAACGGTTTTCTGCCTCCTCTCGCTTTTGGCCAACATCGTTTATATCATCCTCGACCGCCGAGGCGAACGAGTTCTCAACCTGAAAGATGAAAGCGTTGCGGAGAAGATTGTGCTCAAGGATATTAAAGAATTTAAACCAACATTCTGGTATGTAACATTGCTTTGCGTCACATTCTATTCAGCCATTTTCCCTTTCACTGCTCTTTCTACCGATTTTTTTGTGGATAAGTGGGGAATCGCCCGAGTGGCTGAAGGAAGCGGAGGATTTCTCTACATGGTTTTCAGCAATTTTCTTCATATGTTCAGCACAGCAGGAGGAATCACCTCGATTATTATCTTCGCCTCCATGCTCCTCGCTCCTTTTGCCGGCCGCTTAGTGGATAAGATCGGAAAAAGGGCAACCTTGATGATTATCGGCTCATTGCTCATGGTCCCCAGCCATGCTCTCATGGGTCTGACCAAGATTTATCCTGCCTACCCGATGATCGTGCTTGGAGCCTCCTTCGTCCTGGTCCCTGCGGCGATGTGGCCTTCTGTTCCGCTTATCGTGCGTAAAGAGCGGGTGGGAATGGCCTTTGGGCTGATGACAGCCATCCAGAACATAGGCCTTTTCCTCTTCCCGCTTTTAAACGGCTTGCTCCGGGATTTGACCAAAACCTACACCAGCAGCATGCTCATGTTCGCCAGCCTGGGATTTTTCGGACTCATTTTTGCTTGGCTTCTCAAAAAAGCTGACAGGAGTGAAGGCAGCGCTTTGGAAAGGATTGACATTGAATCCAGAGCTGCTTAAAAAGACCTCTATTTCAACGGCAAAAAAGAAAACCAAATTCCTGCTTTCGGATATCAAGGCCATAAAAAGGCACCGTCCCTCTTTTCAACACGATTGACTGCCAGACCAGTCATTTCTTAAAAGCCAGTTTAAAGATATGTTGACAATATAAGGAGACCGCCCCTTGTGGAAAAGCTGCATGAGGAATAACAGCCTGTCTGCAGAACACTTGCGGCAGCTTTTTAAATTTTAAATAAGGAGGAAAAGACCAATGGGAATATTAAGAAAGAAAAATGGTTTTTCCAAAATCCTGATTTACGTTTCTCTTGCCTCTCTCTTTTTTCTCGTCTTTGGCGGCGCCTTTGCTCTTTACTATTTCAAGGGAGTAAAGAGAATCACAAGCAGTGATCTGGCTGCAGCTGAAAAGATAATCGGGCTGAGGTTCACTCCAAAAGAAAGAAGATTGATGCTGGATAATCTTAAGAAAAATGTCTCACACTACAAAGAGCTGAGAAAGGTTCCTCTCTCCAACGCTATTCATCCTGCCCTCTGCTTCAGCCCTAGCCTTTCGGCGCTGAAGCCGGAAAAGCAGGCGAAAATGCCTCTGGCCTTCAAGGATGCGGATATCCAGATGCCTCAAAACTTTGAGGATATAGCCTTCTATCCTCTTACCTCGCTCGCTTCTCTGATCAAATCCCGAAAGCTCACGTCTACTCAGCTAACAGAACTCTATCTCAGCCGCCTGAAAAAGTATGGCCCTCCCCTGGAATGCGTTGTCACTTTGACTGAAGAGCTGGCTTTGAAGCAGGCCCGACGCGCTGACCAAGAAATTGCGGCAGGCCATTACCGAGGTCCTCTTCACGGCATCCCCTGGGGGGCTAAGGACCTTCTCTCGACGATAGGCACGAAAACAACCTGGGGTGCAGAGCCTTATAAAGACCAAGTGCTTGAGGAAAATGCCACTGTTGTTGAGAGGCTTGAGCAGGCCGGAGCTGTCCTCGTGGCCAAGCTCAGTTTGGGAGCCTTAGCCATGGGGGATGTCTGGTTTGGCGGGAAAACTAAGAATCCCTGGAATCCCAAGCAGGGCTCGAGCGGCTCCTCTGCCGGACCGGCTGCGGCAACGGCTGCTGGCTTGGTTGGATTCTCCATCGGGACTGAGACTTGGGGTTCGATCATCTCTCCCTGCACTCGCTGCGGAGTGACTGGGTTAAGGCCGACCTTCGGCCGGGTGAGCCGTTTTGGTGCTATGGCTTTAAGCTGGACTATGGACAAAATCGGCCCTATCTGCCGCTCTGTGGAAGATTGTGCCTTGGTCTTTGATACTATCTACGGTGCGGATGGAAAAGACCCGACCGTGGCTGATTTTCCTTTTAATTGGGAACCGAGCCTTGACCTTCGTCAGATCCGCATCGGCTACCTTAAAAAGGCTTTTGAAAAGGATTATAAGAACAAGAAAAATGATGAAGCCTGCCTTGCGCTTCTCCGCTCCCTTGGAGCCGAGCTTGTCCCTTTCGAGCTTCCAGAGCTCCCAGTCAATGCCCTCTCTCTTATCCTGGATGCCGAGGCCGCAGCAGCCTTCGATGAGCTCACCCGAAGCGGGAAAGATGACCTGCTCCGAAGACAGGACAAAAATGCCTGGCCGAACATCTTTCGCCAGGCAAGGCTCATTCCAGCCGTGGAATACATCCAGGCCAACCGCATCCGAACAGTGCTTATGGAGGAAATGCGAGCGAAGATGAAGGAGATTGATGTCTATCTTGCGCCTTCTTTCGGCGGCGACAACCTGCTCCTGACAAACCTCAGCGGACACCCGGCAGTTGTCGTCCCCGACGGCTTTGACCAGCAAGGGAGCCCGACAAGCATCACTTTTATCGGGAATCTCTTTGAGGAAGCCAAAGCTCTCAGAGTCGCCATGGCTTTTCAGGATGCGACAGACTTTCACCTCAAGCATCCAAATCTGGAAAAGAATTTTTAAAGCTTATTAGAATCCGAAAGGCGGAATTTTTTTATTTAACCTTTTTGGTAGCAGTGGCTGAAACAGAAAGTCCCATGTCCTCCAATGTTATTATCCCTTCAAGTTTATTGTCTCCGACTTTGAATTCAGCTTTCACCACACGCTCCAAGCCGTCGGGCGGAGTGGGAGATGTGAACTGAAACTTAAATGTCTGGCCGTCGTACTGAATCTCTTTGAGCGGAACATCGCTGAAAGCTCCTGTCGATTCACTGATTTTTCCCTTCAAACCCTCGTCTGACTTCTCGATGCTCAGGACAAGATAATAATATTCCCCATCGGCATTGACTTCCACATCCCAGGAACCAAGGACTTTTCCATAATCCGGAGTGACCTGGGTTTGTGCGGAGAAGGAGGAAAGGGATAGAATGAGCAAGAAACCTAAAGCAGAAACTGTTAGCCATTTAGCTGTCATCTTCGTCACCTCCATCGTTGCTCGAAGATAAAATGATAGCAAAAACGAAAAAATTAATCCATCTAAATTTCACGTTCAGGATATCAGAGACGGCCTCGCTCCACATCAGATTTTTGAGGCCTTTCTTTCCTTGCACTTCTTGCCGTTTTTGCAGCGGACACAGTTCAGCTGTTATAACCTTGGGGAGGAAGCATCTGTAAATCCGTGGCATGAAGAGGATCAGGCTGGGTGTCGAGAAAACCGTTTGAAGGCTGAGCGGGCATGGTTCCTCGACCGAAGGTCGAGGAGAGCGAAGCCTGAAACCGAGCCGCTTTTGACTCGCTGGGGCAAAAGCGGCGTGTTTTCAAGACACCCAGCCTGATCCTTAATAAGCTTTTCTATCACGGAGAAAAATATACAATCTTTTGCGCAAGAGAAGCTTGACAAACAGCGTTGGTGATTTATGATGATTTCAAAATAGCTTATTCATTAAAAGGAAAGCTGAGGAGCAAAACTCTTATGGCAGAGAAAAACGAGGCAATTCAAACCGCGAATTTGGAAAGCTACGAAGAAGTTCTAAAGGCGGCATTTCAGAGAGCATTTAAAGAAAAGGTTATAGAGCGAATCTGGAAAAAGGATTATACAATCTGGAAGGATAAGGACAAAGAGATATCCAACCGGCTGGGCTGGCTTGAGACACCGCAGAATATGGCCAAGGTCCTGCCTGAAGTCGAGAGGCTTGTCCATGAAATCCGAGCCGAAGGCTACAGCCAGGCGCTTTGTCTTGGCATGGGCGGCTCGAGCCTGGCCCCCGAAGTCCTCTCTAAAGTGTTTGGCCAAGCCAAGAATTTTCTCAAACTCGAAATCCTGGACAGCACAGTCCCGGCTTCCGTCTTATCCTTTAAGAATAAGCTTCTCCCGGAAAAAACACTCTTTATCGTCTCTTCCAAATCAGGAACAACGGTAGAAACAATTTCATTCTTCAAGTTTTTCTTCAATTGGGCAGGCGAATCTCTTGGAAAAGAGCGTGCCGGTGACCATTTTATCGCCATTACCGATCCGGGAACTCCTTTAGAAGAATTGGCACACCGCCATCGTTTCCGGCAAATCGTTGGCGGTGACCCTGATGTTGGCGGCCGGTTTTCTGCGCTCTCCGCCTTTGGGCTAATCCCGGCAGCCCTCAGCGGAGTTGAAATCCAAAAGTTGCTGGAAAAAGGCCAGGAAATGGCGCGCTCCTGCCGCCAAACCACAGAGCATAATCCAGGATTTCTTTTAGGGACGATACTGGCTGTGATGGCTCAATCGGGCCGGGACAAGGCGACTTTCGTTCTCTCCTCACAGATTGAGAGCTTCGCTAACTGGCTGGAACAGCTCCTGGCTGAAAGCACAGGAAAAGAAGGGAAGGGCATTCTTCCTGTTCTCGGAGCAGATGAGGCGGTCCTCGATTCTTACCTTGGGGACCGCTTTTTTATCTTCATCCTGCTCGCTGGAGACAAAAGCCATTATCCCTTCATCGAGGCTCTCCAAAGAGCCGGACAACCTTATCTTATACTCAGGATTAAAGAATTTTACTCGCTCGGGAGTCAATTTTTTCTCTGGGAGATGGCTACGGCTGTCGCAGGTTTCTTCTTAAAAATCAATCCTTTTGACCAGCCGAATGTCGCCCAATCAAAGAAAAAAGCTCAAGAATTCATGCAGGACTTCAGAGAAAAAGGGCATTTTCCTCCTGAATCTCCAATGCTCTCTCAAAAAAACATTTCTCTTTTCACAGACTTCCCCGCTCCCTCTCTGAAAGATGGCCTTGAAGCCTTTCTCTCCAAAGCCCGCGAAGGAGATTACATTGCCATCCAAGCCTTTCTTCAGCCGGCACCGCAAACAGAAAAACATCTTCAGGAACTGAGGAAAGCCCTGGAAAAGAAGACAGGGCTTCCGGCAACAATGGGTTATGGACCCCGCTATCTCCATTCCACTGGGCAACTTCACAAAGGAGACAGGGGAAATGGTCTTTTCATCCAGCTGACAGCCGATGATCCAGAAGATGCCCCCATTCCCGATGAAGCCAGCTCTCCGCTCTCATCGCTCTCATTCGGGATTCTCAAAAAAGCCCAGGAAAGAGGAGACTGGGAAGCATTGAAGGAAGCGGAACGGAGAGTCATCCGCTTTCACCTCAATCATGATCTTTTAGCAGGATTAAAAAAGATTACATCCCTGCTCTAACTTTCTCTAGAACAAAGGCTTCTTTCAAACCTAAAAAATATTGTCCAGACGATGGAAGGAAAAATTACGGGAAATTCCCTTTCTTCTAAGATTATGTCTAAAGAATTGTAAAAGGAGTCACAAGAGGCGAGCTTTTCTTGAATTGACCACCTTAAATCAGAAAATACTGCAGAATAAAACGTCGGCATGGAAAAGGTCATCCGTTAGCCGCCTTGTTTTCCACTCGACTGTATCCTTAATGAACACATAAAACCACAAATTATCAAAAAGCCTCAATTTTTTCAGGTAGTATTGGGCAAAGTCTGTCATGCTATCGACAATAACATAGCCCACTGCTTTGTCTTCCTTGTCATAGATTATGATTTTCTCAACTTCTTTCTCTTGGCCGCCTTCTGGTGCCGTCGGCTTGACCAGCTTGCCGAAAACCTTTACCTTGCCTTTCCCTTCCCAGTCTTCTGATTTATCATAAGCGATGTCTCTCAATGCCGGAAATCCATCTCTTGCCTGTAAGTCCAGGTAATCATCAAGGACGGCTTCCTCGGTTCTGGTAAAAACAGTCTTCCAGGAATTATCTGGTTCTCTAACATCAATACTGTCAGCCACCAGGATGGAGGGTTTAGCAGAAGTGAAAACTCCCTTGCCTCTGATTTCTTTATCAACTAAGGTGCTGATATCACCGCTTTCTATCTTGCCCTGGACAATAATGTCAAATCCTTGGACAGAAGGTAAATAAAGATATTTTCCGACAGCAGCCTTGACCACGCCTTCAAAACTATTTATGCCTTCTTTGACTCTAACTCCTGCCTTCTCCAGAGTCGCAGCTTCTGGCTCTGCTGCCTTTTTCTTACAAGAAATAATTCCCCCTGCCACAAGCAAAATTACGAACAAACCCAAGCCCAGAAGCCGAACTGCCTTTTCAGTCGGACTTTTTCCTCTGTTTGAAGTGAACGCTCTCAAAGCCATGGCTCATACCTCCAAAACTTTAATCATTCAAACTTTCATCCGGGAAATGAACCTTGTCTCCTCTTCACAAATAAATCCACTCTTCAAATTTTTTTTATATCACTGAAGAAAATAAAAGTAAAGAAGAAATTAGTCCTTCGTGGGCTCAGCCATCCGTCTGGAGGCGCTTCAACATTCCATCCCGGAGTTCAACGATCCGTTCTGCCTTCTGGGCCAGGCCGAGATTATGGGTAACTAAAATGACCGTCAATCTCTCTTTCTGATTTAATTCTCTGAGAATCTCGCCTATCTCTTCGCTCCTGTGGGCATCCAGATTTCCAGTTGGCTCGTCAGCAAGCAAGATCCTTGGCTTATTCACCAAAGCTCTAGCAATGGCGACGCGCTGCATTTCTCCGCCCGAGATCTCGCCGGGAAGATGATTCTTTCGGTGGTCTATGCCCAAGAGCTTTAAAACTTTTTCCACATCCTCCTCTGCTCCTACTTTCCTATAAAAGGTGAAAGGAAGAATGACGTTTTCGAGAACGGTCAAAGTCGGGACGAGATAAAATTTCTGAAAAATGTAGCCAAATATCTCTCTTCGAATTCGTGTCAATTTGCCTTCAGTGAGCGTCTCTCCTTCGTCAAAGATATTTTTTCCGAAAATATCAAGCCGCCCCGAAGTGGGATTATCTAGGCAGCCCAGAATGTTAATCAAGGTCGTCTTGCCCGAACCTGAAGGCCCGACAAAAGAAACGAATTGCTTCTCTTCAATGGATAGGTCGACACGATTGACAGCCAAAATCTCTTCGCTTCCCCTATAATAAATTTTTGTTAAATCATGAGCTTCAATAGCCAGATGAGAACTGTTCTTCATCATTCCACCTCACTTCTGATTGTTTCTAAGGGTCTCACCTTTCCCGCTTTCCAAGAGGGATAGAGGCCGCTGAAAAGTCCGACCAGGCTGATCAAGCCCATGGTAAAGACGACCAACAAAGAGTCGATCTTGACCAGTCCGCCACTCGGCGTATAAGGCAAAACACGACGGATCAAGAGGTCGGTGATCTTCGAAGTGCCAAGCGCCAACACAACCCCGATCAACCCACCTGTAAAGCAAAGAATCAATGTTTCAAACCACACCAGTCTAAAAATATCCTTGGCCAAGGCACCCATGGCTTTTAAGATCCCGATTTCCTGGCGCCTTTCCATAACGGACATCAGAATGGTGTTGACAACACCCATGATAGAGATGAGGACGGCAATCAAAGCTATGGAGAAAACCATCACTTTCGCCGTGGAAACGAGTGTCATGATCGTGTTCTTGACCTGAGATAGGCTCACGACCTGGACATCGGGCAGAGCATACATCCTTTCTTCAAAGCCGGAGATATCTGTCTCCTTTTTTAGTTTTATTCCGATTCCAGTCAACTCGCCCTTGACGCTGAATATTTTTTGCACGGTCGAGAGAGGCAAAAAAATAGTCCCATCATCCTGGGTTCCAGTGCGGCTCAATATTCCAACAACTCGAAGCTCAACATTCTTCTCCGGGATAAGGAGCAAATCTCCGACTTCACGCTGTTCGAGCTCCGCGGCTTCATAGCCGAGTACGGCTTCATAGGCATCTGGATCAGTAAACCAACTGCCGGCTTTAAACTGGAGAAAGCCTTTCATTTGAGGAAATGTTTTGGGATCAACTCCTAAATAAGCAGCGATACCTCCGCTTTCTCCTTTATTCGGGTCAAAGATCGCCTGCATCACCATTGGAGTTATTTTCTCGACCTCCGGCTCTTTAGATATTTGCTCGGCGACTTCCTGTTTGAGGTAGCGGAGCCCTGTTCCCCCTTTGAGCATCAAAGTCGCTGCTTCATAAGGGCAGCCCTTGGCTGTGACAAGCATTTGATAGCCTAAATTATCGATATCTTTGTTCAGAGACAACTCATAGCCTCTGTTGAACCCGAAGAGACTTGTCAAAACCCACGCTGCCAGGGAAATCCCCAAGATAGTCAAGACGCTCCGTGTCTTTTTCCTGAGAAGATTTTTATAGGCAATCTGAAAAATACTGATCATTGCTCTCTTCCTCCTGATGTCTTGAAATATTTCAAATACCTGTTGCCAAACAAGAATTCATCCACCAGTATCAAATTCTTTTTTGTGGCTCGAAGGGCGGCTCTAAAGTCTGCATCAGACTCAGGAGAAGGGTTTTTTATTTGGCTGATTTTTCCAGCAACAAGCTCTTTCCCTGAAACAACATCATAATTATAGAAGTCCTTGAGATTGAGGCCGACAAATTGCTGCCCAAACTTGGCATCTCGGAAGAGACGTGCATTCTTCGAAGTCAGCTTCTGGAAATAGAAAGCTTTGATATTTCCTTCCAAATCCAGGGCCAGAAAAACTTGAATCCCTCCGTATTGGCCTTTTTGATTCACGCCGTGGATGTAGCCGATGAGCTCGCTTCCTTTATAGACCAGATACATGGTGTAGGGAATGTCGATGGTTTCAAACAATCCCTTGAAATTTTCTCCCAGCCTCCGTTCAATCTCTTTTAAAAGCGCCTCGCCTCCTTTTTTACTGATGGAAACATAAAGCGTTTTGTAGCCCGTAGACTCTGGAAAAAAGCGCTTCACATCCCGATCGGGGTCGTTTAAATCGCATCCCACAGCCGCATAAAGAGAGAAATTTAAAATAAACAAGATATAGGCCAAGAGAATGATTCTCAATCTCATCTCATATTCCTTTATAATAATAAACTTGAAACACAATCCTCTTATCCTGAGAAGCGTGGCGGTACTGAACCATGGAGCGTAGCGCCAGGTCTGCATTCATCTGAAATGAGATTCCCGCCGAGATCTCATACTCTGAAGACTCTTTCATTTTCCAATAGATTGGCTGGAGTTCGAATTTCAATCGATTTTCTTCTAGAAAATTAACTCCAAATCGCCAGAAAAGCAGAAAAGCCCTTTCTTCCATTTTTTTGACGGCCATGAGCTCAATCCTGCTCTCAAAGCTATTCCAAAGATAAGTCCAATCCGCTCCTGCAGACTGGAACGGGACTGGGTCAGATATCAGCAGATGATAGCCCATCGTCTCCAATATTTTTCCAGAGGCTAATGAAAATCCTAAGCTGAAGTTTTCCTGGGCCAAAATTCCTCTCGAAATCCTGCCGGCAAAAAGATAGTTTCCCTTCAAGAAAAAAGGCATGCCAGACCCTGTGGTAAAAGATAAAGACAAGCCTCCCCGCTTTAAATCGCGGGAAAAACCAAGTCCCCAATCACGGTCAAATCCATATCCCATCATGGCCAGAGTGGGTAAGAGTTGGCCATGGCTGTTTAGAGTCGAGGACAATCCGAGAGCAGGTCGATTATGCCCTGCCCAAAGGTTTGAGAAGCCTGCTTTATAATTGAAATAAGCGTTATAGATTTGCGGCTCTATTCTTTTCCCGCCGGAATGATTATAAGCCAAGCGAACTTGGAGGGCCAAAGCGCCATAATCTCTGGTTTTCCCGGAAAGGCGCTGGATGTAGTCAATACCCAGGCTTGGCTTCTGCATTGTATCCTCCTGGGAAACGGAATAAAAAATCAATCGCTTAAGAGCCCCTGAGTATCCTGCCACTGCCTGTGCTTCTAAATAAAAGAGGTGGCTTTGAGAAAGAGCCAAAACAGGAAAAAGAAAAATCGCCAAAGCCGCAAGCAAGAATTTCTTAGACATTGAACCTAAATCTGCTCCGATAGACCGCTTCTTTGTTCTTGAAGAAAGTGAGTTTTATCTCCCATCCGCCAGTCATGACAATATTGACCGGAAGAAGATAATCACCCTTTTTGTTCAGCTTAAAAGAGACATCTCCAGAATCATGAGCCCCTGGCATGGAAGGCATCCCATAATTGCCTTTGACTTCGAGGTCAGTGAGCCTCTGTCCATTTTTATCGAAGACCTGGACTTTGAGGATCGCAGTCCCAAGCTTGGGCTGTTCGACAAACTTGTAAACAAAATAAGTCTTGGTGTCGATCCAGCACTTTTTTCCGCTTCCAGGAAGTTCATTGTAGACTATCTCATTGGCATTACCCCGGCTATGCTGGACAACCATTGAAAATCCCAAACCTGCAACCAAAGAAATTAGAATCAAGATAAGACCTTCTTTTAGCAAAAACATCTTACTTCTCCTTTTGGCGATATTCAGCAATTTTTCAAACATGAAGACTTTATCTTATCTCTATAAAGTATATAATAATAGTAGGAATTAATCAAGATGCTTTATACATGGAATTGCATCTTTTCTCTGGCATGGAAACCTTTATTAAAGAGAAACGTTTCCAGAAAGGAGAAGTTTGTTGAGGCAGAACTAAGGCAGATAAGAGAAAATCAAGCTAATCTTTTCTTATGTTTCTACCCGATGGAGACTTCGAAGAGGAGCTTCGATTTGAGGAGTGTCTCACGGCAGAGCCAGGAGATGAGCTTCTAAAGTTTGGAGTTGAACTCCTCGGGCTGGGAGCCGAGCTTGTCCTTGTTGAAAAGTTTCTTTCGACTCGCGAAGGAATAGAACCTACAGAAGGCGAACGGCGCGAGGAGGAGGGCAAGGAAAACTTTGACCTGAAGGATGAAGCGGGCAAAATCCTTTCAGAACGAGGCCTTGTCTCTGATTTGGAAGAAAAAGTTTTGGGGGAAGATAGATTCAAACGTCCCCTTTCAATTTTCAAGGAAAAGGACTTTCTCTCTCTTGATGAAGACGAAGGTGAGGAATTTGAACGAGACGAGGATTGCGACACCCTGGAGGGAAAGATTCTTATTGCCGAGGTCGAGTTTCTGTTTCGCTCAGCTCTTTCCTGGCTCTGTCGAGCGACCTCAGGTTTTTTCAATGATGACCCGGAGAGGCGACTTTCGAAGCCAGGAGAAGATATTCTTGAATTTGAGAGTCTTCCACTTTTATCTGATATGCTTCCGCTGCTCGACCCAGAGATTGAACGTCGAATATCGCTGGAAGACCTGCTGGATGGCAATGATTTCGCCTGAGAGGGAGAAAGAATCTTTCCTAAGACATAGTTTTTGCTCACTGAACGGAGATTTGACCTGGAAAGGACTTGGGCTGCTTTGATGTTCTCTGCGCTGAGCCGTTTCAGAGCTGGCCGATAATCAGGCTGTCTGGATGAGAGAGAAATTTTTCCGAGACGAAGGACCTTATCCTGGCTCAACGCCGCCCGGAAGACAGCTTTGGATTGCAGCTGGTCTTTGCGGACCACGGTTAAAGCGCGGGAATTGGAGGGATAATAGCGGCCATAGTAACGGCCATAAAAATTGTTGTTGACAATGACCACCGGATATCCGTAATAGCTTAAAGGACACCAGCCGATGTAATCATAGCCCCAGTACCAGTGAACCCAAGCAGGGCTCCACGCTCGATGAGGAATCCAATACCAACCCAGACCTAATCTCCACTGCCATCTCCCATAGTGATAAACACACCATCCCCATGGCTCATAGGAAATCCATGTCCAACCGATGATAGGATACCAGACCCATCTTCCATAATAATATGGCCTCCAGTCATGATAATAGACAGAGGGAACCCAGACATGGCCATAGGGTTGCTCATACATCCAGCGTCCGCTGTCAGCTAACTCAATTTCATAATCTTCGAGCTCAGAGGGAAGGTATCTTCTGGCGACAGGTCGTTGATAGAGTGAATCTCTGGAGCTGTTCCATTGAGCGAAGCTATCATCAAGGCTTCCATAAAAAAGCATGGGTTCTGAAAGAAAAGATCCGTTGGAAGCCATGAGCTTTTCTTCACTCTCCACTTCCAAGGAACTTCGCTCTCCTGCCGCTTCCAGTTTTCCCTCAAAGACAAAAAGCTCGGTTTCCTTGTTCTCCCGCACATCGAATCGATAAAGCCCTTCTTCGATAATATAGAAAGAGGCATCAGGAGTATGAACCTCAAAGCTTCTTTCCCTATCCAAAAAGTTTATCCTCAAATAGACCCTGCCAGAAAGCAGATGGAGCTTTGCCTCGCCTTCACCATTTTGAGGAAGATTGACAAAATCAAGCTGGGTGTTGCTGTCGATGCGGAGATAGTTTCTGCTGCCAAAATGAACCTCTGCCCGGCCCTCTCGAGTCCCCAGCTTGTCGCCTTCGATGATAAGCAAATTCACGACTCCTTCTTCATAGCTCGAATCATCTGCCCTCTGAATATAGACATCTCCCTTGACATAGCTTAACCGAGCAAAAGCATAGTCTTGATTATTTTCCTCGCCATAAATAACGCCGGAGGATACAAAAAGGGCAATAAAGACGATGAAAAATAATTTCTTATTCATTTTATTTCTTCCTCCGCTTGAAAAAGAGGCAAGAATCATGCCAGAATTTCTCTCGTGACATAAGAGGAAAAAAAGTTTAATCCTGTCCTGCTTTAAGGACAGTTGACAACTTATGAAGTCATTAAAACTTGACCTGATATCTTTCTGTCTTATGTCCTTGCTTTCCCCCAGCAACCGATTTGATAAAAAAAAGGCCCGACTTCAATCGGGCCAAAACTTCTGAGCTGTCTGCGCTTCGTCTTTCGAAGCTTTTCCCTTCTACCAGCGCCAGCGCCTCATTAAAGGCCGCCCTCTGCCAGGGCCACCACCTCTTCCCCAAAAAAGGCCCATTCGGCCCAAGGGAAGAAATCTCGAAAATCCTCTCCTTCCAAAAAACCTTGCTCCGGCAAACCTCCTGAATCTTTCCAACTTTTCCAGCTGCTCGGGAGTGAAAATCTTTCTTATCTCCCTTCTCTGCTCGATAGCCTTCTTCTGATGATTGGCACGGAGATTGGATATCTGATCGATGAGAGCATTGATCTCTTTCTGGTCAGACTTGGGGTCGCGAACCAGGGTTTGGAGCTTTTGACGGAGCGGCATCATCTTTTCCTGGAACTGCTTCATCTCTTCCTGATGAATCTTTCTCAATTCTTCCAGTTTCGACTTCTGCTCAGACGTTAAACCAAGAAAGCCTTTTTGAGGAGGAGAGGCCTTCGATTCTTCCTTGGTAACTTTTTTCTCTGCCTGGCCAAGACAAGTGGCAGAAAGAAATGTGAAACTCAAGAAGACAAGAGCGATGGCTACGGACAGCGCATGTTTTTCCATCTTAAACCTCCTTTCTAAGCTCTGAGGTGAATTAGACAACAAAAAAATAAAATCCTTGGAAAAGAATTGGCCGTTCGGTGAGATGAAGATAGGAGTCCTTCGCTGAAGGACTCCTCTTGAAAAGAAAATGATTGAAAGTTCTTAAATTTCTTCAGCCTAAATCTTCTTGAGAATAGGCATTCCTGTTCTTTGTGTTTCCTGGACCTTATAGCCAGCAGGAAGAGAATTCATTGCTCCTTGCCTGATATCTCGAGCAAAAAAATAGATTCTTTGAGTACGACCCCCCTTCAGATTGACATCCCTGAAATGGAGATAGTACTTGACCCCTTTGGAATTGGTGAATTCATAAGCCATTTATTTTACCTCCAGTATGAAATTATTGGCTAGAAAATATAACTTAAGCTTATGCCGAAGAGATGGGCTTTTGAGGAATAAGTGCCTTCTCCCAGATTGGCTCCGGTGAGGGGATGGATGAGTACACTTCTATTCGGACTTGTCCGATCAGAGAACATCTCGTACTGATAGGCCACATCGATAACAAGCTTGCCGAGCTTATAGCCAAATCCTGCAGTCAAGGCCACCCGGTCTGCATCAGGAAGAATGGGATCCATCGTCGCCACCGGCTGGGGCGTCTGGTCATAAAGAAATCCTGCCCTCAGGGCAAGTTTCTCATTCAATTGATACTGTAATCCTGTTCGGAAGAGGCAGCAAAGACTCCAGTTCTCCTGGAACAAATCTTCCTCATCAGGAAAGGGGGCAGGAAGGTCGATGGTAATCGTGAATTCTTTGTAGGTGTTCCAGAAGACATAGTTGATATCAGCCGAGAGAAGCAATTTTGGGCTCAGATTAATAGCTGTGCCCAAACAAAAGATATGAGGATAATTAAAAGATGTGGAGACATTTCCCCCGGGCGGCACATAGGGCTGGAAAGGCGCAGCAACACCTGTGCTATCGAGGTCGATGGTTCCTTCTAAATCGATCTTGAACCCGCTGCGCCAATTTAAACCGATGGATATTTTCTCCGCCTTATAAAGAATTCCAGCATTCCATCCCCATCCATCGCCATCACCTTCGATGGAAGCTGGCACTTCATAAATGCTTCCGCCGTAGGTTCTAAAATCTTGACGAGTCACGAGTTTGAATGTTAAGTCTGAGCGGATGTAGGTCAGGCCGATGCCGGCAGAGAATTTATCGCTGACCTTATAGGCGATAACAGGGTTGAAGACAAATGACTTCATGTCATCTTTGGTGGAGATATATTTCAAAGGATAATCTGCAGGCCATTCGGTTCCCAAACCGTAAGGAGAAAAGAATCCGAAGCCAACAACGATTTTGTCGCTGATCTTCTGTGAGATGTAAACGTTTGAAGGATAAAACAACTGTTTTTTTACATCGTAAGAACTGGAATAGGCGGGCAAGGCCAAAGTTGTCTTGGGCACGATTAAAGTTGTGCCGACCGAAACCTGGGTTCCATCGAGCCAGGCAATCCCAGCGGGATTGTGGAAGACGGCTGTGGGATTGTTGGCTATAGCTACAAAAGCACCTCCCATGGCCATCGCTGCGGCTCCATGTTCATAGATGAGAAAACCGCCGCCATGAACAAAGGAGTTAAAGGCTAAAAAAAACAGAAAAGAAAACGTAACGAGAAAAATCTTTCTTTTCATCAAAACCTCCTTCCGAATACGTTCATTCCTTCTTTTTTGGAATGGCCAGTTTGAATAACCTGTCTCACCTCTTAAGTCTGTCTCAAGTATTTATAAAAAATAGAGGACAATGTCAAGATATATTTGTCAGATTCGTCTGCCAATAGGACTGAACATCTATCATAAAATTTGACCGTTGCTCTCTTCTGTTCAACGAGTATTTTTCAAGAAAAAAAGATATAGGAATTTTTCAAATTTAAAATAACCAAAATGAATGGAAATTGAATAAATTTTTGTTTTTTTGAGCTAACTCTTTGTTTTTACACATTTTAAGAAAATTAAATATTTTTTAATTTCCCTCTTTACAATTGATTTTTTTTACTGTATATTAAGAAAGGTTCTCTTTGGCGGGCTGGAGAGAATCCCCACCTTTTTGGTTCCCATCATCAACCCCCCTTTTGCTGACAACAGCCCGCACTCTTTATGGACAATGTTTATGGCCGATCAAAAAAATCGAATTTCTTTTTTATTCGAGCGAAAAAATCAAGAGCAGAATTTGTTTCATCGCCACGAATAATCCTTCTATTTCTACCTCTTCATTGAGGCTGTGTTTGTAGCGCCCATAAGTCCGACCTAAATTCACAGAAAGAATCCCTTTTTCGATGCCAACATTGGCTTCAGTGGAGCCGAGGGGATTCACTTCAACATTTCTGACTTTAAGAAAAGTGAGGATATCGACAACGGTCTTGACCAGGAATGACTCCCTGGCTCCAGGAATCTGATAAGCACCCGCCTCTCGATTGAGGTTCATTTCAAGCTCCACCTTAAGTTCAGAGGCAACTTGCTGACAAATCTTCCTTATCTCTGCCTGGACTCTTTCCAGCTCTCGCTGATCTGCTGAACGGAGGTCCACAGTGAAATAAGATTCCTGGGAGACAGCATTTTGAACCTTTCCGCCTCCAATTATGCCAATGTTGAGGATAGTCCATTTTTCTGGAGGTTGCGAAGGAAGCTTGATCCTCTCCATCCGCTCCAGAGCCTTGGCCACAGCCAGGTTGGGGTTGGGGACTCCCCGGCTTTGCATGGTGTGCGCTCCTGGTCCGCGAAAGGTTATCTTTCCTCCCCCAAAGCCAAGAGCGCCATAGTGAACCTCGCCCAAGTCCCCGTCCAAGGCGATGACCAAGTCAAACCTCTCCTTTGTTGCATTCAGATAAGCATGCATGCCGATAAAGCCTGCCTCCTCTCCAACAGTTGCAATGAATTGATAGCTGTTTTTTGGTTTAAATCCAGCCTGTTTCAAAGCCCGAATCGACCAGAGGAGGTTTATGAGACTGGCTGTATCATCGCCGATGCCAGGAGCTTTAAGAAGATTGCCTTCCCTTTTAACCTTAATCTCCCACACATCCTGGAAGACAGTGTCCAGATGAGCGGAGATGATGATTTTTTTCCCTTGACCTGAACCCTTCCAGGTGCCGCAAACATTGCCTGAAAGATCCGTAGATACCTCATCCAGGCCAGCTTCTTCGAACCTGTTTTTCAGATAAGCAGCTCTCTTCTCTTCGTGACCGGAAGGCGAAGGAATTTCTGTCAGACGAATCCATTCCTCGATGACACTCTCTCGATTTTGATCGATAAAAGAAAAAACATCTTGGACGAGGCGAGAGTTCACGATCGCAGGACGAAAGAGTGATTCGTCAGCCTGAAGGCTCAGGCAGGCAGCGGCCATAAAAAAGATAAAAATAAGAGCGACAAAAATGCGCTTCATGATTCCTCCTTTGGTCTTGACCTGTTGAGGATGACAATTTTTCCTGCAACTTCTTTGATGATTTTCACCGCCGCTGCGGCCGTGATTCCTGAAACATCCCTTTCTGGATTGAGCTCGACCACATCCAGGCCAACAATTCGAGCCTTCAACCTTTGAAGGATACTCAGCACCTGACGGGTGGAAAGGCCTCCTGGCTCGTGGTGGGAGACGCCGGGCGCAAAGGCCGGGTCCAGCGAATCCAGGTCAAAGGAAATGTAGAGAGGATTGAAAAATTCAAGAGAAAGGCTTTCTTTGACATCCTTCATCTCGATCATCCGGATTCCATGTTTATCAGCCTTTGCCCTGTGCCCGGCTGTGGCAGCCCTTATTCCGACCTGAACAAGGTTCTCTGCCAGGCCTTCTTCTATTATTCGAGCAAAAGGACAGGCATGAGAGAATCGGTCGCCGTAGAGCTCTTCGTACAAATCCGGATGGGCGTCGAAATGAAGGACATCCAAGGGCTTAAATTTCCTGGCAAAGGCCCTGACCACGGGGAGAGTTATAGAGTGGTCGCCGCCCAAGACAAAAGGCACAGCCCTTTTGTCCAGTATTTCGAGAACGCTTCTTTCGATTCGAGAAAAGACCTCTTCGAAATTTCCTGTTGGATCAACATCTCCGAGGTCGACAATGACTCCATCTTCCTCCAGGTTTACGCCAAGCTCGGTCCAAGCATTGATCGCTTTCCCGGTTGAGGCAGCGCGGATGGCCTGCGGCCCTTTCGCTGCTCCTCTCAAGTAACAGGATTTTTCATCAAAGGGAATTCCAATGATGGCCATGCCATATTCCTGACTCTGCTTTATCGCCCCTCCAAAATCTGTCATTGGCCTTCTCCTTAAGGAATTTAAAAATGAGTTTCTGCCGCAGCAGAAAGGCAAGAGGATTATACAGGAAAAATTATGAGGACAAAAGCGGCGCGTTTCCGAAGATAGCATCCTAAATTCCGAGAGAGCCAATGATTGACAGCGGCGTGGCACGGCATGCTCCCCGCAACGCCCGCAGCTGCAGGGGTTCCCCAGCCTTCCCATTTTGCTTTTGCTCGAAAAATGACTATAATTCGAAAAATGTATGGAGGATTCATTGAAAAAAGTAAGCACTCAAATCAAGAAATTCCAGCATTTTTATCCCTACACCGTGGCCATTGTTGGCGTTTCTTCAGGAAATCAAGTCAACTACATGTCCTGTGCCTGGCACACGGCCCTTTCCTTTGACCCTCCCCTTTTTGGCATCCTCATCTCCAAAAAGAGATTTACCCATCACCTCATTTCAGAGGCAAAAGAATTTACTGTGAATTTCATCGATTCCAGACGGGTGAAACTCTCGGCCCAAATGGGGAGAAGGTCGGGGCACGATATGGATAAAATGAAAGAGTTTCAGGTCAAGCTTTCACCTTCAAAAATTATCAAATCTCCTGTCCTGGAAGAGGCCTATGTTTCTTTTGAATGCAAATCGGCAGAGATCAAGCCTTACGGAGATCACGACCTCTTTGTCGGCCAGGTTCTGGCCATCCATGAAGAAGAAAAGAGCTTCAGCGAAGATGGAGTCCTCAATACAAGAAAAATTCATCCGCTTCTCTACCTTGGAAGCGACTTCTATGTCACTATCGACCCGGACAGCCTGAAACATGTGCTTCCTGACTAAACTTGCAAAGAGAGAGATCTTGGCCATTGGACTTCTCTGGCGATGAAAATCGATGACAGAGATTAAGAAATCGGAACTGCAAAGAATAAAGACATCTCTCTTATTTTTTGTGATCAATGAAAAAGGAGGATGAAATGAAACAATTGACAAAGAAACATCTTCTTTCCCTAATCTTTATTCCTCTGATCATTTTTGGAACCGCTCAAGCTCAAGTCAAAAAAGAAAAGCCAAAAGAATTTAAGCTGACCATCGACAGCATCATGGAGGGCTCAGAGCTTGTTGGCAATGCTCCCTCGAACATTCTCTGGTCTGTGGACGGAAAAAAGCTCTACTTCCGCTGGCAAAAACCTGGAGAAAAGAGCGCAGAGTTCTATGCACTATCAAGGACAGAGCTGATTCCGCAGAAAGTCAGTCTTGACGAGATTCTCAAGCTTCCTCCTGCAGTTTCCTCTGCGTTCTCCCGCTTTTCAGGATTCGGCTTTTTTGGCATGGAGATTAAGTTCGATAGAGAGCAAAAAAGAGCCCTCTTGGTCCGGGGAGGCGACATCAGCCTTCTCGATATTCCTTCAGGAAAATTGACTGAGCTCATCACCACCGACGAAAGAGAGTCAAACGCCAATTTTTCCTTTGACCAGGAAAAAATCTATTTTAGCAGTCAAGGCAATCTTTTCCTGCTTTCTCTTCAGGATCGGAGCCTGCGCCAGATGACTTCTTTCTCGAAAAAGACTCCTCCCCCGGCCAGGAAGCCTGATGAAGTCGAAAAATGGTACACTGACCAGCAGCGAGAGCTCTTTCAAGAATTCAGCAGGGCTGAACAGAGAATGGGTCAGAGACAGATGTTTCCCTTTTTTGGCAGCCAAACTCGAAGAAAGCCCTTTTTTTTGAGTGAAGACCAGGATGTTGTTTTTCTCGACCTCTCCCCGGATGAAAAATATGTCGTCTTCAGAATCTCAGAAAAGGTGCCTGAAGCCAAGACGACGATTGTCCCCAACTACGTCACCAGAACTGGATACACAGAAACGATTGAATCGCACATCAAGGCCGCCCAATCCTCTAACGAATACAAAGCCGGGATTACGTCTGTCTCGAGTGGCGAGGTGAAATGGATTGATTACAACCAAGGAGAAAGAAAAATTTTCCCTTCGGCTATTTATTGGTCTCCGGATGGAAAAAAATGTGCTGTGGATGCTCGCTCTGAAGACAGAAAAGACGAATGGCTTCTCCTTCTCGAGCCGGAGAGCGGAAAAACGACAGTCGTCGAGAATGTCCATGACGATGCCTGGGTCGGGGATCTGGGGCTGACAAATATTATCTGGGCGCCCAACAGCCAGTCCATCTACTATATCTCTGAGAAAGACGGCTTCGCCCACCTCTACCAGGCCTCGCTTGACGGAAAAGAGAAAATGAAGCTGACCGACGGCAAATTTGAAGTCTACAGCACCCAGCTCTCAAAGGACGGAAAGCAATGGTATCTCACCTCGAACGAAGAGCATCCAGGCGAGCATCACTTCTATTCCATGCCTGTGGAAGGAGGGAAAAGGACAAAAATCACTTCGATGACCGGCCATAACGAAGTCTTTCTCTCCCCTGACGAATCTTCTCTTGCCATTCTCTACTCTTCGAGCAATAAACCTCCTGAGCTCTACCTCCAGCCAAACAAGCCCGGCGCTGAAGCTAAGCCGCTGACCATATCGACCACAGAAGGATTCCGCTCTTATCCCTGGTATGAACCTGAGGTCATCTCCTTCATAGCCCGAGATGGCTTTGATGTCTATTGCCGGCTTTACAGGCCGACAAACTGGCATCAACAAAAACCGGCAGTTATCTTCATTCACGGAGCTGGATACCTCCAGAATGCGCATAAGGGTTGGAGCAGCACTTACTTCAGAGAATACCTTTTCCATAATTTCTTGATAAGAAATGGATACCTTGTGCTCGAGGTCGATTATAGGGGAAGCGCCGGCTACGGACGAGACTGCCGCACAGCGATTTACCGGCATATGGGAGGAAAGGACCTTGACGATATCGTCGATGCTTCGAATTTCCTGGTCAAGGAATTGAAAGTCAATCCCAAGAGAATCGGAATTTACGGCGGCAGCTATGGAGGCTTTTTGACGCTGATGGCCATGTTCAAAACTCCGGAAAAGTTTAACGCAGGAGCTGCCTTGAGGCCCGTTACTGATTGGGCCCACTACCATCCCGGCTACACGGTGGATATTCTCAACCTGCCCCAAAAGGACATTGAAGCCTATAAACAGAGCTCTCCCATTTATTTTGCCGAAGGGCTTAAAGGCGCATTGCTCATCTGCCATGGCATGGTCGACACCAATGTCCATTTCCAGGATACGGTCAGGCTCGTCCAGCGCTTGATAGAGCTTAGGAAGGAAAACTGGCAGGTCGCGTTCTATCCTGTGGAAAACCATTCCTTTCATAACAACTCCTCCTGGGCGGACGAATATAAAAGAATCTTCAAGCTGTTTGAAGAGAATTTGAAATAATTGTTGTTTCCCGTATAATAAAGTCGAATTTTCATGGCTATCGTCATAAAAGTTGAAGACCTCCACAAGTCGTTCAAGCTCGGCTTTATTCCCAAAACAAAGAAAATCCTCAATGGCATCTCGCTCTCTATCGAGGAGGGAGAAATATTCGGCTACCTCGGCCCGAACGGAGCAGGCAAGACGACAACCATCAAGTGCATCCTGGGTCTCATCCATCCTGACAAAGGAAATATAGAGATTTTCGGCCTTCCCCACCTGTCCCTTAAAGCCAAAGAAAAAACCGGATATCTTCCTGAGAATCCTTATTTCTATGAGTATCTGACTGCCTGGGAATTTCTCAATTTTTGCAGCCAGCTCTTTCTCCTGGAAAAAAAGGAGAAAGAGGAGAGAGTGAAGGAACTTCTTCATCTTGTCGGCCTGGAAAAAGCTTTAGACCTCCAGCTTCGAAAATTCTCTCGCGGCATGCTGCAGAGAGTCGGCCTGGCCCAAGCCCTTCTTCACAACCCCTCTCTGGTGGTCCTTGATGAGCCGCTTGGAGGCCTTGACCCTTTGGGAAGGAAAGAATTAAGGGACATCATCGTCCGGCTTAAGGAGGAAGGGAAGACCATCTTTCTCTCCTCACATATTCTCCAGGACATCGAGATAGTCTGCGACAGGGTGGCGATCATCGTCGGCGGAAAGATAATCAGCCAGGGAGCCCTTGAGGAGCTCGTTTCTGAAAAAATCTATCTTACCGAAGTCATCATCTCCGGCATCGAGGAGAAAGAGCTCAAAGGCCTGGCTGAGAGCCTCTCGGTCAAAGGGGGAAGGACGCTGCTCAAAGTTCTAAAGGAAGAAAATGTGGAGAAAATTCTGGAGCTTGTCCATTCAGAGGGAGGAAAAATCCACAGCCTTACCCCAAGGACTGAAACTCTCGAGGACATTTTTGTGGAGAAGGTCAAGCAAAAATGAAAATCAGGGCTATCGCTCTCAACACCTTCAAGGAAGCCATTCGTGACCGCGTCCTCTACCTCCTCCTCTTTTTTGCCGCAGTCTGCATCATCTTTTCCCGTATCTTGGCTCTGCTCACGGTTGGCGACCGGGTGAAGATCATCAAGGATGTCGGACTGGCCTCGCTTTCTCTTTTCGGGGCTCTGATGGCTATCTTGATGGGGGTCGGGCTCGTCTTTAAAGAAATCGACAAGAAAACAATCTACACCCTCTTGGTTAAGCCCATCCGCCGCTACGAGTTTCTCCTGGGAAAATATTTGGGACTGGTTTTAACTCTCTTGGTCATGCTTCTGGCGATGAGCCTTATCTACCTTGCCGTCATTTTTCTCCACACCTTCAAGATTGAATGGAAGATGCTCATTGCCATCATCTTCATCTTCGAGGAACTCTGCCTCGTCACCTCTGTTGCCCTTCTTTTTTCCTGTTTCTCAACGCCGATCCTGAGCTCTATCTTCTCCCTTTCCTTCTACCTCATCGGCCATTTCTCCTGGGGGCTTGAGACTCTCATCAAGAAGGTCAAACCCGGTGCGGGAAAAACTCTGGCTCAGCTCCTCTACCACTTTGTCCCAGACCTCGAGAATTTTAACTTTAAGATGGAGGTTGTGCAAAATCTTCCCATTCCGCCGAAAATATTTGTCTTTTCCACCCTCTACGGGATTTTCTACACAATTTTTATTTTGGCCTTGGCCCTTCTTGTTTTCAGGAAGAGAGACTTCATTTGATGGCTGCGAGAGAAGAATCCAGAGAAGAAAAAGACTCCAGCGTTACTTTCTTAAGCTTCCTCCTCATCCTCTGCTGTGCTGTTTTTATGGCATTGAAGGTTGAGACCGACAATATCTTGAGAAAAAAAATTCCCGGCTCCTCCATCATCTACATTCCTTCTGGAAAATATCTTAAGTATGCAACTTTCGGCTACTCCTCTCTTCTGGCGGATATCATTTATATCTGGGCCATCCAGTATTACAGCGACTACAATATCCCTGACAGGTTCGAGCATCTTGACCATATCTTTTCCATAATCTCCGAGCTGGACCCGCATTACCTTGACCCCTATGATGTCGGAGCCCTGATCGCTGCCTATGAAGCTAATGACCTTGACCTCGCCTTGAAGATTCTGGATAAAGGCCTTGAGAAAAATCCGGACCAGTGGTTTTTCCCTTACACAGCCGGCCATTATCTCCAGATGAAAAAAAAGGACCATAAGCTGGCTCAGGAATACTACAAGAAAGCGATGGAGATCAAAGGTGCGCCTGACATTGTCAGACGCCTTTATGCTGACTCTCTCTACAAATCCATGGACTACCAAAGCTCATTGCAGGCCTGGCTTGAAATTTACCAGACGGCAACAGAGGATAGAGTCAAGAAAATTGCCTCCAATCATCTCTATCAAGTTAAAGCTGCCATCGATATCCAGAACATCAAGGAAGCGGTGGAAAAATTCAAGGATAAATTTGGCCGAAACCCGATGGACTTGATGCAGCTGGTCAAAGCCGGCTTTCTCAGCTCTCTGCCCAAGGACCTGGACGGCAAAAATTACCTCTATGACTTTCAGAGCGGCGAAGTGAGGGCTCCGACAATTCCATGGAAAAGATAATCTTCATCATCCTTTTTGGCCTCATCTGGGGAAGCTTCCTCAACGTCCTGGTCTACAGGCTTCCTCTGGGATTGAGCATCGTCAAGCCTCGCTCCTTCTGCCCACATTGCAGGCAGAAGATTAAGTTCTACGACAACATTCCCCTCATTTCATTCCTGATCCTGCGCGGGAGGTGCCGCTCTTGCAGCGAAAAGATTTCCTTCACTTATCCTTTAGTCGAGCTGTTGACTCCTTTGAGCTTTGTCCTCATCTACACTCATTATTCTTTGAGCTTCTTCTTTTTTGCCTCTTGCCTTTTCTCCAGCATGTTGATCGTCCTGGCCTTCATCGATTACTATCACCAGGTCTTGCCCGACGAGATAACCTTGCCCGGGATAGCACTGGCTCTCCTCTACTCTCTCTTCCGCAAAGACATAAATTTGAAGCAAGCCTTGGTCGGGGCAGTGGCCGGAGCCGGTTTTCTTCTTTTCATCTATGCCGCCTACTACTTCTTACGCAAGAAAGAGGGGTTGGGAATGGGAGATGTGACTTTGATGCTGATGATAGGCGCTTATCTTGGCTGGCTTCAGGCTTTTTTCACTTTGATTATTGCCTCTTTTGCCGGCGCAATTATCGGCGTTTTCTTCATCATCTTCAGAAAAAAGAGCCTCAGCTACTCTCTTCCTTTCGGAACATTTTTAGCGCCGTCAGCCTTTTTTTCCCTTCTCTGGGGAAAACAAATCATCTCGGCCTATCTCGGCCTATTCAGGGGTTTGACCGGCTGATAGTTTTTTCTTCGTTCTTATTTCATAATCCTGAAAATTTCTCTCCAGGACTTCACTCTCAAAGCAGAAATAACCGCCTGCTCCAATTTCTGGATAGTCGAATCGTACTCCTGAATAAAGACTTCCCTCTTTCTGGATCCTCCTGCGATATTCCTCTCGCCGCTGGTAACCGCTGCTTTTGTCTTTATGGCCAGCTCTATATTCGCTTTTGTCTCTGTTCCGACCTTTAAAGCCGTTTGACCGATAAGAGCCCCGGCGATTGTCTCCGTGTATCTCGCATAAAGCCTTCCAATACCGAGAACGTTCTCACAGGGATCGACACTCTCGATACTTCCCTTAAGGGTGCTGAAATAGACGATGAAATCCGTCAATAGAGGGTCGGCCCATACTTTCTCCCCGGCTTCAAAAGTCCCGGCTTTTTTTGCTTCAGGAAGCCCGAGAACAAGATGATCGCCCATGTACCATTCCACCTCAGGGCTGGCTCCATCCAAGAGAGCGATAAAAGAGTAGGTGACATCTGACGGAGCTTGATCATCGCCGCCTGTCCCGAAATAAATCCGCGGAACAGCTCCTACTGTTCCGGGCTTTATCCAAGCCACCGGTTGGCTCAAGATTGGATAATTGCGCGAGTCTTCATAGATTTTCACGGCACTCCAGGAATCCTCTCCTGTATAGGTGGCACTCACATCTACTTTCCAAACTCTGCCGTCCAGGTCTGCGAAATAGACCCGCTCTGTATTTCCATCCTGGTCGAGATCGGCAATCGAAGGAGAACCGGGAATAGCATTGGCAATGTCCCAGGTATAGCCAAACTTGACTTTGGTATCCACTCCTGAATTCGAAAAGCTCCATATTTTTTGACCCGATTCCAAATCAACCGCATAAAAAGCATTGCCCACGACATGGTCAGGGTCGTTATCGTAACCGGAGCCCATAAAGGCCACCCAGGTGCCGTTGGGGTCTCCGCCTGATTTACTGATTCTGCCGATGGCAGGCACTGACCAGCTTTCCCCCATTGTGCTATCAGTAAACTCCCAGAGAGGCTGGGGGTTTTCAGGATCCGTGACATTCAAGGCAAAATAATAGTTTAATCCCCCGCCTATGGTGCTTCCTTTGCCCGGTCCTTGGCCGCAGATGAGAATCGTTATCCATTCCCTGCTTCCATCTCCGTTGGCATCGAGATAGACATCTTCAACGACCGGCGTTCCGTCGACGTAGGCGTCTCTTAAAAAATATCTGGTCCCTGTAGCCGGATAGACCGCCCACATATTTCTCAGCTTGGGAAGAAGGTTATAAGGAATAAAGGCCCACAATTCTGTTCCGGTGAGGACATCAAAGCAATGGAGCATGCCGTCATTGGCACCCACATAAAGAATCTTGCGCCTGTCCTTGTGGTCATTCATGAAATCCAAGTATCCGCTTCCCTTCAAGAGCGGAGCGCCGTCCGGAGGACCAACTACGATGGGGTGGGAATGGTTGATATCTCCCAGCTTCCATTCGCGGCCTTCTCCCCTTATAAAATTAATCAGCCCTTCATTCTCGTTGTTTACATCTGCCAAGATCGGTTCCAATATGGCGAGACGTTCAGCCGCTGTATCAAATAGAAGCCTTGAGAGAACAGAGTCTTCGGGAACGGCTGTATAGATTGTCCTGTCGTTTGCAGCCCGCGATGCCAGTAACTCTCCGGCATCCCACAAGAGCTCAACGCCCTCAGGAAGAGTCTCCCTTCCTGTCGGTTCGGACAAATCCGGACGGGTGACGATGCGCATAACTGAATTTGGCGTCTCTGAAGGAGCCATGTTGGTGTAGTCGTATGCCCTTAAATGCCCTTCCCAGCTGGGATAGATAAAGGTTGCGGCGATAATGAGTTTTTTTGTTTCGCTTCCATCAACAACAGAAGTCGAAACAACGGATGTCCGGGAATATTCCTTCTTTCCCACATAATAATATTTGATCTGAATATCTTCGATCTTGACTGTATCGACGGATGTCCCATGAAATGCGTCTTCGGGATTAGGAAAATCATCCGTAAGGGTCATGACCGCTTTCCACCTGATGTCAGCCCCGAAAGTGCTAAATTTGTGCCAAGGAAGATCTGTATAGTTATGGATATCGCCCTCTTGATACTCCACGTAGAATTCCCAGTCTTTTCCTCCGTTGTTGGAAACATAGTAGGTGACTTTCAAGCCTGTGCTTGTTCCGCTCACTGACTGGCTGAGGCTGGAGAATTGAACCTTGGTGATGGATTGGGTTGATTGGTCTATCCCATCAGGCGGAAAGGCGGCAGCCGTAATATTCTTTGACACGGCAGTTCCCGTCAGGCTGTACCTGTTGCTCAGCACGTTCTCCCAAAAATAATAAAATGCAGACTGGTTTCCATCGAACACTATAAAATCCTGGTCTCCGTCACCCTCAAAATCTATGGGGAAGCCAAAATCCAGGTCCCAGGCTGCACATTTTCCCTCATCCAGCATCTTCTGGCTGTCCTGGACAAGGGTCGAGGTAAATTCGCCAGTGCCGTCATTCTTGAAATAAAACACACTGCCTCCCAGCCTTGTCCCTGTGCCGTGCGATTGTCCGCAGTCTGTGCGGCTGGAGCCGGTATAGTAATCCGGCGGCCACGTTTCCTGCGGTATCCAGTTATCCGTTCCTACCATAAAATCCAAATCCCCGTCATTATCATAATCAGCGACTCCGATCGCCGTGGACGCACCGTCGTAGATGTTATCATGAAGGTCAGGGGAAGAGCCTATGTATCCCAAGACTTTATAAAGGCTAAAATTCCCTGTCCCGTCATTCTTATAATACTTGAGTCCCCTCCAGTTCAAAGCGCCAAGAATGATATCCACACCGTTGATCTTGTCAAAATCACCGACCCCAATGACTGAAATCCCCTTCTCATTCCACCTGTAGCCAGTCTCTCCGGTTGTGGCATCGATCAAGGTGCTTGCCGTAAACTTGGTTGTATCGGTCAACGCTTTTGTTCCGTCATTCCTGAGAAGGATGACTTTCCCATACCCGTTGGCAAAGAGAATATCAGTGTCGCCGTCGTTATCAATGTCAACGGCGGCATGAGTCGCTATCCAGCCCAATCCTCCCATGGCAGTCAGTAGTGTGGTGTTTGAAGTATAATTAATATAATCGAATTGAGGAACTCCGTTGCTGTCCTTTGTGCCTCTATGTCTAAAAAAGGCAAGTCTGGAAATGGTGCCAACGCCTCCTGTTCCCGTCGACGAGAAGACATACATGATATCCTGGTGTCCGTCATTATTAAAATCTCCAGCCAGCAGGCAGGTGATTCTTCCGCTATAGCTGCCTTCGTTATAAATTGCCGGAGAGAGCTCCTGAAAGCCTCTTACGCCGCTGATCAATTTGTTCTTCAAAAAGACAATACGCCTGTAGTCGGTATAACTCGTTCCAGCGCAATCGACGTAACCGTCTTCGTCAAAATCAGCATAGGCCACCATGTCCACCCAGGTCGGAAAACTAACCGATGTTGGAATCTGCTGGAAAATTCCGGCAATCTTGGGAGTGATGTATCCCTCTCCCCAGTGATTGACCGCGCTATTTTCTTCGTCTTTGAAATCGACGGTGTTGAAGCTTTCGTCAAAAGTTATCTCCGTTTCGAGGCATGCTTCCTGGGCCCAGAATTTCAGGGCGAAGTAGCCGATAACCAAAATCAACGGAATAAAAAGACAAATGACTTTTTTCTTTTTTTGGCTCATATTTCCCTCTTTATTTGATTATTACGACCCCCCTCCAGGAAGCTGAATCGCCAACTCGACTTCTATTCTTGTCGTTGTCATACTGGCCCCTGAACCGACAGTCCCGATGCAGACCAGGATTGCATCCTCTGGATCCGGGGTCCCGCCTCCTGCCTCATCGTCGATCAAAAAGGCAGTAAAAGAATATCGAGTATCCGCAGAACCATCAGCCTTTTGAATAAAAGACTGGCGGTAACAGTAGACACTGTTTAAATTTGGCGAATTGTCCCCGTCAGGGTCGATCAAGTTCAAGATTTCTCCATCTGTTAGCTTTCTGAAGTAATTCGTGGATTGAGGGTCATCAATCCCGGTGGGCTCAACAAGGTAATGGCCGTCAAAAGTGACCCAGGTGCCCATCGACACTAACTCTTCAATTCCTGCCCAGACAGCGTCAAAGCCGGCCTCGGCAGCATTGGACGCCTGCTGCTGGGCCCGCACGTTCTCAGCGATTTTTGGACCTGCGCTGGTCACTGTTATCAGCACAATTCCGACAATCTGTAAAAAGGCAAGGACAAGAAGAACAACGACCAGGGCCGAACCCTTTATCTTTTTTCCATTGCCTCTCATCTTCTTTTTCATGGTCAATCCCTTATTTCCCCATATCAGTAGATGCTTAAAGACATATTCCTTATGTTGACCGTCGACTCGAGCAGAAACCTTCGGTGCTTGTCCGCTTGAGAATCGCCGGGGGAATCAGCTAACATCGGCTTGCCGAAGACATACCTCATCTGGCTCGGCATTGATCCTGAGACGCTGGCGAAGGCTCTCTCTGTTCTTCCCAGAATCCAGATTCTCAAGCTGCGAATCCCTGAGACCACCCCGGGATTATCTGTCCAGTTTATCTCATCCCAGTTCTGGTAATCTTCGCTACTGATGGCTCCGTCGCCGTTGTTATCATCCAGATACTGATTATGGTCCAGGTCGCCATGGTATTGGATCTGGAAATCTTCAACGCCCTGAGCCAGAGCCGTGTGTTCAAAATTATTGGTCTGGATATTATATTGGGAAAGATACAAAACACCGGGAACTCCCAGATAGCCATTCTGTCCGGCAGTCAGACCTGTATAATCGCCGTTGATATCCAGCCAGTACGTCTTCAACTCGACAAAAATAACAGTGCCGTTATCATAGGTTGACGTATCCCCGCCCGGCAGCAAGCCGTTGGGCAGAGGCACATTGACCCGAGTGAATGAAAGCTGGTTTGTGCTGAAATCGACATTCGTGATCTGGCCCAGCTCTCCATTCTGCTGGTTCAGCTCAGGATTGGGGAGGATGAGGATCAGCCTGTTGACATAGCCCAGCGGGTCGGCCGGATAGGCGTTGGCTGTGTAAGGATAGAGCGTCAATTGAGCCGACTCCAGTTGGATGAGTCCTGAGCCTGGATTATAGCTTTGGATAAGAAGCCTTAATGGGTCTGAGCTTCCGAATATCGTCAACCTGTCGGTTTGAAAACGATGGCCCATCTTATCGGGATCGCCGCTTATCTGGTCAGGGTCGTTGTTAACTCCCTGAAGAAAATATCCGGAAAACTCCTGGGGCAGGCCGGCTCCTGCTGATCTGATGTCCCTCAAAATATAATACATGGCGAAACGAGTTTCCTGCTGAACATCGGCCAGCTGCTGCTGGTCAACCGATAGCTTGTTGCTTCTCGAATAAAGAGCTAAGGTCATCAGGATAACGGCGAGCATGACGACACTGCCCACCAATACTTCCACCACGGTAAACCCGCTTTCCCGTCTTTCAGGCTTGCTCATCTTCATCACCTGCTGATAATTGTATTGATGACAGCCCGGGCATGGTATTTAACCGGATCATCGCTGAGATTATTGATGTTTTCGTCTTTCCGCTCATTGGAGAAAACGAGAATTCTCACCCTGTAACTCAATCCCTCGGATGTAAGCCGGGTTATTCTTCTGAAGTCAATGACTCCATCGCCGTTGATATCTATCGTCTCATCAACCGGGCTTGCGGCCATGTTGCTTAGCTCTTGGCCGTTGAGGCTGCGCAGAAAGTCAATCTGCTGCTGGGCCAGAAAAGTGGCGTTGGTCATCCTGTCGGAATTGGTGTTGTTCATCACAGCGTAATAGAACATCTGGGCAAGGCTTAACAGAGCTATGCCGATAACGGCAATTCCGATAACGACTTCTATCAAAGAAAAGCCATTCCGCTTGGCGCTTCCCTCGGATTCTTTTTCTTGAAGAGGGTTTTTGCTTTTTCGAATCATTCCTCCCCTCCCTCACTCGACGTTTTGGCGTATTTAATAGCCCCTCCGGCAAAAACGTTGATCACTCTTATGTCAGGCTGTTTATTGCGCTCCAGCTCCGCAGACTGAAGACTGATGCTGTTTTGAGAGGAACTATAGTTCGAGATGAAGCCGAGCGGCGAGAAGATGATTGCCTGATTTGGAACGTTCACGGTCACGTTAAATTTTTTTGGAATGGCTTTTTTTATTGAGCCAGGTATCGGGTTCCAGACAGAAGGGCTATCCTCTCTTTCAATGATGAAATACCAGGTGTTATCTGCCTGAGAAAAGCTCACCCGGTGGTTCAGGCGCATTCTGACAGCCTGGAACCTGGCCCGCTGCAGAGTCATCTGAATGTCTCTTGTCGAGCCCTCTAACTCTCTTAAGAGCGCAGTGTTCCTGAAATTGGAATATAAGGCAACGGACACAGCGCCGAGGATGGCCAGAACCACCAAAATCTCGACCACGGTCATGCCTTTTTCGGCCGATGAAAACTTGGCCTTTTGATTCTTGAAAGTCGGTGCCTTTAATTTTTTACTCACCTTGTCCCTCACCTAAAAAATCAAGCCCCTTTTTTTCCAAACCTTAAAAGTTTTTTCTTTTGATCTTATAGATGTTTTCATTATAAATTTATATTGAACAGTTTAAATCAAAACTCAGGCCTTTTCTTATCATATACTAAGTATAAATAACTAATAGTCATTTATTTCCTCCTCGTCAATAGCCGCTGAGGATGAATTCCCAGGTGGTATTTGTCTCCTTCTCCCAGTCTTTCAAGAGGGATTTTTCTCACCTCAAAGGACTAATAAACTCAAAGTCTCTCTATGACAAAAATTGTGCTCGTTTTTTCATTGATTTTGAAGCGCTCAGAGACCGGAAAATCCAGAACCCAGACGATATCGGCTCCTGAAAGAAAAACAGGCTTCTTTCCTCTTTGGGATAAAGGAAGACGCCTGGCCCTCATCATCTCTTTGAGCTTTTTTCTTCCGGGAGCTCCCAGAGGCTGATACCGATCTCCTTCCAAGCGATTCCGAACGAGAAGAGGAAATTTGAGCTTTTTTAAATCGAGGAGAGCTCTTTTATGGTCGTCGAAACCAAGACAAGAATCGTCTCTTCTTACTCTCTTCCCCTTGAATTTTAATCCAAGCTCTTTTATCTCAAGAGGCTCTTGCCCATTCCAGATGTATTCATACCCGATTCTTGCCGGAGCCCTGTCTTTCAAGAATAGCCGATCATGTTCTCGCCGCAAAATCATGCCTTTTCTCAAAAGGAATTCCTTCCCTGCCCCTATATTTAGAATAGAATCAACATCCCTGAAGGAGACCCCTCTCAGGTCGCCTCTCAGCCGCAGAATAAACTCCCTCGCCACCCGCCTGGCTAAGCCGAGAGGGAGTGAGGAGAGATAATTAAAATCCAGGGAGAGATGGCCATCTTCACAGGAAATGGCCAGGCGGGCTTTCTCCCGCGCTGTGGATTCTAAAAAATTATCATCTTCGCGAACGAGAGAAGCCAATCGGCTCAGGTGAAGGATGATTCGGGGCTCAAAGTTCTCTTTCAGGTAAGGAATGAGGTCAAGCCTGATTCTGTTGCGGACGAGGCGGCGATCAAGGTTGGTCTCGTCAATACGGAATTCCACGCCTTTCTCTTCAAGGTAGGCCTCGATTTCTTCTCGCTCGACCTGGATGAGAGGCCTGATAATCATCCCCTCAATTTCAGGAAAGATTCCAGCCAACCCCCTCAGGCCGCTTCCCCTCAAAAGCCTGATCAGAAAAGTTTCTGCCTGGTCGGTCATGGTATGGCCGGTGGCTATTCTGTCTGCTCCAACCTCCTGAGCGGTTTTTTTCAGGAAATCATACCTCAGCTCTCTTGCTGCTTCTTCGATGTTCATTCGCTCCTGGCGGGCATGGGAGCGAACATCCCTGCTTCCGATAATAAGGGGAAGAGAAAGGCTGCGGGCTAGACGCCTGACAAATTGCTCATCCTCTTCTGAAGATTGGCGAAGCTTGTGATTAAAGTGGGCCAGGAAAAGCTCTAAGGACCATTCCCGGCGAAGCTCAAGGAGCAGGTGGAGCAAGGCTGTGGAATCAACCCCGCCTGAATAAGCGATGAGAATCTTATCTTTTTTTTGGAGAAGATGATAACTGCTAATGGTTTTTTTAACTTTCTCTAAAATCATCCTAAGCGGTTCTCTCCATCCTTTTTTCTGTCCAGAATCAATCACCCTTCGGGGCTTGAAGTTGCTTTTGTGCCGATAACAGCAATAGAATGGCGGTGGAGGGATTTGAACCCCCGACTCTGCGGATATGAGCCGCATGCTCTGACCAACTGAGCTACACCGCCAG
>CAZGMN010000002.1:0-43277 GCA_964526905.1 uncultured Eubacteriales bacterium
CCCCGACTCTGCGGATATGAGCCGCATGCTCTGACCAACTGAGCTACACCGCCAGCGGCTTAGATTCTATTCGAATGCCAGGGTGAAGTCAATTTATCTCACGGCGAGCCGCGAAGGGATAGATTCGAAGGTCAGAGGTCTTCCTGAAGCAGCGCTGGCCGTAGAGTCAGTGACTGAGATCAGGCCTTCGCCTTTTTCCTGAGCTTCAAAGATGAGTGTGGCTAAAATTCCAACGCCTCTAATCCCTTTACCTGTTGCAGTGCTGGAAAAGCCGATGGTGCAGGAGCCGGAAGAATTATCAATGTTCTTCAAGAAAGGCGCCTCTTCTCCGAGCTGAGCGAGCAAGCTTCCTTTGGCAATATCCTTTAACCTGGCCAGACTTGAATCAAAGCTTATGCTCAGAGAGAGGCTCGATATTTCCTCCTGGGCGGTCAGATTGATGTTGACCCGGAATTCCTGATTCTGTGTAGCCGGAATGTTCGCCGGAGTGAGCATGATGCGGTTCCGGCCTCCTCCCTCCGCTCTCCTGGCTGCCTCCGCGGCTTGTTCCGCTCTCTGCCTTGCTGTTCTCTCCGCAAGCGCCTCATCGGAAACAACTCCGCTCACTCTCTCTGTGGTTGACACTCCCTCAGGACCAACCCAGATGGGCTTCAAGTCTTGTTCGCCGACAGGAATCGAGCGGACGATATGAGGGGTGACGGTCAGAATGACATCTGTTTGCTGGATGGTCTGCTCGGTGCTTGAAAGGAGTCCTCCCAGGATAGGGATATCCTTCAGGGCAGCTATCCCGCTCTTGGTTTTCCTCTCTTCGTCCTTCAACAGCCCGGCCAGAAGGTTTGTCTCTCCGTCCTTGAGCCTGATGACATTTTTTACTTCCCTGGTGGAGATGATGGGAATATCGGCAACACCCGTTCCTGCCAGAGATTTTATTTTTATCTCCAGCTCCAGAGTGATTTCTTTCTCAGAATGAATCCTGGGCTTGATCTTGACGTCGATACCGACATCCTGGTATTCATAGGTCACCTGCGGCTGGGTGCTGATCCCCCCGGCAGCAATAGGGTAGAGAGTTGTTCTGGGAATGGGAATCTTATCTCCGACCAGATAGTCAATATCCTCCCCTTCGATCCCGCGAAGCCGGGGTTGGGCGATAATCTTGGTGTCTGAATCAGCCTCAAGAAACTGAAGCAAAGCCGTGGGAAGCGTTATCTGAAAATATTCCTTTTTGGAAAAATCAATATCCTTCAGGCTGAGCCAGCTGTCGCTGGGAGCCGTCGGCCCGATGTATTTCAAGCCAATCGCCTGGGTCGCCAGCGCCAGGTCCACGCCAATCTGCCTGACCTTGATTCTCGAGACTTCCATGATCTCCAGGTCAATGAAGACCTCCCCTCTGGCTTTATCCCAGGAGCGGAGAATCTTCTCGGCCAGCTCGACCACGGCCGGTGTATCCCTGATCGTGACCGAATTTAAGTTTTTATCAACAGTGACTTGGGGCTGTCTATATTGGCTGCGAAGCATCTGCTGCAGGGCGACGCGGATATCCTCGGCGTTGACATTGGAGAGATAGAAGGTCTTGATGACATTCAGCTCGTACTGAACTCTTTTCTGAGGAAGGTCAGGGGCAATCATCACTGTCTTCTCGTCAACAATGCTCGAAAAATTCTTAGAAGAAAGGCAGAGGTGATTGAGCGCCTCTTCGAAAGTCACATCAGTAAGAGTGAAGGAAAAATTGGGAATATCCCTGAATTGGTCATCAAAGAGAATGTTGATTCGAGCCTGCTTTCCCATGGCTTCAAAAATCGACTTGAGAGGAGCCTGGACTGGAAACCTCAGCTCGATTTTCTTCTTGTCGACTTTAAGCTTGACCGGAGGCTCAATTCTGACTTCCTTCACTATCTCTTCCCTGGCTTTCTCCTTTCCCAGGGCCTCTGCCTCCTCAGCCACGGATTCGCTCAAGACGCCGTAGGAGAGAGCCTTTTCATACTCGGAGCGCGCCTCCTCAATCTTCTGGTGGGAGCCGAGGTCACGGGCCTTATTGAGGTGAAAATAGGCCGCGGCAAGTTTGGCCCGCCAGAGCGATGTCTTGTAGATGGAATTGTCCGGATCTTCGCGGACAGCCTTTTCGTAGCAGCTGATGGCCTTATCCCAATCCTTGTTGAGTGCAGCCTTGGTTCCCAATTTATAGCTTACGCTGAGTGTGGCGCAACCCCAACTCACCCAAGCGACTATAGCCAAAAGGACTGCTTTTTTCATTTGGAGTCTCCTTGTATCAAGTATTTCTTTTTTTCAGAGCCTGGGCCGATGACCTCTATCTCCGAGGGCGTGACCTCTCCAATTTTGATTCCCTCGCCGATCACGTCCCCCTTCTCCACATAGAGGATATCGCCTTCAAGAACAATCAGGGCAATGATCTTCTCGCCGGAGATGATGTAGCCGATGTAGCTCAGGTTTAGAGGTGCGCGGGTTTGCTCTGACCCGATATTTTCCGCATTCTTCAGAGGGCCCTCTGGCATTCCAATCCCTTCTGACTCCGGCTGCCTTAATTCTGCTCTTCGGGGAGAAAAAATGTTCCGCAGCGGCGGCTGAAGCTCTTTTTTCTCCTTCAGCAACAGCTCTTTCCTGATAAGGCTTTTCCCTTCTCTTTCACCCCGATCTCCTTTCTGATCTGTCTTTTCCTGTCCGCTCGGCAGAGAAGCGGCAAAAAGAAAAAGGATAAAAGCAACGAGCAGAGTTTTAACTCTCATAATAACCTGCCAAGACGACTCTTAGCTCCAAAATTTCTTGGGCGCTCTCGATGCTCACAAAATCAATTTTTTCTATAACCAGAAATTTTGGAAAGACCTCGACCAGATGGATGAACCTTTTCAATGACGAGTAAGAGCTTCTCAAGTTGAAGGTGATGTTGACCCTGTTAACCTTTTCCTTCTTCAGCTCAGAATAGTTAAATTCTATCGAGGAAACGCGAACGCCGGCCTCGCTGAAGATTCGCTCCAGGTCAAGCCGGAGCTTCGGCTGAATCTCCTTTTCATAAAAATATTTATTTCTTATCTCTTCCAGGTCCTTTTGAGTCTGTTGCCACTTCAGCCATTCTTCTCTCTTCTCCGAAGTTTTTTGGGCGGCAATTTCGTAACTCTTCTCTTTGGAGCGGAGGGAAGAGACTGTCTTCAAATAATGCATCTTCTCCGGCAGGGAAATGAGCAAGAAGAAGAGGAGAGCCGCTCCGAAGAGAAAGCAGAGAAGAACTGTTATTCTCTGCTCCTTTTTGTCCAATAGATCAATTGGCTCTTTCATAGCTCAAAGAAACATTCGAAACGAGGAATCCTCTCTCACTCTCCATTTCGCCTTCTATTCTGATGCTGAACTTCAAAGCTTTTAAGTTATTCAAAAACTCCAGGAGTCGATCCAAGTCCGTCGATACGACTCTCAACTTCAACTGCAGCCTTGAATCCTCAGCAAGAGTCGGAGCCAGGGAAAGAATGTAGCTCGAGTCGGGAAGTGAATGCTCGAGAGCTGACAGAATTTCTGTCCAGGAAAAGATTTTTCTCAAGATGATGCTGTTGACCAAATCGACTTTTTCCTTATCGTTGCGGATGGCTTCCTCGACCTTCTTTCGAAAAGTCTTTTCCTCGGTATTGGCCACCATCAGCAGTTGATTGGTCTTTGCGATCGAGGCTCTGGCCTTTTGATCCTGGCTGCGATATTCAATATAGGTTTTTCCCGCCAGATAGCCGACAACGACCAGCAGAGCGCCCAAGATAAAGAGAAGCAGATAAAAGAATCTTCTGTTGCGCAAGGGACGACTGGCTAAATTCAAGCTCAATCTTTTAGTGGTCATCGCAGAATCTGCCCGATAAGAGGAGACAATATCTTGCTTTCTTTATCGCCCAGCCCCGCAGCTTGGCCGACATCGATCTCCGTCAAAGGAAAGGGAAATTTTTCTCGAAGGAGTGAAGGCAGCTCTGACCCTTGCTTCAAGAGTCCGAGGCGGACCCAGAAGGATTGGACTCTCTTTTTCTCTCGGTCCTCGACGAAATTGACGGTATTCTCCACTTCTTTAATGACATTCTCAACTCTCTGCAGCTCGGAAAAACTTCTCTGAGACTCAGCCATAAAGAATTTCAAGCGGTAGAGCGAAACTCCAGACTCGAGGATGACCACAAGGCTGAAAAAATCCTCCTCGATGTTGACCAGCAAAAAATCTCCTTCTTTCTTCTTGATCATTAAATTGTACAGGCTCAGGGAAGGGATTCCGACGATTCTGACCCTTAGATTCAGGCCAGCGAAAAAATCTTCATACTCGCTGATGACCGAGGAGCGCGCGACTGCAGCCAATACTCTTAGAGAATTCGAGGAGTGAATCAAATCGAAAGAAAAGCGGGCATCAGCTGGAAGCAAAGGAAGCTGCTTTTTCACCCGGAAGCGGATGAGCTGCTCTCTTTCCTTGCGGCTTGGAGGAAGAGAGCCGAAGGAAAAGACAAAAACTTTCAGGGATGATTCCGGAATGAGGCAGGCTATCCTCTGCTCCGAAAGATGAAGTCTCTCCAAGCCTTCTTTTATTCTTCTTTCAAGAAGTGAAGGGTCTTTTATGTTTTTTTGGCTGAAGGAAGGTTCTATCACTCCTTGTTCCAAGGGTAAGATGAAATGAGCCTTAATCTTCTTTTCTTTGGCTGAGACATGGATTCCGCCGAGGTAAGAGGAAGCGAGCTGAAGAGCCGAATGGGGAAGGGATTCTCGGCTAAAATAATTCTTCACTCGCTCCAAAAAAAAGTTCATTCTCTTACTCGACAAAAGTGACCTTGTTCAATTCCTTGAGGCTCGTTATTCCCTTCAGCACTTTCTGCATCCCGACCTCTCTTAAAAATACTATGCCTTCGCTCTTTGCCCTCTTCTTTACTTCAGAAAGAGGCTTTCTCTCCAGAATCATCTCCCGAATCTTATCCGAGAGCTCGAGCAGCTCGGCTATGGCCGTTCTCCCTTTGAAGCCGGTGTGAAAGCATTCTCCGCATCCTTGAGCCTCATAAAAAATTTTTTCTCCGAACTTTTCGGGGCTGAGGCCTGACTCGATCAACTGCTCCGGCTCATAATGGACAGGGCTCCTGCATTTCGGACAAAGGACCCTGACCAGCCTTTGAGCTAAGATACAATTGAGAGCCGAGATGAAACTGTAAGGATCGACCTGCATATGGAGGAAGCGGCCGATGACATCGAAAACGTTGTTGGCATGAACAGTGGTGAAAACGAGATGCCCGGTCAGGGCGGATTGAATGGCAATCTGGGCTGTTTCCGGGTCCCTGATCTCACCGACCATGATCTTGTCCGGGTCGTGCCTCAAGATGGAACGCAGGCCGCGGGCAAAAGTCAAACCCTTCTTCTCGTTGACAGGAATCTGAGTGATTCCTTCGATCTGGTATTCGACCGGGTCTTCGATGGTTATGATTTTATCCTCAGGAGACTTTATCTCGGTCAAAGCGGCGTACAACGTGGTCGTTTTTCCGCTTCCAGTCGGGCCGGTGACCAGCACCATTCCATAGGGCTGAGTGATATATCTTCTGAACTTTGACAGAACTTCATCAGAGAAACCGAGCAGGTCCAGCCTTAACTCAGAGATGGCCTCGGTGATCATCTCCTTGTCGAGGATGCGGATGACGGCATCCTCGCCGTAGATGGAAGGCATGATGGAGATACGAAAATCGATGGTCTTATCCTTGATCTTCAGCCTGAATCTTCCGTCCTGAGGGACTCTTCGCTCGGCAATATCAAGGTCGGACATGACTTTGATTCTGGAGATGATCGATGATTGAAATTTCTTATCAATCGGCTCCATCGCCTCACCCAGAACGCCGTCGATGCGGAACTTGATGATCACGCCTTCTTCTTTGGACTCGATGTGGATGTCACTCGCCCTTTTCTGGACGGCGGTGAAGATGATGGAGTTCACCAGCTTGATGATCGAGCCGTCCTGGTCAGCCAGCGTCTCAACCGAGATGACCTCTCTCTCTTCGCCTCCTTCCTTTTCCACAACTTGGGTGACGAATCCTTCAGTTGCATCCTTGAGGACCTGAAGCGCGGTCTCGCTCTTGCGCAGCGCCTCATGGATGGCCCTCATCGAAGCCGCATAGACTTCCACCTTCTTTCCAAGATAAGATTCGATAGTATCGATGGTGGCAATATCAGAAGGGTCGGCGATAGCAATCTTCACCACATTCTCCTTCTCGTCAAAAGGAATGAAGTTCGAGCGATAGAGAAAGTCTGGAGGGAAGGACTGGACAAGCTCCCGGCTTAAGCTGCAGGCTGAAAGGTCAACAGAAGGAATGTTGTAGCGGGCTGCGATTCTTTTTGTCTTCTCGTCTTCAGAGATAGAGATTTTTTCTCGCTCTTCTTTTTTCGTCTTGTTCATCTTACGACTCTTATTATATTAAAAATGGGAAGATAAACCGAGAGGAGCATGGCGGCAATAACCAGGCCCATAAAAATGATAATGACGGGCTGGACAAGGGAAATAAAGTTATCGATTTTCGTTCTTATCCTCTCATCGTAAAAATCAGCCACATCCCTCAGCATCCCTTCCAGGTTGGCTGATGTCTCCCCAATCCGAATCATGTCAATGGAAAGCGTCGGAAAAACAGCTGTTTTGGAGAGGGAATCCGCCAGGCTTTCCCCGTCCTTGATGTGGTCAGCCAGATTTTTCATCTTTTGGGTGAGAAACTTATTGGGGACGGCTTGAATGGCGATGCCGATGGACTGGAGCAGAGTGATTCCCGCCCCAAGAAGAAGACTCAGCGTCCGGCTGAAAAGGGCAATCCCGCCTTCCAGCCAGATTGGCCCTCCGTAAGGAGTTTCAATCTTGAGCTTATCCAGAAAGGAGAGGAATTTCTCATTCCTCTTCAGCCGAAGATAGATGAGGAAAAAGAAAAGGACAGCCCCAAGCAAGAAAAAAACATTTCTTCTCACTGCCGTCGAAAAGGAGAGGAGGCTTCGGGTTATGGACGGAAGCTCGGATTGAAAATCGGCATAAAACTCAGAAAACCGAGGAAGGATAAAATTGATCAAAATGCCGACAAGAATAAGAGCGAAGACGAGGAGGAGAGCCGGATAGGTCAGAGCAGACTTCACCCTGGATTTCGTCTGGGAAATGGTCTTGGTATAATCGATATAGCGGCTGATCGAACTGGCCAAGTTTCCGCTTCGCTCTCCAGCCATAAGGGAGGCCGTATAAACCGGGGAGAAGATTCTTTCAAAGGGGACAAAGGCTTCTGACAGAGATTTTCCTTGCCGAATTTCGCTCTCGACTTTCGCCAAGAGCTCTTTAAGATGGATGTTCTTCACCCGAGAAGCAATGATTTCAATTCCACTGAGCACAGGATAGCCGGCTCGAATGAGAGCCACCAGCTCCTGGTTGAACATGATGATATCCTTATCCTTAATCTTCTTCCCAAAAACCAGAGAAGGAATCGCAATTTTCTTCCAGTCTCTTTTGACTGAGAGGAGGCAGAGACCTCGCTGTTCAAAGTGCTTTCGGCATTCGTCCTGGGAAGAGGCAAGATAGGATTCGCAGAATACATCTCCGTCTTCTCCAGCGAAACGACAAAAATAGTAAGGCATTTTTTAAGCCGATGGTCCGCCGCTTAACATTCCAATTCCTTGGTCTGAAACGCTTCCACGAATTTTGGGACGTATCCTCTATCTAAATCTCACTAATTTTTAAACTTATGTTAAGTTATCCTCGGCTTTTTGTCAAATTTTGAAGGCTTTTTTCTTGATATTGACAATTGAGGCTGAAAGATTTATTTTTAAAATTGTGAGAAGAAAGATTTGGATGGCTCTCTTCCTATTCCTTCTCCTCATCTTCCTCTATAAGAACTTGTCCTTAAAAGAGTCATCTTTTTTAAAAAACTCGGCTGCTGAACCGCAGACTATCCCCGCTAAAAAGCCCAATTACGACTATATGAGCACTTTTCTCTCCCGCAACACAAACCCTTTAGGGCTAAAAGAAGATTTGACTTTGAAAAAACTGTTGAAGCAGCCCAGCGCAAAATGGGCAGCGAGAGCTGGAAAAAGACATATCTTGGATTAAGCCATCCATATATTTTTTGCCAAAATGATTCAATTTTTTGGATTGTCAGAAAAAGAAAAAACGAAGCTCCTGGAGAAAACCAAAATTTCCATAGCTATCGTCTTCGTCTTCGTTCTTCTCCTCTTGGGTGGATTGAATGTCTATAAAAAAGCGACTTGGACCGAGCCGACAGATGGCGTCATCTGGGGCGAAAAACCCGAAGGTCTGACAGCCATTAAAGTTGAGGTCAACAGCCCTGGTTATTTAAACGGTATCAAGAAAGGAACCATCCTCTTATCCATCAACAACAATCCAGTCAAGAACAAAATAGAGTTGGCAAAGAATCTATGGCAAGCTTCAAGCACGAATCAAAATGTCAGATACCAAACGATTCGAGAAGGTGAGCTCATCACGCCCTCTTTCTATCTGGCATTAAAAAGAGCCAATGTCATCTACTTTTTTCTGGCCTTCATCGGTTTAACCACACTTGTCATCGGCTTGATTGTCTTCCTCAACTCAAAGAAACCCTTTACCATACCTTACGCTTTCTTCTATTTAGTCTCTTTGGCTTTTTACTCTTTGTGCATCTTTTCTTCCACTGGAAAGCTCGACAAACTGGACAGCCTTTTCTATTGGCTGGACAACATCTCCTTTCTGCTCTTTCCTCCCCTCTTCCTTCATTATTTCATCATCTTTCCTCAAAGAAAAAAATTTTTTAGAACTCAGCCGTCTTCAGTCTTCTTCCTCTATCTCCCCGGCTTAGCCCTTCTCTTGTTCAAAATAACCATCCATCTTCCCTTCTTTCGGAATTCGAATGACCTCCTCATGCTAAGCTTTCATGACACATTGGAGAAGCTGGGCCTTCTCCATTTCGCTGTTTTTTCCATCTTGACCTTATTGACCATCCTCCACAGCACAGTTATGCCTTCAAACCTGATGGTCAAAAAACAACTGAGGTGGATTGCCTACGGCCTTGGCCTGGGCATCATTCCCTTCACCCTTTTCTACGTCATTCCTTTCCTCTTCAACCACATCCCTTCAAGAGCAGCAGAACTCACCGTCCTCCTCCAGGCCCTCATTCCTTTGACTTTCTCCTACTCCATTTCCAGGCACCGCTTGATGAATTTTGAACTCCTTCTCAAAAAAGCGGTGACCTTGATCTCCTCCTCTGTTGTCCTGGCCATCATCTATTTCATCGCTACCTCACAGACAAAAATTTCATCTGAAAACAGGCTCAACGCTCTCTTCTTGGGAATCCTGGCCATTATTCTGGGAGCCACGCTGTTCACTCCCTTGAAAAAACTTTTCCAGTCCATCCTGGATAGGGCTTTTTATAAAAGGAGTTATCAATACAGAAAAACTCTTCTTTCGATAAGCAAAGAACTCAGTCGAGAGAGAAACCTTCAAAAGCTCTCCCAATCTCTGCTGGAATTGATCGCCAACGCCCTCACTCTCAAATCCATTGCCCTTCTCCTTCCGGCGGATGCTGAAAAAAAGTCATTCTCCCTTTTGAAATCCAGAGGCCAGTTGCCTCTCAGCCTAAACAAAATAATTTTTGATGACCCTCTCTATCAAGAGTTAAAAGAAAAAGAGTTCATTTCCTATTATTCCTTTGCCGAGAAAAAAGAGCTCCAGAAGAATTTCGAAACTCTGTCCTCCTCGACTTTTTTCCATTACCTGCCGTTGAAAGTTGAAGAAAACATTATCGGCTGTCTGGCGATGAGCAAGAAAGTTGACAACACCTTCCTCAACAGTGAAGACTGGGAGCTCCTGACCACAATCTCGTCTTCAGTGGCCTTAGCCCTGGAAAATGCCTATCTCTACAATCAGGCCAGCATCAGGGCCATGGAATTGGAACGGCTCAAAGACTACAGCGAGAACATTATCGAAAGCCTGACTGTTGGAGTCGCCGTCCTCGATCAGCAAGCAAGAATCATCGGCTGGAACCGGGTGCTTGAGGAAACCTTCTCTTTGAAAAAAGAAGATGTCGTCAACAGGACTCTGATGGAAGTCTTGGGAGCAAAAAATTTCTCAGCCATCTTTCCTCTGGAAGGCCAACAGGATTTTCGCCTCTTGAGCGAAATCACGCTGGATGTATCGCCCCAAGAGAAAAAAATATTCGATATTGCCAAAACTCCGCTTCTCGATAACAGGATGAATCCCTATGGCACAGTCATCGTCTTTGAGGAAATAACAGAAAAAATATTTCTGCAGCAGCAGCTTCTCACCTCAGAGAAACTTGCCTCCATCGGCCTTCTCTCTGCCGGTGTGGCCCATGAAATCAACACTCCCCTGACAGGAATTTCAAGCTATGTCCAGATACTCCAGAAAAAGCTTTCCCGATCTTCTCACGGCCAAATTCTGGAAAAGATCGAGGCTCAAACAGAAAGAGTGGCCAGAATTATCAAAAACCTCCTCAATTTTGCCCGAAATCCTTCCGAAGCATCTTTTCATAAAGTTGACATCAAGGAGAATCTGCAGGAGATCATCTCCTTGATTGAATACAAGCTGAAAACGATGAACATCAATCTGGAGTTGAAGCTGGAGAAGCTTCGACCCCTCTGGGCGCAAGGAGAAAGACTGCAGCAGGTCTTCATCAACATTATTCTCAACGCCATCGATGCCATGCCCGACGGCGGGACGCTGAGCATCGCGCTCAGCGAGAATTCAAAACAGGCCATGATAAAAATTCAGGATACGGGAACTGGAATCAAGGATCAGCACCTGCCCCATATCTTTGACCCCTTCTTCACAACCAAGGGCGTGGGGAAAGGGACGGGTCTCGGCCTTTCCATAAGCTATGCCATCATCAAAGAGCACGAAGGGCAAATTACTGTGGAAAGTGAATGGGGAAAAGGCTCTCTCTTCACCATATATATTCCTAAGGACTTGGACAAGAAAAAAACAAATAAGATTTCGGCGGCATAAAAATGGAAAAAAAAGGCAAAATCCACATCATCGATGACGAACAAATCATCCATGAGGTTCTGGGTGACCTCCTGACTTCCGAAGGCTATGAAGTTGAAAAATCTTTGAGCGGCGAGGAGGCTCTTGAAAAACATCCTTCCGAGTCTTTTGACCTCGTTCTTCTGGACCTGCTCATGCCCGAAATGGATGGGATAGAGGTCCTTAAAAATCTGAGGAAGATCGACCCTCAGGTCGTGACCGTGATCATCACCGCCTATGCCTCTGTGGAATCAGCCATTTCAGCAATGAAGAGCGGAGCCTTCGATTACATCCAGAAGCCTTTCAAACATGATGAACTGCTCTTGACGGTCAAAAGAGCGCTGGAGCATCGAAAACTCAAGGAAGAAAACATTCGCTTGAAAGACGAGCTCAAGAGGAAGTTCTGCTTTGAAAACATCATCGGAAAAAGCAAAGTCATGCAGGATGTGTTCGATGTCATAAAAGCCGCAGCTCCAACGCGAAGCACGATCTTGCTCGAAGGCGAAAGCGGGACAGGAAAGGAACTCGTCTCAAGAGCCATCCACCAAAACAGCGACCGGGCGAGCTTCCCTTTCATCGTCGTCAACAGCGGCTCCCTTCCGCCTGACCTTCTGGAAAGCCATCTCTTCGGCCATGTCAAAGGAGCTTTCACGGGAGCTGTCAATCATAAAAAGGGCCTCTTCGAAGCGGCTGACAGAGGGACAATCTTTTTTGACGAAATATCCTCTCTCAATCCAGAGACTCAAGCGAAATTGTTACGGGTGATGCAGGACAAGGAGTTCATGAGATTGGGAGGGACAAAGACAATCAAAGTCGACGCCAGAGTCATCGCTGCCACCAACTCAGACTTGGAAGAGCTGGTCGGAAAAAAAATATTCCGCCAGGACCTTTTCTACCGGCTGAATGTCATCAAAATCGTGCTCCCGCCACTCCGGGAAAGAAAAGAGGACATTCCCCTTCTGGTCAGACATTTTCTCACAATTTACGGAAAAGAAAATAAAAAAGAGATTACAGACATCACTGAAGACGTAATGGAGATTCTCATCAACTATGACTGGCCAGGAAACGTCAGAGAACTGGAAAATCTGATTGAAAGAGCCGTAGTCCTGACCAAGTCCAAAATCATCACCAGAGAGGGGCTCCCCCCCTTCTTCTTAACCCCGCAAGATGAGGCCAAAGCATTCTCCCCGGACGATAACGAGCACACTCTCAAGGAACACATCCGATCCCTCCAGAGAAAAGCCATAATCAGTGCCCTGACCAAAACAAAAGGAGTTCAAAAAAAGGCCGCCAATCTTTTAGGAGTCAAGCCCACCACCCTGAATGAGATGATCAAAAGGCTGCAGATCGATATCAGCGATCTCTCCTGATAGGCTCAGGCAGAGTAGCTCGTCAGCACGCCGCTTTTGCCCCAGCGAGGCAAAAGCGGCTCGATTCAAGGCTTCGCTCTCCTCTCCCTTCGGTCGAGGAACCATGCCCGCTCAGCCTTTCATACGGCTTTCTCGCCACTCTGCCTTCGCCTAGCGATATAAAGCCTGGGAAAAAGTCTAAGTTAAAGGGAATTATAAAATTTTCCCCGGCAGGGCGTTGTCGGGATTCACTCTTATCTTCTTCGGTTTTTCCTTTAATTCAAACTCAAAAGTCTTGGCCTGGTCATCAACAACAAGCATCTTCCTGACCTTTTTCCCGCTCTCCAGCCACTCGATCCACAGCGGAAAAAGAAAATGCTCTCTGAGCTGGGTTACTCTGACTGTCAGAATCAACCCCTCCCTTCCCTTTTTGACAGAATGGGTAACCTTGAGTTCAGGAAGAAGATAGGAATCAAACCAATGCTTGAAGAAATTTTCCAGGTCTTTTCCTGAAACACGCTCCATAATTCTGATAAAGCCTCTGGTGTTGGCAACGTTGTACTTGTATTTTCCGAAGAATTCCTTTAATCCCTCAAAAAAGACTTCCTCGCCTATTAAGTCTTTAAGCAGATTCAATGCCAGTGAGGTCTTATTGTAGATGATGGACTGGTAAGCAAGAAAATTAAAAAAGCTGAGGCGAGAGCCAAGAGTGATTGGCCCCCACTTCGAATATTTTTCCGTCCATCGTGAAAACTTCTTAAGAATGAAAGAATAAGCATCCTCGCCATGACATTCTCTCAAATAGAGGGCAGCGGCAAATTGAGCCAATCCTTCACTCAGCCACTGGTCGTGATAGGTTTTCCAGGTGACAGCATGCCCCCACCACTGGTGGGCAATTTCGTGGGCAATAACATATTCTTTCCAGCGGGAGAGGTCCACTGGACTCCGGACATTGACATAATGCCCTCCTTCTGCAACTTGAGGCGGCTCATTGAGAACAATAAAGGAAGGGGAGCAGTGGCCTCCGGTTGAAGGCCAGTTTCTCTCGACGATCGATAGCTTTTCATAGGGAAAAGGCCCAAACTGACCTTCATAGAATTGAATAATCTTTTTGGCATCCTCAACGAGCCCTTTCTTTTGGAAAGAGATTCCAGAGGAGGCGTAGAGCCTGAGCGGGATAGAGCCTTTATCTTCTCGGGTCTTGGAAATATCTCCGACAATAAAGGAGACATATTTGAGAGGATATTTTGTTTCGAAGATATAAACAGAGCTTCCGATTTTGTCCACTTCCTCGACTCTCTCCGCTCCGTTCAATTTGCTTTGCTCAATCAATTCGCCATTCGAAACACAACCGTATCCAGGCGGAACAATGATTCTCAACTTTGCTGTGAAATAATCATCATCCGGAGGAGAAGGATACCAGTAGGGGCGTCGCGTGAAGAGATAGGTCTCGAAGCTTGGGGGATTAAAGACAATCGACTCGGGCTGTTTTTGATATTGGATGACGACATCTTCAACCTGTGTCGGAGGCGAAATTTTCCCTCGATAAAAAATCTCGATGGTGCAAGGTTTCTCGCGAGATGGAGGATTGGCGAAATAAACATAAAGGAACTCCCTCATTTTATCCCGGCTGTAAAACAGCTCATGCATCTCCTGATCATAGATGCGCAGGATTTCCAATTTGGGATTCAACTTAAGCTTGACTCTTTCCAGAAAGTCGACTTTGGGCTCGATTTCAACTTCTGCCTTTCCGGAAAGGAACGACTGCTTCGGATTAAAATCAATATCAATCTTGTAGTTCTTGACTTCGAACATCTCGCCAAAAGTCACAACCATTCTTTTCTTATTGTCTTCGACGAAAGGCGAATAGAGGTTGATGATCTTTTTATCTTTCCAGCGATAAAGGTGGGTCTCCTCATCTGAAAAAGGGGAATAGATATAGGTCAGGTTTCCATACTTTTTCCCGCTAAAATCAATGACAGCCTCTTCGGCTTGAGGAAGAGCCGAATACAGCTCCTTGTTGAGGGAATTTTCAACCGTAAAGGAATTGGAATAATGCCTGGAAAACAGGGAATAGGCATTGTTTTTCTCTAAATCAGAGACTTGGAAGTCATCCTTATCTTTTTCAATCCTGATGTTATTATCAAAAAAATAGTTGGAAAACCTGAGATAAGCATAGCTGAGCTCATCCTCAAGAGAGAGTTTCTTATAGATAAGGTCCAGCTGGTGTTGTTCCTGCGGGTCTGAAGGAGAAAAAATCAAATGGCCCTTGCCGACGACGAGCAGGGCTGTCTCCAGCTCAGGGATGTTGTCAAAAAAGACGAGGGCATCCTTAAAGATGAGCTTGAGATCGACATGCTCGATCTCAATCGACTTGACTCTTTCAACTCTTTCAGAGGGGATTTTGATCTTGTAAAGCGTGGAGATGCTCCCGATTATATTCTTCTTGTTGACCTTCCACCGCGCCTCTGCCTGGATGAGGCTCAGGCGCCAGTTCTCAATTTTCACTGAAAAAGAATTCTGAAAGAGAGCCTGAAGAAAGACGATTGTCTCATCAGCGATCTGGTTCAGCTTTCCAGCCTTGTACAAAGTCACTCTATCCATCAGGAGCTGGTCAAAGTTCATTTTTATGCTGGCCTCCTCCTCTGCTCTGAGCTCTTCTTGAAAATTCTCCAGGTAGGCCGGAATGTTTCTCTCGTTCAAGGACTTTTGGATTTGAACGATAAACTCATTCAGAGGGTCTTCCTGGGAGGCCGCTTCAAAGGTCAAGGAAAGGGAAAGGAGGGAAAAGACAAAGATTTGAACGATGAATCTCTTCTTCATCATTTTAGGCTTATTATATCAAATTTAAAAAATCCATTAAGACAATGGAAAATCTGCTTTTTGCTTTTCTCCATCCCTGGGGAAGGTCCATCTCTAACTCTCGTTAAAAAATAGCAATTTTTGTGCCAATTGAATTAGAAAAGGAAACATCAAATCTTTGGGAGAACTCTCGAAATTCTGGTCAAGGCTGGATAATGATTAAAGGCCTGTTGTAAAAAAACTTAACAGCGGTGACTGAAAGCAAGACAGCCGCAGATTGGGCAGATTCTCTGGATTGTTAACTTTAACTTAACTTCCTGAAGCCGATTTTTTGCCTTTCTCGGTGACAAAATCCTCTTCCCAGGTGATAAAGCTATGATAGAAAATCTTGTCTCCTTCCTCGATTCCTCGCGTAATTTCCGTAACGTGAGAAGTGGTGGCGCCAAAAGCCTCGACAGCATAAAGCACGGCTTTTTCTGGTTCAACAGAGCTGCCGCAGGTGTAGAAGTCAAGAGCGCCATATTTGTACTCCGGCCAGGTATGGATAGAGATGTGCGATTCGGAAATGACAATGACCCCACTGACTCCACTGGGCGGGAACCTGTTGACAGAAATGGACCAGACCTGGGCTCCGGCAATCTCGGCTGCTTTGACCAAAATCTGCTGAACCTTGTCCACGCTGCCGATGATCTCAGGGTCACATCCTGACGCTTCGACGATATAATGATGGCCTACAGCTCGATGAACCTTTTTTGTCATTCTTCTTCTCCTCATTAACTTGAAAGTAATTATGGCAGATTCCTGCTCGCTGTCAAGAATTCTTTTGTCTTATTAAGCATCTTTTGTCCCCCAAGTCCTTGACAAGGCTAATGAGTATCTGTTATAAAAATCCCTTAATAATTATTATATTTTTAAGTTAATGGGCGGAATTATAAAAATTATACCCGAAACAACATTTTCCCCCCTCCAACTTAAAAATCAACGAAAGAAATAAAAAGCTGATTAAGAGGCGGAGAGAATCCATGGCCAACGGCGCTCTTCAATTTGAAACTATAATAAAAAAACATCCCAGAGAAAAAAAATCATTGATACCGATCCTTCAAGATATCCAGGTTCAATTCAATTACCTCCCTCAGGAGGCCTTGCTTCTGGTCTCGGATACCTTGAATATCCCCTTGATTGATGTCCTCAGCGTGGCGAGTTTCTATAATGCTTTCAGCCTTAAGCCCAGGGGGAAGCATGTGGTCACTGTTTGCATGGGAACAGCCTGCCATGTCAGAGGTGCTCCCCCTATTTTGGAAGAATTCAAAAGAAAACTCAACGTCGATGTTGAAGAAACAACCAAAGACAACTTATTTACATTAGAAACTGTCAACTGCTTGGGAGCCTGTGCTCTTGGCCCCATTGTGGTTATTGATGGCGATTATTACGGTCAAATGAAAATAAGAAAAGTCGATAAACTTATTAAAAAATTTAGACCAGAAAAAAGGAGCGGGGTGAATAATGAACGGAATGAACGTTAACAAGCTGGAAGAGATAAGAGGCGAGATCTTAAAATCCCGTAAAAAACAGAAACCGACCATCACTATCTGCAGCGGAACAGGCTGTCATGCCTACGGCTGTGTAAAAATAGCCCAAGCTTTTGAAGACGAAATCAAAAAACAGAATCTTCAAGATACGGTCGATGTCAGAACCACAGGCTGTCATGGTTTCTGTGAAAGAGGCCCGATTGTTGTCATCCAACCCGATGGAATATTCTACCAAAAGATCCAGCTCAAGGATGTCAAAGAAGTCATATCAGAAACAATTAAAGGCAAAAAAATCATTGAGAGGCTTCTCTATGTTGATCCAAAAACCGGGGAAAAAATTGTTTATGAAAAAGAAGTCCCTTTCTATAAAAAGCAAAAAAGAATTATTTTTAAGAACAACGGATTCATCGACCCGACTGAAATCAAAGATTACATGGCCTTGAATGGCTATTCGGCCCTGGCAAGAGTTGTAAAAGAGATAACTCCTCGGAAAATTATTGAAGAAATAAAAAAATCGGGCTTAAGGGGAAGAGGAGGGGCAGGATTCCATACAGGATTAAAATGGGAAATAACTTCAAAGTCATCAGCAAAGATTAAATATCTCGTTTGCAACTGCGATGAAGGTGACCCTGGCGCCTACATGGATAGAAGCTTGCTGGAAGGAAATCCTCATAGTGTCATCGAGGGGATGCTGATCGGAGCCTATGCCGTGGGCGCCAAAGAGGGATTTATCTATGTTCGTGATGAATATCCTCTTGCCGTAGAAAATGCGTCCCTTGCCCTCAAGCAGGCCAGAGATTATAGCCTCCTTGGAAAAAATATCCTCGGAACAGAATTCAGTTTTGATATTTCAATCTCTAAGGGAGCCGGAGCTTTCGTCTCTGGGGAAGAATCGGCTTTATTGGCTTGTATTGAAGGGAAAATTGGAATTCCTAAACAACGACCCCCTTACCCTGCTCAAAGAGGACTCTGGAGCAAGCCAACAATTATCAATAACGTTGAGACGTGGTCCAACGTTCCTGTCATCATCAACAAGGGCGCCGGATGGTTCTCTCAAATTGGCACCGATGGAAGTAAAGGGACTAAAATATTTTCTCTTGTTGGAAAAATCAACAATACGGGTTTAGTGGAAGTTCCGATGGGGATGACTCTGAGGGAAATCATCTTTGACATCGGTGGAGGAATCCCGGCAGGAAGAGAGTTCAAGGCTGTTCAGACAGGTGGCCCATCCGGAGGATGCATTCCCAAAGAGAAGCTTGACCTGCCTATCGATTATGAAAGTTTGACTCAAGCCGGCTCGATCATGGGCTCGGGTGGAATGATTGTCATGGACGATAAGACCTGCATGGTTGATGTTGCCAAATACTTTTTGAATTTTCTGCGCGATGAATCCTGCGGCAAATGTCTCTCCTGCCGAGAAGGAACTCAAAGGATGTGGGAGATTGTCAAGGATATCTCTGAGGGAAAGGGAAAAGAAGGAGACCTCGAATTGCTCGAAGAATTAGCCCAGGCAACAAGGGACGCCTCCATGTGCGGGCTGGGACAGACTGCCGCCAATCCTGTGTTCTCCACCATCAGATATTTTAGGGACGAATTTGAAGCCCATATAAAGGATAAAAAGTGTCCGGCAGGAGTGTGTTTAAAGTTGATCCAGTATTCTGTAATCGAGGAGAAATGCACCGGTTGTCTGGCCTGCTTGAAGGTTTGTCCTCAGGAAGCCATCTCTGGGGAGCTGAAAAAAGTTCACGTCATCGATCATAGCAAATGCATCAAATGCGGGGCCTGTTTTGAAGCTTGTAATTTTGATGCAATCAAAATAACGTGAGGAATCCATGATTAACCTAAGAATAAATGGCTTAGATGTGAAGGCTGAGAAGGGCTGGACCATACTTGAAACAGCTAAATTCTACGGACTGGAAATACCGACTCTCTGCTACCACGAAGGGTTAAGCCCATATGGAGGCTGCCGGCTTTGCCTGGTCGAAATCGGAGAAGGGCCAAAGGCTAAGCTGGTCAGCTCCTGCACCTACCCGGCAGAGGAAGGGCTTGTTGTTCGGACAGACACCAAAAGAGTCATCGAGGCGCGGCGAATGATGATCGAGCTCATGCTTTCCATCGCCCCCTATTCTAAAGTCATCCAGGATTTAGCTTCTAAATTCGGAGTGACAAAAGTCCGCTTCAAGATTCGAAACGAAGAATGCATCCTCTGCGGCCTTTGCGTCCGGATGTGCGCCGAGCAGATGGACGGCCGGGCGATCGGCTTTCAGAACCGTGGCTATAAAAGGAAAATCTCCACACCCTTTGACATTCGCTCCGAGGAATGCCGGCTCTGCGGGGGCTGCATCTACATCTGCCCAGCCTGCCAGTTGAGGTGCCAGGGACCTCAGGCAGAGACCGCAGTCTGCAATGCCTGCTTGACCATGGAGCCAACCTGCCTCGAACATTACGATGAGCTTCAGTGCTGGATGTACGATGCTGGCCGCTGCGGAACTTGCGTTCGAGAAAAGAGCGAAAAACGAGCTGACAAGGAGCAGACAAGAGCGAGCAAATAGAAATGAGAGAATTTATGACTAACTTACTCTTCGCTGCTTATAAAATAAATTTGACGACAAGGAGGTAATCATCATGGCTTATACAAAACTCAACAGAAGCGCTGCCACTCTGACCAAGAACAGAACCGAAGGCTCGATCAGCCCTTTCAGCGGAATGTGCGTCACCTGTGTCGACGGCTGTATCGGAATGTGCGAGATAGGAAAATCAGCCTATCGCGGCCCTGAAGTCCTCTACCCTCAGCCTTTTGGCATCATTACCGCCGCCTCGGAGAAGGAGTATCCAGTTGACCTCTCTCATTTCAGCATCATGGGCACGGCTGTCGGAGCTTACGGCGTCGAGGCCGACAGCGACAAGGCGACATTTCCCAAAGTCAGCATCGAGACAGCGGTCGGACACGACAAAGGCATTAAGCTAAAAGTTCCCTTCATCCTCGGTGGTATGGGTTCAACAAACGTGGCCAAGCAGAATTGGGAGGGGCTGGCCAAAGGAGCGGCCATAGCTGGAACGATTCTCACCATCGGCGAGAATGTCTGCGGGATGGATGACGAATCTGAAATCAAGAACGGAAAGATCGTCCGCTCTCCGGATATGGAATCCAGGATTAGGTTTTTCAAGGAATTCCAAGAAGACCGTTATGGCACAGTTGTTATCCAAGCCAATGTCGAAGATACAAGGCTTGGGGTTCATGAGTATGTCATCCAGAAATTGGGAGTTGAAGCTGTTGAGCTGAAATGGGGACAGGGAGCCAAGGACATCGGTGGAGAGGTCAAGATCAAGAGCCTTAAAAAAGCCCAGGAATTAAAGAAAAGAGGCTATATTGTTCTGCCCGACCCTAATGACCCCAGTGTCATCCAGGCCTTTGAGAAGGGAAGCTTCAAGGAGTTCGAAAGACACTCCAGGTTGGGGATGGTCGAGGAGGAAGGCTTCATGAAAAGAGTCGAGGAATTGAGAAAGGCAGGCGCAAAATATGTCTTCCTCAAGACCGGAGCTTACAGACCTGCGGATTTGGCCAGGGCGGTTAAGTTCTCCTCAAAAGCCAAGATTGACCTTTTAACAGTCGACGGTGCCGGCGGCGGAACAGGAATGAGCCCCTGGCGGATGATGAACGAATGGGGAATTCCGAGCGTTGAAATCTGGTCGCTTCTCTATCAATACCTGCACAAACTCAACCAAAAAGGAGAATACATTCCGGATGTGGCTGTGGCTGGCGGCATCACTTTTGAAGACCAGATTTACAAAGCATTGGCTTTGGGCGCTCCTTATTTTAAAGCCGTGGGAATGGCCAGGGGTCCGATGGCAGCGACCATGGTCGGAAAAACTATCGGCAAGAGAATCAAGGAAGGGCAGATTCCAGTCTATGTCGAACGCTTCGGCAGCACGGCTGAAGAAATCTTTGTCACCGCTCCAGAATTAAAGAGAAAGTACAAAGAGAGATTCAACGAAATTCCCACGGGGGCCATGGGCCTTTACAGTTATTTCTCGAGGCTCAGCCAGGGCTTGCGCCAGCTCATGGCTGGAAACAGAAAGTTCAACCTGAGCTACATCAGCCGCACTGACATCGCTGCCTTGACTCAAGATGCGGCACAGGTCAGCGGTATTCCCTATATCCTGGATGTTGATAAAGAGGAAGTTGATAAAATTTTAAAAAGCTGAAATATTCTTAAAGAAAAGGCGGAACAGGTTTGGATGCTTTAGGCGTCAAGCCTGTTCCGCTTTTTTATTTCTCTATTTTTTGTAACTCTTTACGGCATGGAATTGATATGTTATAAATAGCTCTGGCCTAAAATGGAAATTCTTAACAGAATCATCGGCTACTTTGTCTTGCTCTTCGCCATCACCATTCACGAATCCGCCCATGGCTGGGCCGCACTCAAAATGGGAGACCCCACGGCTTATGACTTGGGAAGAATCTCTCTTAACCCGCTTCATCATATCGACCTCATCGGAACCGTTCTTCTCCCCTTTATCATGATGCTCACCGGCATCCCCTTCTTTGGCTGGGCAAAACCCGTTCCGGTCAATCCTCTCAATCTGCGAAACCCGCGCCGCGATAACCTCCTCATCTCAGCAGCCGGACCGCTCTCTAACCTCATTGCCGGTGCTCTTTTTCTAATCGCAATTATCTTCCTAAAATCCTTGAGCTCCAATTTTGCCAACTTTTTCGCTATCCAGGGATTGGCTTTAATCCTTTTCTATGGAGCTTTGATCAACACTCTGTTGGCCGTCTTCAATCTCATTCCTGTTCCTCCCTTAGATGGGAGTGGGGTGCTGATGGGCTTTCTCTCGGATGAAGCTGCAGAAAAATACGATAAAATTCGCCCTTATGGCTTTTTGATCATACTCGCCCTGCTCTTTCTCAGAGTTCTTGACCTCATTTTCACACCCATTTACAATTTAATAGCCACTATAGCCTTGATCTAAAATGAGTGATAAAAAGAAAAAGACTGTCTTGAGCGGGATGAGGCCAACAGGCCCTCTCCATCTTGGTCATTTGGCCGGCCCTCTTCGCGACTGGATCAAGATGCAAAGCCAATATCATTGTTTTTATACGATCGTCACCTGGCACGCCCTGAGTTCCGAATACCAGAATTCGAAGGTCATCAAAGAATACATTTTCGAAGTCGCCGCCGACTGGATGAGCATTGGTTTAGAGCCGAATAAATCCGTTCTCTTTGTTCAATCCGAGGTCAAGGAGCATGCCGAACTCCATCTGCTTCTGTCGATGTTCACTCCTCTTCCCTGGCTGGAAAGGGTCCCGACCTTCAAGGAGATGCAGCGAGAGAATCCGGATAAAGAGCTCAATACCTATGGCTTCCTCGGATATCCCATGCTTCAAGCGGCTGATATCCTGATCTACAAGGCCGACGTCGTTCCTGTCGGAGAAGACCAGGCTTATCACCTCGAGTTTACAAGAGAGGTGGCAAGGCGCTTCAACCGGCTTTGCGGAAAGGTCTTTCCAGAGCCCCAGACTTTGCTCAGCGAAGTTCCGAGGGTGGCAGGAACAGACGGCCGCAAGATGAGCAAATCCTACGGGAATGCTATCTTCCTCAAAGACCCTCCGCAGATTGTCCGACAAAAAATCGAAACAATGAAGACCGACATCCGGCGCAAGCGAAGGACAGACCCGGGAGAACCAAATGACTGTCCTGCCTTCACTCTGCACAAAGCCTTTGTCAATCAAGAGAAAAGAGAGGAGTTGGCTCAAGGTTGCCGAACAGCCGGCATCGGCTGTCTGGAATGCAAGAATGTCGTCATCGAGAGGCTGGAGGAAATCCTCTCTCCCTACAGGGAAAAGAGGAAAAGCTTCAATAAAAACCGCCAGCTTGTCTGGGATATCCTTGAAGAGGGAAACGGGCGGGCACGACGGGCCGCTCAAAGGACGATGGAAGAAGTCAGGGCTCATCTCGGCTTTTGAGAGACCATTTCAAAACCATGGAGACTTTGGAAACCTACCAGGTCAAGCTGGAAGCTTTTCAAGGCCCGCTTGACCTCCTTCTTTTCCTGATCAAAAAAAGAAAAATCGATATCCACGATATCCCCATCGCCATCATCACCAGGGAATACCTGGAATATCTCAATCATAAGAAAAGGATAAATCTTGACCGGGAAGCCGAATTCCTGCTCATCGCCGCGCTTCTCATCCACATCAAGTCCCAGATGCTTCTTCCCCGGGAGAGAGTTCTTGAAGAAGAAGAAGAAAAAGACCCGCGACAACTTCTTGTCGAGCGCCTTGTGGATTATCAAAAAATCAAAACAGCCAGCCTGCTTCTGAAAGAGAAGGAGGACGAAGAGCTTCAGAAATGGAGAAGGACCTTCCTTCCTCCGCTGCTCGAGACCGATGCCCTGGATTTCATCGAAGTCTCCCTCTTTGACTTGGCAGAGTCCTTTTTCAGGCTGATGAGGCAAAGAGAGAAAGAGGAAACGAAGACTATAAAAGGAAAGGAAATCTCTCTCGAACAGAAAATGAGAGAAATCATCCAAGAATTAAAAAAGAATTCTTTTCTCGATTTTCTGGACTACTTCAATCGGCAGGAATCCTTTGAAGAAGCTTTTGTCGCCTTCTTCAGCCTCCTGGAGCTGATCAAGTTGAAAATCGTTATCGCCACCCAGGAAAGCCACTTTCAATCGATTAAAGTCTGGTTCAGAAAAAAGGCTCATAAGGTCAACTGATGGACACCAAACTTAGAGAAATCATCGAATCCTTGATATTCATCTCCCAAGAGCCTCTCTCTCTGGAGAAGATGAAAGAAGTTCTTCAAGAGTTTCCTTTTGAAGAGGTCGAAGGTGCTTTCAAGGAACTCAAGGAAAGCTATGCCTCAAACGATCGTGGAATCCAAATCATCCAGCGGGCGGGGGGCTATCTTCTCTCCACAAAGCCAGAGTGCGATTTATGGGTCAGGCGCCTGCTCAAGATGGAAAGAAAGAATAAACTTACCTCTGCCTCACTTGAGACCCTATCGGCCATCGCCTATCACCAGCCCACGACTCTATCTGAAATTTCGGTTTTAAGAGGCGTGGATTCGACACACACTCTGAAAACTCTCCTCCAAAAAAAGCTGATCAAAATCGTTGGAAGGAAAAAGAGTCCGGGAAGTCCCCTCCTCTACCGGACAACAGATAAATTCTTAACCTATTTTGGCCTCAACAGCCTCGATGACCTCCCCTCGCCGGAAGAAATTAAGAAAATCCTTGAGGAGCAGGCGGACCTGGAAGAATAAGAAATGGAGCTAAGTTAAGATTTTATCTGGACTTAAGATTGACAAACAATTTCAACTAAGATAGGATATTTTATCAATATCATCCAATCCCGAAAGAGATGGAAATCATAGTCGCCAAAAACTCTGGCCTTTGTTACGGAGTCAAAAGAGCTTTGAATATTGCTAAGAAAACAAGGGAAAAGACAAAAGGCGCTGTATTCACTCTGGGAGCGCTGATCCACAATCCCCAGGTGATCGCCAGCTTGGAAAAAAAGGGAATTTATCCCATCAGCAAGTTTGAAAAGCTCAACCAAGGAACGGTCATCATCCGCAGCCACGGCGTTTCTCCCGCCGTCTACAATCGGCTTGCCAAAAAAAAGATAGGAGTTGTCGATGCCACCTGTCCTATTGTCAAAAAAATCCAAGGATTGGTCGAGTACCTAGCCAAGGAAAAAGCAGAAATCATCATTGTCGGAAACAAAGAGCACCCTGAGATTGAAGGGCTTATCGGATACAGCCGAGGAAAAGGAATCATCGTTGAAAATGAGGAACAAGCACGAAGCCTCCCCCAACGGAAGAAAAGAGCGATACTGGCTCAATCCACCCAGGATATCTATCTCTTCCAGAGAATTGTTGCCGCTTTAATCGAAAAAACAGACCAATTAAGAGTCTACAACACGATCTGCCATTCCACTCAGACTCGGCAGAAGTTGACCTCGCAACTCGCATCTCAGGTCGACACTTTGTTCATCGTTGGAGGAAGGTCGAGCTCTAACACCAACAAGCTTTATCAGATTTCAAAGAGGATCCTGCCCAAAACCTATTTCATCGAAAGCGCAGAACAAATCACTCCTCGAATGCTCGAAGGAGCAAAAAAAATTGGTCTTTCAGGAGGGGCCTCAACTCCTCCTGAAGCTATCCAAGAAGCTGTAGCAAAAATCAAGTCGAGCTTCAGAAGCCAATCTCAAAGGGAGAATATTGTCCAATGTCAGAGGTAAGAAAAAACACCCAGAAAGATGAGAAAGACACTTTTGAAGACTACAAAAGCTTGCTGGAGAAATACCAGTTCAACGCTAAAGAGTTAGTCCCGGGGAAAATCGTCAGGGGTAAAGTGATTAAGATCACGTCCGCTCATGTTCTTCTCGACATCGGCTTCAAGTCGGAAGGCATCATTCCCATCGAGGATTTCGATAAAGGAGCGGAGCTCAAAGAAATTCGTCAAGGGGATGAGGTCGAAGCCGTCCTGGAGCGAAGCGACCGAAAAGAGGGCTATCTCATTCTTTCCCATAAAAAAGCAGTCACTCTGACTGCTCTGAATAATCTGGAAAAAGCTTTTAACCAGAAGACATGGGTCACAGGAAAAATCACCGAAAAAACAAAGAATGGATACACGGTCAATGTCGGAATCGATACTTTCCTTCCTGATTCCCATGCGGATATCAGGGTCGTCAAGGAGCCGGAGAAGCTTCTAGGAAACAAGTATAAATTTAAGGTTATAAAATTCGACAGGAAGACCGAGAATGCAGTTCTCTCTCGAAAACTTTTCCTCCAGGATGAAAAAGAAAAAAGAAAAAGACGATTGTTCGGCCAGATCAGCCGGGGGCAAAAAATAAAAGGCGAAGTCAAGTCTTTGACAAACTTCGGGGCTTTTATAGATATCGGAGGAGTGGAAGGCCTCCTTCATATTTCAGATATGTCCTGGGGGAAGCTCGGTCATCCCTCAGAGCTTTTTAAAGTTGGAGATGAAGTTGAAGTTGTTGTCCTCGACTTTAATGAAAAAGAGGAAAAAGTCTCTCTTGGCTATAAGCAATTTACCCCTGATCCATGGGAAAAAATTGAAGAGAAATATAAAATCGGGCAAAAATATAACGGGAGGGTGGTCAGCCTTACAGATTTTGGAGCTTTTGTCGAGCTCGAAAAAGGCGTGGAAGGCTTGGTCCACATTTCAGACCTGACCTGGTCAAGAAAGCTCATCCATCCCAGGAAAGTTCTCAGCCCAGGAGAAGACGTTGTGGTTTCAGTCCTGGATATCAATTCTTCGGCAAAAAGAATCTCGTTGGGTCTCAAACAGGTGACGCCTCATCCTCTGGAGCTTCTCAAGCAGAAATACAGTCCGGGTTCGAGAGTCAAAGGAACCATAACCAGCATAACGGATTTCGGGGCCTTCATGGAAGTTGAGAAAGGGGTAGAAGGGCTAATTCATATTTCTGATATCAGCTGGGAAAAAATCAAACATCCGTCTCAGAAACTGAAAGCCGGCCAGGAGGCAGAAGCCATAATTCTGAACATCGATGTCGCCAAACAAAAATTATCATTGGGCATCAAGCAGCTTGAAGGAGATATTTGGGAGGATTTCTTCAAGCGGCAGAAGATCGGAGAGTTGGTCAAAGTGAAAGTTGTCCGCTTGACAGATTTTGGCGTTTTCGTTGAAATCACTCCTGGAATTGAAGGCATTGTTTTCCTTTCCGAGGTCGACGAAAAGAGAATCGAAAATCCTGAAGAGGTTTTATCTGTAGGGGAAGAGCGCCTGGCCAAAATCATTAAAATGAATCCCAAAGAGAAGAAAATCTCGCTCAGCTTCAGACAGGCCCAGCTCGAACTGCAGAAGTTGGAATATCAAAAGTACATCCAGAACCAGAAAAGATTAACTCTCGGCGATGTCTTTAAGGACCAACTCGAGCAAATCCGCTCTCCACAAAAAGTGAAAAAAAAGGAGGGAAAAAATGATTAAAGCCGACCTAATCAACAAAATTTCCAAGGAGATGAACATCCCCAGGCAAGAGGCAGAAGTCGGAGTGAATCTCTTCTTTGATACGATTAAAGAGGCAATTTTAAAAGGGGAAGAGATCGAATTGAGGGGATTTGGAAGTTTTCGCTTCAGGCAGAGGAATTCGAGAGCGGGGAGAAATCCCCGGACGGGCGAAGCCGTTCAGGTCCCCTCCAAGAAAGTCTTATACTTTAAGCCGAGCAAAATTCTAAAGAACATGATCAACACCAAATGATGCACTACATCTCAGCTCCTTGGAGAGAGGAATATGTCAGAAAAATACTGAAGATGAGCGGATGCATTTTTTGTCAGGCGCTTAAAGCTAAATCGGACCGCCAGGCCTTTATCCTCTTCCGCGGCGTCCACAACTTCATCCTCCTCAATAAATATCCTTACACAACGGCGCATCTCTTGATTGCACCCTATATCCACCTTGCTTCGTTTGAAAAGGCAAAGAAAGAGCTGACGGATGAAATGACGGACCTCCTCAAGTTGAGCTTGAGAGTTCTGAAAAAGGAATACCGACCTCACGGCTTCAACACCGGCATGAACCTGGGCCAAAGCGCCGGAGCAGGAGTCGCGGACCATTATCATCTCCATGTCATCTTACGCTGGAGCGGTGATTCAAATTTCATGCCCATAGTCGGCAAGACGAAGGTGATGATCGAAGATCTTGAAAGGACTTATGACCGCCTCCTTCCTCTTTTTCAGAAGATAAAATCAGGTTGATAAATTAGAGGCTGATCATTATCCTCAATGAAACAAGAGGCCCAAATCTCATAAAAGAGAAGAAAAATGAATTTTGAGCTTAGGGAAGACCAGAAGCTGGTGCGGGAAATGGTCAGGGAATTTGCCCAGAAGGAAATTGCGCCCCGAGCAAAAATCTTGGAGCAAAACAGCCAATTTCCTGGGGAGCTCTTAAAAGAGCTGGCCAAACTTGGAACCCTGGGCATGACTGTTCCCCCTGAATACGGAGGAGTTAAAACAGACTATCTTTCTTTCGTCTTTGCTCTGGAAGAAATCAGCCGAGTTTCTCCCGCGCTGGCCGTCATCGTCAGCGTCCACTGTTCCCTCTTCTGTTATTCCATCCTCAGCTTTGGAAACAAAAGGCAAAAGGAGAAATACCTTCCTCCAGCGGCCAGAGGCGAGATTCTAGGAGCCTTTTCTCTGACAGAACCGGGTTCGGGGTCGGATGCCACAAACTTGAAGACAAAAGCCATAAAAAAGGGCGATGTTTACCTTCTCAACGGGACAAAGGCTTGGGTCACCAGCGGAAGCGAAGCCGATGCTTCCATCATCTTTGCTCTGAGCGAGGTTACACCCGGAGTCGTAAAGCCGAGTGCTTTTATTGTTGAGAGAAATTTTCCAGGTTTCCGAGTCTCCAAAATTGAGGAAAAGATGGGACTTCATTCTTCTCCCACCGCAGAATTCGTCCTGGAAGACTGCCAGGTCCCTGCAGAAAATCTCTTGGGAGAGGAAGGCAAGGGAGCAACAATCGCTTTTCAGTGCCTTGACTGCTCGAGAATCGGAATCGCTGCTCAAGCTGTTGGTCTTTCAGAGCAAGCGCTTGAAGAAGCCGTTAGATTCGCCCGGCAAAGGGAGGCCTTCGGCAAAAGAATTTCAGAATTTCAGGCCATTCAATTCATGATTGCCGACATGTCCACACTCATCGATGCGGCGCGGCTTCTGGCCTACAAGGCTGCTGATTTGAAAGACCGCGGCAAGCCGTTCAGCAAAGAGGCTTCCATGGCCAAACTCTTTGCTTCAGAAGCAGCCAATAGAATCGCCTACATGGCTCTGCAGATTCATGGAGGTTATGGCTATTCCAAAGAATTCTTGGTTGAGCAGCTCTACAGGGATGCCAGAGTCCTGACCATCTATGAAGGGACTTCTGAAATACAAAGGCTCGTCATCTCCAGACATCTTCTCCGAGAAGAGTAAGGCGATTAGATAATGAATTGAGGATTCAGCGGCTCTCTTTAAAATTTAGCGTGGAATATCAGAAAAGAAACATTTGAGGTGAGACGATGTTAAAGGCAATGCGAAAACAGGTGAAAAAGTTAACTCCCACCTTATGGATAGTCATTGGCTCTTTTATCCTGGCTATTTTCGCTGTCTGGGGAGGAGGTCAACAATTAGGAAGGGGAGCAGGCGCCTCGAATCTTGCCAGCGTCGGAGGGAAAAAAATCTCCACAAATTTTTATTTCCAGACTCTTAGAGACAGGCTCGAAACTCTAAAAGGACAGTACAAGGACCTCGATAAAAACCTGATTCAACAGCTCAACATCCCCCAGCAGGTTCTGGAGGAGATTATCCAGCAAAATCTTCTCCTCCAGGCGGCTCAAGGCATGGGAATCCAAGCCTCAAACGATGAAATTCGGGACAGAATAAAAACTATATTCCAGCGGGACGGAAAATTCATCGGCCTTAATGAATACAAAAGAATATTGAACTGGAACCGTCTTTCCACTTCTCAATTCGAAGAGAGCCTGAAAAGAGAAATTGTCATCAACAAACTTCTCAAGGTCCTCACCGCCGGCATCACCGTCACTCCAGAAGAACTCTGGGAAAGCTATAAAAACGATAATGAATCGGCCAAGATGGAATACGCCGTCCTAGAAACAGATAAGATGGAAATTAGAGAAGAGCCTGAGGAGAGTCAGCTCAAGGAATATTTTGACAAGAACAAGGAGAATTACAGAATTCCTGAAAGAAGAGAAGGAAACCTGGTTTTTCTCAATACGGACGAGATAAAAAAGGAAATCAAAATCCTCGATCCAGAAATCGAGAAATATTATAAAGCGAACCTCTCTCAATTCCAGGAAGCAGAAAGAGTGCGAGTCAGCCGCATCTATCTTCCCTATGAAAACAAACAAAAGGAAATTGTCGCGGCAGAAGCCAAGAGCATTCTGGAGAAAATTCAAAAAGGCGAGAACTTCGCCGCCTTGGCCAAGGCAAACTCCAAAGATAAAAAAGCTACAGAGAGCGGAGACTGGGGGCTTTATGAATGGAAGACCTTGTCTTCTGCGGAGCAGAAAGAGATTGAAAGGCTTGCCGAGGGTGGGACATCTGATATTTTAGAACTTGACGACGGCCTCTCCATCCTTAAAGTTACAGAAAAAAAGCCCCCTTTCACCAAGCCCCTTGAAGAGGTCAGAGACAAGGTCCGCAGCGCCCTCGAAGACCAAAAAGCAAGGGAATTGGCTGAAGAGAGGATCTCGAATTTAGAGAAGGACGTCCGAAAGGAGAAAAGCCTCGATGCGGCTGCAAAAAAAGCAGGCTTTCAAATCAAAACAACAGGCCTTCTCAAGGAGGGCGATGCCTTTGAAGACATTGACTCTTCGGGTATGATCAGCAACACTCTCTTCCAACTCCAAGAAAAACAGACTTCCTCACCTATCTTCACCTACCGGGGGGTGGGAATTGCCGAGCTGGAAAAGATTGAGCCCCTGCGCCTGGCAGAGTTTAATGAAGTGGAGGATAAGGTCAAAGCGGAATTCGTCGCTATAAGAAAAAAAGAAGCGGCTCTGGAAAAGATGAAAAACGTCAGGGCAGAACTCAAGCAAACAGCGCTCGAAAAGCTGGCTGAAAAGTATAAGCTTGAATACAAGACTGGAGAAGAGCACAAACGGGGTCAATATCTCAGCATCATCGGCGAGAATCCAAAAGTCGATGAACTGGCTTTCTCCCTCCCCATCAATGAAGCGAGCGAGCCCATCGAGTTTAAAGACGGCTATGCCCTGATAAGGGTCCTGAGCAGGAAAGAAGTGAATCAGGAAGACTTCGAAAAGAATAAAGAAAAGGAAAGAGAAAACCTGCTGGAGGCAAAAAGAAACAAGTTTCTCCATTCCTACTTGATGAAATTGAGAAAAGAGCGGGGAGTCAAAATCAGATACGACCTCTTCCTGAAGACAACCTCTGATGTCCTCTCCAGGTATGGAGGAGAGGAAAAATAAGCCAGGGGAAAATTCTTAGCAAAAGCCGAAAATCTTTTTTATCCCCTCAGGAAAGGATAATTTCTGAGAGGAGTTTCTTGACCCTTTCCTCCTGGGCTTTCCTGAATCTCTCGATGGTTTCTGAAAAATCTTTACCCAGATAGTCTTTGACATACATTGGCTCTCCGACATTGACTCTGACCTTGACAGGAACCAGAAATGGAAAATGGGTCCCAAAAACGGCCAGAGGCGTTATCGGAACGGATATTCCTTCTTGGTAAAGGCTGTAGGAGATGATGGAAGCTCCCCTCTTGAAATCCCTTACATAGGGATTCGCGTCTTTTTTCTCAACCCGGCCCCTGCCCTGAAGAGCGACGATGGCTTTCCCCTCTTTCAGATGGCTTTGGCATTGTTCTATGGCCAGAGTTTTTCCGCCGTACATATCGACAGGTATCATCCCAACCTTTCCGATATTGGTCGTGATGTAATTGACAAAAATGGATTTTATGGGACTAAGGATAAGATCCAAGAAAACTCCGAATCTCTTGAGGTGTCTCTGAGCATGTTTCCTGATGAGAAAATTAAATTCATTTTTGTTGAAGATCATCTTGTTGGCAGTAAAAAAGATTGGCCTGGGAACAATTTTCAATAAAGTCGCTATATCCTTAAAGGAGCCGATATGATTGCCGATCAAGATGTTCGGCCCTTTCTTGATAAAATTCTCTTGGCCTTTGACAACGATTTTCTTCCCCAGAAGAGCAAGGGAGCTCAGCCTTCTCACCAAAGGCTCTTGTTTGCGATATTCCTCTTCAAAACTCGCCATGTTTCTGCTTCTATTTTTATATTTTAAACAAACTTGATAAAAAATTCAAAAAACTTAACTCATCGCAGGCCATTTTTATTATTGAGAATCATTCTCTGAGCTCTTCATCTAAAATATCTGATAAATCATAAGCGAGATTTACTTGAAAACAAAAAGAAATCATGATACCTTAGCTCTAAAATTTTTTGATGAGCTCAGTGGCGAATTTTTTCAGGATGAAGAAAAAAATGATGACTTTAATCCAGAAGGGATTGGTCTTTGGACCAGAGCCTTTGGGGAAAAAGGATATCTTGATTCTTGATGATAAAATTGGAGCTGTCAGCGAACCGGGAAAAATCAAGATCAAAGGAATCGATTGTCATCTGGTCGATGCCTCGGAAAGAACCGTTATTCCCGGTCTCATCGACAGCCATGTCCACATCCTCGGCGGAGGCGGTGAGGGCGGCCCGGCAACAAGAGCTCCTGAAATAAGAATAGAAGATATCATCTCCAGCGGAGTGACGACCGTCATCGGTTGCCTGGGGACAGATGGGACGACGCGCCATATGGAATCTCTCCTGGCCAAGGCCAGAGGCCTGGAGAAGGAAGGGATAACAACTTATATATTTTCCGGCTCCTACCAGATTCCAGCCGTGACCATCACCGGAAGCGTCCTTTCCGACCTCATCCTCATCGACAAGGTCATCGGAGCAGGTGAAATAGCCATCTCTGATCACCGCTCTTCTCAGCCTCTCTTCGAAGAGATCGCCCGCCTGGCCGCTGAATGCCGAGTGGGAGGGATGCTCGGAGGAAAGGCAGGAATTCTCCATCTTCATCTCGGCGACGGGCCGCGCAGGCTCGAGATGCTCTTCCGCTTGATAAAGGAGACGGAGATTCCAGCGACGCAAGTTATCCCGACTCACGTCAACCGCAATCAAGAGCTTTTCAAGGAAGCGGTCGAATTCCTCCTCCAAGGAGGATATATAGATTTGACCGCAGGGAGCGACCCTCAAATTCGCGGCGATGGCGAAATGGGCATCGCGGCAGCAGTAAAATTTGTCCTTGAAAAAAAGGCTCCCATCGACCAGATCACTGTCAGCTCCGACAGCAACGGAAGCATGCCTGTCTTTGACAAGAAAGGAAATCTTTTAGGGCTGACCATCGCCACTCAAAAAAGCCTGCTCAAAAATTTTCGCTTCCTGGTGAAAAAGAAAATTCTTAGTCTTGAGGATGCTATAAAACTTTTTTCCACCAACCCTGCCACCTTCTATAAACTCGAACAGAAGGGGAAAATTGAAGCGGGAAAAGACGCCGACCTGATCTTGCTCGACAACAATTACGCCTTAACCGATTCTTTCGCCAGGGGAAGGATAATGATCAGGGACAAAAAGCTTGTGGTCAGAGGAACATTCTCTTAAGCTCTCAAGGCATAAAGAATAAAGGATGAGAAAAGGAAGAGAGATGAACAAAAACGTAGAGAATGAAAAGCAAAAATCCAAAGAGCCGCGACTCGGCATTGCCCTCATCCCGATGATCGCCATGGGCCTTCTTCTGGGCGTCGGATACGGCATATACCAAATCAAGCCCCAGGTTCTGCTTGTTGTCGCTGCCTTTATCACCGGCATCCTGGGCTTTATCCTGCGCTTCAAATGGAAAGAGATGGAAAGGGGAATCGTCGACAGCATCCACCAAGCCATGCCCGCCATCTTGATCATGCTCTGCGTCGGCATTCTCATCGGCTCCTGGATCGCTTCGGGCACCATTCCCATGGTCATCTATTACGGATTAAAGCTCATCTCCCCCAGGTATTTCCTGCTGACCGCTTGCTTTGTTTGTTCGATCACCTCTCTGGCTACAGGAACATCCTGGGGAACGATCGGCACGCTGGGAGTGGCTTTTATTGGAATCGCCCTTGGGCTTAGAATTCCCCTTGCTCCGGCGGCTGGAGCCATCGTCGCCGGAGCTTATTTTGGAGACAAGATGTCTCCCCTTTCAGATATTCCCAACCTGGCGGTGGTCGCCGCAGGCTCCAATCTTTTTGACCATATCAAGCATATGATGTGGTCGGGCGTCCCGGCATGGATCATAGGACTTTTAATCTATTTCTTTGCGGGGTTCAAATACAAAGGGGGGGAAGTTGAAAACGAGACTATGGCTCTCATCACCCGGACATTAAAAAATAACTTCCGCTTCAATCTCCTCCTTCTCCTGCCGATGGTCGTCGTTTTCTACTTTGCCTTCACCAAAAAACCGACAATCCCAGGGATGCTCCTCTCCTCCTTTGTGGCCGGCATTCTGGCCATCATCTTCCAGAAGGCATCTGTCTCTGCGGTTGCCACGGCTATGAATACTGGCTATCAAGCACAGACGGGTGTTCCACAGGTCGACCAGCTCATCTCAAGAGGAGGAATGATGAGCATGATGGAAACGCAGCTTGTGGCCTTTACCGCTTTTAGCTTTGGGGGAATCATGCAGGCAACCGGGCTTCTGGCAGTTATCCTCGACCGAGTGATGAAATTTGCCAACAAGGTCTGGAGCATTGTCCTGACCACAGTTGGCTCGAGCATCATCACCGCCTTGATCACTGGCAGCTCCTATCTGTCGATGATTATTCCCGGAGACCTGCTCTCTCCTGTCTATAAGAAAAAAGGGCTTGCTGCAAAAAACCTATCCCGGATTATCGAAGAGAGCGGGGCCATCATCGTTCCCTTAATCCCCTGGAGCATGGCCGGCGTCTATATCAAGGGAACCTTAGGAGTCTCTGCCTTTTCCTATCTTCCTTGGGCCGTGATGAATTACACAGCCGTCGTGATCTTGATTATCTTCGGCTTTACAAAGTTCACCATGGCTCCAAAAATTAGGGATGATGAAACCCAGATAGGAAGCTAGAGGGACCTTGCAGCTATTCTTCCTTTTGAGCCTTGATGATAGCCTTTTTGAATCCTTCTTCAGCCTTCTCGCGTTTTTTCATGGCTAGCTCAGCCGTCGCTTCAAACTTTCTCTCGAATTCGCCTTTTCTCTTCTTTTCCTTCAAGAGCAGTTCATCCAAGGATTCCTTTTTCTTTCCCCCTTTTTTTTCGAGCTGAACCACTTCTTGGGCCACCGGATCAACCCAGAGCAAGCTTTCGCAGCAGGGGCACTTGACCTGGAACACATGCTTTTTTTCTTTTTCCATTTTTTAATAACTTTAACAAAAAAAATAATTCAAGACAAGAAACTCCCTTAAGGTAAGAATCTTTTTTCTGCGATTAAAAAAAATTACAGCTCAGCCTGCGTGTTTTCGAGACACCTAGCCTGAGCCATCGGACTCAAGCCTGTCTAACTTTTTTTCTGGGGAACATCTATTCTGTGCTTTTTTATCAGCTTAAAAAGTCCCTGCCGGCTTAAGCCGATCTCTTCTGCGGTCTTCCCTTTATTGTAATTCCAGCGGGCCAAAGCTTGGTTTAAAAACCTCCTCTCGAACTCAGCTCTCGCCTCCAGGAAATTGTAAGGAGAGAGCTTGGGCTTTTCTTTTTGGGGGCTAATTTTGAGAGAGAGGTGCTCTTCAGCAATGATCTCATCCTCCCCGACGAGGATCAAGCATCTCTGGATTTCATTCTGAAGCTCTCTCACATTTCCTGGCCACGAGTAATTCATCAACAACTCTAAAGCCGCGGGCGATAGATACGGCCTCTCCCTGCCCATCTTGTGGCTGTACTTTTCCAGAAAATGGTTGAGAAGGAAAAAAAGGTCTTCTTTCCTCTCTCTCAGCGGAGGAAATTCAATGGCGATAATCTTAAGGCGATAGTACAAATCTTCCCGAAAGTTGCCCCGTTTAACTTCCTCTTCAATGTTTTTGTTTGTGGCACTGATAAACCTGACATCGACCACTCTCGACCTGTTTTCTCCTATTCTTCTTATCTCTTTTTCTTCAAGGAGACGGAGAAGCTTTGCCTGGAGATGGAGGGAAAGGTCTCCTATCTCATCAAAAAAAAATGTTCCGCCGTTTGATTCTTCAATCAAGCCCGGCTTATCCCTCACAGCTCCGGTAAAGGCTCCTTTCCTATAACCGAACAATTCGCTTTCCAAAAGATTTTCGGGTATCGCTCCGCAATTGACCGCCATGAATTTTCCTTTTTTTCTAGAGCCAGTCTGATGGATCGTGCGGGCGACAAGTTCTTTTCCAGTGCCGCTTTCTCCCCAAATGAAAACTGGAGCATCACTGTCTTTGACTCTGTCGATCAATGTCAGAATACGGCGGAAAGCTTTGCTCTGCCCGACAAGCAAAGGATTCGTCGCCTCGGCGCCCTTCCCTCCGATTCCTTGGAGCTCATGGCGGCTCTTTAAAATCAACTGAATAGGCTTAGAAATGGCTATCAAAAATTCCAAATTGGCCCTGGAGAAGGGAAGACAAGCAAACCTTCTCTCAAGATAAACAACGCCCGCGGCCTTATTATCGATGAGAAGAGGAAGGCAGAGAATACTCTTTGAGCTTCTCTGGCTCTCCCCCAAAGAGCGACGCCCATCAGAATTATCGATGATGAAGGGATGTTTTTCTTCAAGTGCCTTTCTAATCGTTTCTTGATCCAAATCTTCGTCATCCGCCAGGGCTCTCCTGCGTGATTCGTTGAAAACCACCTGATTTTTCTCATCGACCAGGAGGACCGCAACGTAGCTGGCTGGGATCTCTTCCATAATCAGATCCAGAAGCATTGCCAGCTTGGAGGACTTCTGAGTCAACTTTGTTTCTTGATCAGGATTCATGTCTCTTATTTGACCAGAATTCAGAGGGCTTGGCCGGCTCATCCCAGGGCAAGACTTTTTCTTAAAGAGTTTTCAGCTCCACGCTCTCTTCAGGAATTTCTTAGTACAAATAACGATTGTTTCTTTGAGTTTTTCTCACAAAATTGGCCTTGACGGCGAGAGCTCAAAGAGGCTCTTTGCAATGAAGTTAAAAAAGTGGTGCTGAGAAAAAACAGAAAAGGAAATAAAAAAGAGGAAGGAATTAAGGATTTTTACTCAACTCTTTTATCTTCTTAGCGACATCTCTGTATTCTGAATCCAAATTTTTTATCTCATTATAGATCGTCAGGGCTTTATCCATCTCCTTCAACTCTTCATAACATGAAGCCAATTCATATTTCAAAGCAAGAGACAGATTGAAGTCCTTTTCACTAAGCTTCAAGGCCTTCTCCAGCCAATTGAGAGCCTCCTGAAAATTTTTCTTCTTCCTGTAACAATTGCTGATCAAACTGTAACATTCCACGCTGGGGCTACTCTCCATTGAGGCCAACTTGAATTCCTCGATAGCGTCATCGAGCAGATCTTGCTCCAGAAAAGCAATTCCCAGGTTAAAGTGGCTTTCATAGTCTTTCTTATCAACGCTTTTTTCCACGCCTTTTTTAAATTCGCTAACTATATCTGAGAGGCTTTTCTCAACAGTCGTTGTACTTCCCTTTAGCTGAAGCTTGAAGATGGTGCTGATGGCTTCCAACTCCTCCTCAATTCTTTCTGCTGATTCATAAAATTTCTTTCCGTCTTCGGGAAAGGCGACTGGACTGACCTCTGTTTCAGCAAAAATCTCCGCTGCCGAAATCTTTTCCTCTTCCTCTTCTTTTGCCGCTTGAATTTTCTTCTTGAAAAGCCTGGTCTCCTTTTTAGCCACTCTTTCGACTTTCTCAAGAATTTCATCCACTTTCGCCGGAGCGCTGACATCTTTTAAGGATGCAAGCTTCTCTCCGATTCTGGGGTTGTTTGGAAACTGGAACCTCAAATTCTCCAGAATTCTCCTTGCGTTCCTTATCAATCCCTGTTCCAGATACAAATCGGCCTGAGCCAAGTTCATCTCCAACATCTCGGGCGAACCTTCTTCAAACTCCAGAGGCTTCTGGGTGATTATGGTTTCCGGAGCCTTTTCACCTTCCTCCACTTCCTCTGCCTTGGCAGCAGGCTCCTCAATTCTTATTTCCGTCCCGCGAAAACTTTGGGGTTTGACCTCTTCCTTTATTTCCTCTTTAACTTCTGCCTTGACTTCTTTTTCCTCAACGACCGGGATCTCGGGCTCTCGTGCTTCAGCAACTGGCACCTCGGCTTCTTCCCCTCTCTTGATTTCTGCAGGCTTCTCTATCTCTTTGAAGATCGGCTCTTCAATTTTTCTTTCAGCTTGAGGAGGGCTCTCGACTTTTTTCTCTTCCTTCGCCTCCCCTTCTCTCTTTATTTCTTCCTTGAGAACTTCGACTTTCCCCTTTAAGCGTTTGTATTCAGAGCTTAGCTCTTTGTCCTGAGGGCAAAGCTCAACAAGCTCTGTTAAGACCGAAAGGGCCTTATCCCGCAAATTTTTCTCGTTATACTCTTCGTAAAGAACCCGGCATGCAATCTGCAGATTCTCTTTTTGTTTGCCCAATCTGTAAATGGAAGTTAATTTCTCAAGAGTGGGAAGGTGCACTTCTTTGGAGGAGAGAATGAGCCCTAAGAGACCGATGGCTTTCCCGATTTTCTGCTTCTTGATTAAAATATCAACTAAAGGCTCATAAGACTCGTAGGCACGATTGAGATTGTTATGAAAGATAGCAATCTTTCCCAGCTTGACTCTTGCGTCCACATCTTTTGGCCGCAGAGAGACGATCCTGAGGAACATCTCATCAGCTTTTTTAAAATCTTGATTTTCAAAATAAATGTCTCCCAAGATCCTGAGGGCCTTGATGTTGCTTCCGTCTTTTTTCAGAATATTATTGACAAGGCTAAAGGCTTCATCTTTCTTATCTTCTTTTTTGAGCACATCAATGAGATTGGCCAATGTCCTCCAGTGGTCCTCTTTAATTTTTCTTGCCTGGTTGAGCACTTTATGAGCCTCTTCAAAGGCATTAGAACGAATATTGAATTCAGCAATTTCATTGAGCAGCTCCACGGCCTGATCGGTTGACCTTTCCTTCATGTAGAGCTCGGCAAGAGTCTGTTTGACTTGGACATCCCTCTTATCCAATTTCATGACTTTCTCGTAGAGAGAGATGGCTTCTTTGGCGCGGTTGTTCTTCTTGAGGTCCTTGCCAACTTTTAGATATTCCGCCTTGGCTTCAGAGAGATATCCTTGATTGAAGTAAAGGTCAGCCAATTTCTTGGTGGCTTCGACGTTTTCAGGGTCGATTTTATTTATTTTCTTATAAACAGCCATTGACTGGGAGTAAAGTCCTCTTTCATCATAAAAGCCAGCAATGATGTTGAGCTCTTCAATCGCCTTGTTTTTCTGCTCCAATTTCAAATAGATGTCGCTGATGATATTGCGGAAATTGATATCCTGGGCGCTTCCAGAGATGAGTTTTCTGTATTCGTTGATGGCATCGTGGAGTTTGCCTTTTTTGATATATTTTTCAGCAAGCTCTATCGTTTTTGTTTTTTCTTTTTCAGAGCTCATCTTATTCGCCTCTGAGATTAAAACTCAGCCTGTGGAACAATGTGGCCCCCTTCTCTTTCAGGGCGTGGTAATGGTCTTTTGTTCCATACCCTTTATTTTTAGAGAGAAAATATCCATCAAAAAAGTGGTCCATGTGCATCATCATTTCATCTCTCAAAACCTTGGCGACTATCGAAGCTGCGGCGATTGTTATACTCTTTCTATCACCTTTGCGGATACTCTTCTGAGGATAATTTACATTATTTAATCCAAATCCGTCAACCAAGACAAAATCAGGACTTATGCTCAAATTCTCGACTGCTCGTCTCATGGCCTTCATCGAAGCCCAATAGATATTTTCTTGATCAATCTCAAAATTCGTGGCAAAGCCTATTCCCACCGAAGTGGCATTGGCCAAAATGACCTTAGCCAGCTTTCTTCTTTTTGGGGGCGAGATGAGCTTGGAATCATCAATCTCCCTTATCCATCCTTTTAATCCTCGTCTTATCAACTCTTCAGAGAGGATAACGGCCGCAGCAACGACCGGGCCGAAAAGTGCTCCTCTGCCCACTTCATCGACCCCTGCAATCAGCCTGTATCCTTCCCTCATCATCCTCTTCTCAATCCGAAAATCAGCCATCTCTGTCACTCTTTGCTAAGCAAAGCATCCCCAAATCCGTTGTATGAACTGGATCAGGCTGGGTGTTTAAGAAAACCATGACCTATCTCTATTTTTGTTCCTTGAGCCTTGAGGCTTTACCCTGAATATGACGAAGATAATACAGCTTGGCTCTCCTGACTTTTCTCTGTTTTTCAACCTCAACTTTTTTGATCATCTTAGAATGAAGAGGAAAAATTCTCTCAACCCCTACTCCGAAAGAAACCTTTCTGACAGTGAAAGTTGCTCCCAAGCCAGAACCTCTTTTGGCAATGACTTCGCCACGAAAAATCTGAACCCTCTCTTTATCTCCTTCCTTGATGATAGCATGAACACTGACCTTGTCTCCCACCCTAAAAGCATCCCTTCCTCTTTTTAGCTCTTTTTCCTCGACCAAATCAATCAGATTCATCTTCCTTTCCTTTCCAATTTTATTCCCCTCAGGATCTTTCTCTCCTCTGGAGATAATCTTCGATTATGGAGAAGATCTGACCTTAAAAGCCATGTCTTCTCCATGGATTTTATTTTTCTCCAAGAAGAAATCTTGTTATGGTTTCCTGAGAAAAGCACTTCAGGAACTTTCATCCCTTTAAAATCTCTCGGCCTTGTGTATTGAGGAAAATCCAGCGTGCCCTTGAAAAAAGAATCATCTCTAACCGACTCTGCCTTACCCACCACACCGGGGATAAACCTGGAAACAGCGTCAACGACGACGATCGCGGCCGGCTCTCCTCCGGTGAGAATGTAATCTCCGATAGAGATTTCGCCCGTAACCAGATATTGAATCACTCTCTCGTCGACTCCCTCATAGCGGCCGCAGATAAGAATGAGTTGAGAATGTTGCGCCAGTTCCTCTGCAAAACGAAAATCGAACCTCCTTCCCTGGGGCGAAAGGAGGTAAACAGGAGCTTTTTTTGTTTGTTTGATGCGCTTGACTGCGGCAAAGATAGGCTCGGGCTTCAAAACCATCCCTTGGCTGCCACCAAAAGGTCGGTCGTCAACCTGCCTGTGCTTGTCCAAAGTGAAATCCCTCAAATCGTGGATATGTATTTCTATTAAGCCCTTTCCCAGGGCTTGCTTTATAATTCCTCCTGAAAATACGCTCCCGAAAATGCCGGGAAATATTGTGATTATATCAAATCTCATTCAAATCTGAAAGGCCTTGAGGAAGATCGACCACTATCTCTCTTCGCTCGAGGCTGACCTCAAGACAAATAGGCGCGGCAAAGGGAATAAGGATTTCCTTCTTACCCTTTCGAACAACAAGAAGTTCATTCTCTCTTATCGGCCACAGGTCTCGAACGACTCCGACTTTCTCTCCATTTGTCTTAACGACTGAGCAGCCGATTATCTGGAAATAATAGAAGTGACCATCTTCTAAAGCTCGAAGCTCCTTTTCGGGTAAAAAGACCTCCCCGCCGACCAATTCGAGTGCTTGAGCGAGGGAGTCAACCTCCTTCAGCTTAAGGATATAATCCTTTTTATAGGGCCGAAGAGACTCGACTTGAGATTCCTGGAAAGTCTCCTCTTTTTTAAGAAATACCCGTGAAAAAAAAAAGCACTGAAGAGTGTTTCCAATAAGGTCTAAGCCTTAATTCACCCCTTCTCCCCTGACTTTTGATTATTTTTCCGATGCTGACCAAACTACCCTTTTTCAATGATTTCGAGGTTAAATCTCCTTTTCAGCTTCATTCCAGCCGCACCGAGAATAATTCTTATCGCCCGTGCTGTTCTCCCCTGTTTCCCGATAACCTTGCCCAAATCTTCCGGAGCAACCTTGAGTTCCAGAATCGTAGTCTGCTCCCCTTCTAATTGGGAAACCTGTACTTTTTCTGGATTGTCAACCAGTGATTTGGCAATCAATTCTACAAGTTCTTTCACGGTAACCTCCTTTTAAGAATCTTGATTGGAAAGTTTCTCAGGCTTGGAAACTCTATGTAAAAGAGACTGAACTGTTCTAGAAGCATGAGCTCCTCTCTTCAGCCAGTAATTCGCTTTCTCAAGATCAACCTTGACCTCAGGGGGCTCTTTTAAAGGATTATAATACCCGATAATCTCCTTGGGTTTGCTCTGCCTTGACCTCCTCGAGTCGATGACGATGATCCGATAGAAAGGTTTTTTCTTTGCTCCGAGCCTTTTCAACCGTATGGAAATCATTTTTCATCCATTTTTTTGAATAGGAAAAGATAATATCGAAAATTTCATCCTAAGTCAACCCATTGAAAACATTTCTTTTTTGAAGACCAGACTATTTAGTGCGGGATGGGGAGCGAAGAGAGAATCTTCTGGAGGTGGGATTTTTTCAACATTTTTTTCATCTCAAAAAATTGCTTCAGCAGCTGGTTGACCTCCGAAACCGGCCTTCCGCTCCCTCTGGCGACTCTTAAACGCCGATTTCCAGAGATGATTTTTGGATTTTCTCTCTCTTTCATAGTCATCGAGTTGATGATGGCCTCATAATGGACGACTTTCCGATCATCAATCTTCATTTTGGAGACATTCTTGAACGGCCCACCCTCAGGCAACAGGCCCAAGAACTGGGAAAGGTTCCCCATCTTCTTCATCTGAACGAGCTGCTTTCTAAAATCATCAAGAGTGAACTCTTGCCTGCGAAGCTTGCGGGCAAGTGCTTCTGCTTCTTCTAAATCAGCCTCGCTCTCGGCCTTCTCGACCAGGCTCAGGATATCCCCCATGCCGAGTATCCGGGAAGCCATGCGGTCAGGGTGGAAGACTTCAAGTTTGTCTAATTTTTCGCCCAACCCGACAAACTTTATCGGTTTGCCTGTGACTGAGGCAATGGAAAGGGCCGCTCCTCCCCTGGCATCTCCATCAAGCTTGGTCAAGATGATGGAAGTCAGGCCAATCTTTTCGTCAAAGGTTTGAGCACTTTTAACGGCATCCTGTCCGGTCATTGAATCTGCGACATAGATGGTTTCTGTGGGGTGGAGAATGTCCCTCACCATCCTCAGTTCTTCCATCAGCTCTTCATCCACATGGAGTCTTCCTGCCGTATCGACGATAAGAGGGTCATGGCCATGGTTGGAAGCATACTTGACCAATTCCCTCAGTGCTTCAGATGGCGAAGACATTTGTCCTTTTGTCATCTCATAGCAGGGGAGTTTGACCATTTGGGCAATCATCTCCAACTGTTCTTGGGCAGCCGGTCTCTTAAGGTCGAAGGAGACGAGAAGAGGATTCTTTTGAATGCTCAAAACCCATTTGGCAAGCTTCCCGCAAGTCGTCGTTTTCCCAGATCCCTGAAGTCCGACCAAGATGAAGATTGAAGGGGGACGGCTGGAGAATTTCAGTTTTTCTGACGCTTGGCCCAAGATAAAAGTCAGCTCGTCTCGAACTATCTTTATGACCTGCTGAGCAGGAGTGAGGCTCAAAAGGACCTTTTGGTCTAAGGCCTTGACTCTAATCCTTTCCTCCAATTCCTTGACAACACGAAAGTTTACGTCAGCTTCGAGCAGGGCAAGACGCATCATCTTCAGAGCTTCTGTCATATTTTTTTCAGTAATCTTGCCTTCTCCGCGGAGAAATTTTGCAATCTTCTGAAAGCGGCTTGACAGTTGTTCGAGCATCGTCTCCTCAGTAATTAATTGATATTCAATATTTTAAGTGAAACCTTCTCTTGAAGTCAAATTTAACATTCCTTAATAAATATAAATTTGGCTTGCTTGTTTTCACTTAATTGACTCGGGAAGAATAAACAATTATTAACTTGTAATTCTCAGACAATTCTCTGGGAATTCTGAAAGACTTGACATTTCTTAACTTTGTTATTAAGGTATTACTAACTTTTTGATAAAAATTATGA
>CAZGMN010000003.1:0-40721 GCA_964526905.1 uncultured Eubacteriales bacterium
ATTCTTGACCTGCCTTTTGCTTTGATAGGAGGAGTGATAGCTTTATTTATCTCTCATCTTTACCTTTCTGTTCCTGCTTCAGTCGGATTTATCGCTCTCTTTGGTGTTGCTGTCTTAAACGGCATTGTCTTAGTTTCTTACATCACCCAGCTTTGTCAGGAAGGGATTTGTTTGGAAGACTCTATCGTCAGGGCCTGTGAGCACCGGCTTCGTCCGGTCCTGATGACAGCCTCGATCACCGTCTTCAGCCTCATTCCTCTGCTTTTTGCCCAAGGCCCAGGCTCTGAAGTGCACCGACCTTTAGCCGTGGTTGTTGTTGGCGGGCTAATAACTTCAACTCTGCTAACCCTCTTAGTCCTTCCCATCCTCTACAGCTGGTTTGAAGGAAAGAAAAAATAAGGCTGATAAGTCTGTCTATTTGAAGGGGTACCAAATGTTGTTTGAATCACGAAAAACAGCGGCCTTTGACCTGTCGATGCCCAGGGCAAGGCACCAGTAATTGACTGCCCTTTTGCTGAGATTTCTGCTTTTCATCAAGACATCAATGAATTTTTCAATTCCATATTTTTTCTGGACCTCTGCGATATACTCGAAACCGCCGAAATTGATGGCCCGCTCAATCTCTGTCTCGGGATTGACCCGAGTTTCATCCCTGTCCCAGAAGAGTTCTTTTCTCATCGACAGAAACTCATAAAAAAGTCTTTGATGTCCTTCCATTCCTGGTTTGAGATATTCCGGACTCCTCCACTTTCATCAACAAGCCAGATGGCATCAAGCTCTTTCTCGGCATCATCGAAATAGACCATAGCGGTTTTTAGATGATAGTCATATTTTTCATCGACTTGGTACTTGGTTTGGACTCGAAAAGCTAAGTCTTTAAAATGATGGCCGGTCTTTCGCAATAGGTCATTGAGGTCGATGAAGTCCTTGGCCGAGCCTCTCTGGGCAAGAGCGATGGCTTTCATGGCCTCTATATCGTCAACCGAAGCTAGCTGGCAGGCGATTCCTGATTTAACTTCGTAAGGATTGAGGGGGGATAAGAGCTTGTACGGCAAATGAAATAAAGAAAATTTTAATTTTTCAGAGGAGAGAAATAAGATCAATGTCTCCTTTTCCATAAGCTCTAAATCAACCTCTTCGAAAATATTCCTCATTTTGAAGACAAGAGCTTCAGGATTGAACGCCCTGGGTGTAAAAAAATCAAGGTCAACAGAGAGCCGATGGTGCAGATAAAAGTAAATTGCGGTGTCGCCAGCGAGATAGCTCTCTTGGGGAAGGACCTTGTTGTTAATTATTTGAACAAGGATTTTTTCCAGGCTGGATACTCTATTTTCTATGTTCACAAAAATATTTTAGCATTAACGATTAAGGAATTAAATAAGTGAATAATATTTAGCTATATCTTGTTTGAAGGAAAGAGAGGAGCCGTTCACAACCTGTCAAGTCATTTAAGAATCTAACTGTAGAGTGTATCATCTTGTCATCTAGAATCTAACCATGACTGATCCTGATTAGATCTCCTCCTTTTCGGGTTCGGACATAGACATTGACCCCAAAAATCTGGGAGATAGCCTTGAGAGATTTGCGCTCTGCAGAGGACAGGTGTTTTAACTCCTCTGAGGCACTTTTCCCAGACTCTGATAAGCTTCTCCGCTGACGAGCCAGCGCCCAGATCCGTTCCAGCTTTTGATTGACTCTTTCTGAGAGCTCAAAGGGATTGAGTTGCTCCCTGAGGGCATTCAGTTTTAGCGATACCTTTGCAGAATCCCCCGCGGCTTGCCGCGGGGAGCTTCACTCCTTCCTATTCTTTATAGCTAATTTGAAGGAAAGAAGAAATAAGCTAAAAATGCGCAGAGCTTCGTAAAGAATAATTACAATGGCGCTTTCGACATCTCGCGATGACTTCTTAAATATTACATCTATATCAGATTTGGCTTCCATTCACGAAGCCTATCCAGAGATTCAGGGGATATTGTTCCCACTATCTTCTGTTTTCCGAGATGGAGCGTCCCTTTCTGCGGCCGCATGCCAGAGGATTCGCCTTTGAGCCTGAGCTTCACTTCATCCCTTCTCACAGAGATGATGGCCTTCTTGCCGGCAACGAAAAGAGCCGCATCACCCATCAGCTTGCCTTTCCAGTTCCACTCTTTAAAAGCAGTTTTGACTTTGAATTCTATGATATCGGTCGAAGCCCTGGAACTTGATGCTATTATTCCTTGCACGAGTTCCTCGAGCTTGGCCTGCGATTCCTTTGAAGGTTTTTCGCCGGCTAAGTAAGAGAAGCGCTTGTAACGTCTAAAACTCTGAAATCCCCAGATAATCTGCCAGACACCGATGATAAAAAAGAATCCGACGCTTTCGCCTCCGGAAGAGGCATTGGCAAAAGTAACCAGAATATTCCAGACTCCTATGATAATCAGCGCGATTCCATCCACCACCAACCCTTTTGGGCCCGGTGAGGTGAGGAGCCAGATTCCTTCGATGAAAAGAAAGATGCCGATTACGACCAGAAAGGCGTTGATCGGATTTTGTTCTGCCAGTGAGGCGCCCAGGGCGATGGCGATTAGGCCGAAGACGATGCTTCCAAATGAAGCGGGTCGAAGGTGGCTGTTAACGGCCTTGTAATCTGCAGCTATTATCAGCGAGGAGCTATCATCTTGACTCATGCCCGAGGCGAATGCTTTGGCCTCGCCGGGGCGGAAGGCGTAGGCCGGCGCGGGCTTCTTCTCCATCCATTCGCTCCAGGGAAGTTTTAAGCCGGCGTAGAATATGGCTCCAAAGGCGACTGATGATGCCAGAATAGATAAGAGCGAATAAAGCGCCCAGCGGGATGTGAATTGACTTTGTGGCTCCGACACCCTCTGTATCCCGCTTATCAGAATAAGGTCGATAAGTGTGGCTACAAAGTAGCCGGCCATCAATGAAAACCATAAGGGCCTAAAATGGCGGACAGCGATGAAAAGTCCGACGATAAAAATGAAAGTCCATATTCCAGAGTAAGATAAGGTGCGAGTCGAGGGCGAAAATGAATAAAAGATAACATTGATGATGGTCATAAGAATTGAATAGCCGAGAGCTGTTAAGAGTGCTGCACCCCACATATTCTGGATGAAGTAGAAAACCAATAAAATCATGCCGACCAAGATGATCTCGCCCAGGATAATATGGAACCAATATGAAAACGGGAGTGAGACTTTCGTGGTCAGAACCCATCTGAATGAGGTAACGACTTCAGAAACCATAAGGGCGATGAAAAGAGAGAATAAACGTCCCCAGCAAATGGAGCGCTCATGGGCTCCAGCCAATCTTGAGAATGACCTTTCTTCAGAAATATCTCTTTTCAACATTCTCGCTTCCCCAGGCCTTGGCTCTCCCATTCTGTTCTCATCTCTAATCATTCATCCTCCTCCTTTGAAAAGAGTTATTTAAGAATTTGCTTTTTTCTATCTTTAACTCAAGGAAAAGTCAAGTGAAGTAAGCGTCGGGGTAAAATTGGAGGCGCGGAGTATGTCCGTAAAGCGACCCAAAGCGCCGAAACTGACGAAAATTATCCAGATCTCTCCTTCAAGTCGGAGAGTGCCGCTTTGGGCATCGTCAGTGGCGGTATTCGCTGCTCACTCAGAATTTGAACCTCAAACCCGCCCAGATGCTTAGGCTCCACAAATTGAGCAAAGCCTTGCGGGCACCGGCAGGTTCGCTCTCAAGGATGGCCAGCCTCGGCTGCTGCTCACTTTCAAGGTAATAGAGCGTTCCCTCCCTTTTATAACCTGAAACAAAAGGATATGTTTCTAACACCTCCCAGCCTTCGAATCCGCGGAGACGGGCATAACGGCCCTGGGCCTCGATAAACAACGACGCTCTGGGATTCAGAGCCAATTCAAACACGCCTCCGCCGTGAACGCCAAATCCTTTTCCTCTAGCGCTCTGAGCGAAGTCCTTAGTCTCATCCCCCATAAGAAGATTCAGATTGAGATTATAGTCTGCTTGATACAGCCCGACCCCTCCAGTGACATAAAATGAAAACAGCCTACTCATTAGTAACCAGTATAAAATTCCAAGCCTAATATGAGCCGTCTTTAAATTTGGTGCGCTACTAAGACTGAAAAGGATATTAGGATATTCATAGAAAATCAGAATATCCTCGACATTCCCTCTTCCTCTACCGAACCCGAGGCCGATGCCGATTCGAGGTGCAACCATATAGATGAGCTCAGCCCCAATCTCATATCCAGAGTTGAGAGATTGAACCTGATTTTTGTCGATAGTGAAACCCCGGGCGACAATGTCTTCGACTTGAGCTTCGAATTCACCACGGCTTCCTCGTTCGAAATCCCCACTGTCAAAGAAGCTTCCTCCTCCCGAAAACTTCAAGCTGAGCCCGATGCCGCGGAATTCGCCCGTTTCCTCTTCTTCTTCTTCCGGTTTCGGCTGGGCCAGCGCTCTCACTCCCCAGAGAGCCAAGGGAGGCGAGAAATATGAATCCATTGCCACAGTTCCTTCTTCGGTCAAGGTGATGCTGACTTGTTCATAGATTTTTCCCTTTCCCTTCCCCTTATGGTCAATCTCGAGCTCAATGAGCATGAAGGGATATCTCCAATCTATTATCCGGGGAGCATCCGCATCCCAGCTTTGACTGGGAGTAAAGAGCAAGATTTTCCTTCCTTTATCCGTCGGGATGCTGTGCACGGCATGGATGACAATTTTCACACCGCGGCCGCCGATGGGGCTGAAAGTCCCTTTATTCATCGAACGGAATGCGCTTATAAATGATTCATAGCCTCCTTTGGAGTAGCTCTCCTTTAGCCGCGAGACTTCCTCGATAGTGGTGTAGCCCGTGATCGAAATTTCGAACTTCATCGCCAGCTCTTCCCTCGTTTCGATTTGCGTCAGGAGCCTAACTTGTAATTTCTCCTGGGGCCAGAGGTTGGCGCTTAAATACAGGCATGCAGCTATTACCATTAAGACCAGACAGCTTTTCGTCAACCGTCTTCTCATTTCATCCTCCCATTTATTTAAGAGACCTGAAATTGATGTTTTTGTATAAGACTCGAGAAGCGCTGGCTATTGAGCAAACAGTCATGGACTATCATTTTCTATGTTTCCATCTCAAATATTTTTCGATTAGGATATTTCTTCTCATCGCTTCGATGGCGTGGCATTTGACATATAAGAATTTCTTTTTCGGCCGTTAGAATCAAGTGCGCTTTTTTTAGCAATTTTTCCGCCCACCCATTAATAAAATTTTAAATCATGGCAAAAGGGAATGTCAATTGAATGGAATTGAAAAGATATTGGCCCGGTCTTATCTTTTGCTTTTGATATCGGAATTTTCAGACGCTATGAATTCTATTAATAACAAGAAAATAAATGGATCAATATCCGTTTAGGCTGCATCAGCCGCTCAGCGCGGCAGCCAGGAGCGGATTTGTCTGACCACACGCTCAGCACTCGGCGGGTCGAAGTTGGACATGACCACGATTGTGTAGCCGCTTCTTGGATTCCATTCAAGCCCTGCATTGAGTCCTGGAGCGCCGCCGGCAATGCTGAATCCTCCGTGCATTTCCTCGTCTGCTTCAGCAAATGTTCCCTCTTTCAAGGCGATTGTGTATTTGAGCAGGTCGCGCGCTGTGGAGTATCCGCCGCCCGCTGAGCTTCCCCTCCCGGGCAGAGTCTCACAGTTGGGTTTCCATGAAGAACCGTCGCGCATGTAGCCCAGCGCCCGGTTGGGAATGCTGGCGTCTTTTTCGTATGATTCTGAATCGAGCATGCCGGCCGGCTTGAAAATATGCTCGCGGACATAGGTGTAGTAATCCACACCAAAGGCTTTTTCGATAATCAAGCCGAGCACGACATACCCTCCGTTGGAATACCTGTTTCTGGTGCCCGGCTCGAATTCGAGCGGCTTGTCGGCAAAGAGGGGGAGATAATCCTTCAGGGACCGGATCTTCTCTTTCGGCGTTGTTTGATAGCGCTCGCCGAAGAAATCGCCAATGCCCGAGGTCATATCCAAAAGATGCTTGACAGTCACCTTTGCCGCTGTTTCTTTGTTCGGGTAATCAAGCAGGAATTTGTTGATTGGATCATCGAGCGAAACTTTCCCTTGTTTGATGAGTTGACAGACGGCAAGCTTGGTGAAGGACTTGTTGATGGAGCCGATATTGAATCTTGTCTCGACCCGATTGGGAATTTTCCTTTCCCGGTCGGCATAGCCGTATGCTTCTTCAAAAAGGGGTATGCCGTTTTGGGCAACGAGGATTACGCCTGAGAACTCATCCGCCGCAGTAATTTTTTGGGCGTATTCCTTGACAGCCGCAATAAGAACATTGTTATCCTTCTTGCGGTTGGTTTCGGCGTCTTCGCCTTCGATATCTTCGACTAAGATGCCGATCAGGCCGAAAGGCTCTGCCGCTTCGAATTGAAACTCAAGTTTGACGAACTGGCCGTTGCTGGTGCGGACAATGATGCTCAGCAAATCAGTGCGGGATTCGACGACCTTGTGCAGCTCGAGAGAGCCCAGCCGCTCGTGCATTTGCCGATAGCGGTTCAGCCGGGCTTCGATAGGGATGTTTTTGAGCGAATCTTTCGCGGTGTGATTGGCAAAGAATTCCCGCATGGCTGGTTCGCCCGCATTGAATGCCTTGATAAAAGCCTCAACGCGTTTGCCGCTTTGCGTTTCCGGAAGAGAGACTTTGGCTTTCTGAGCGTAAGCAAACAGAAACAAACCCGCAGCCAACAGAAAGAAGGATATGAGTTTCTTCTTCATTCAAACACTCTCCTTATCAGAGCCGCCAATTTCCTTAACTCGCGATTTGGAAAAAGGGTTTCACATTTTTTCTTTAAATGGCCTAATTTTTATTTCGAACGCTTCAGCGCCGAATAAGAAAAAACGTTTTAACTGGACCAAGGCTCTTTTCGACAAGTGCCAGGTCATAATATGCATATTGCGATGTCTGCGTCAACGCCTGCCGGAAAAAGATGAAGAAGAGGGTTCAGAATCCTCTAGCTTTCCGCGTGGCGGCATGGTTTCTTGGCTTCCAGGGTGGAAATCGGAGAAAGATTTTTTTCCTTGACAAAAGAGCATAATTTTCCTTACTATAATTGCAGCTTATGCATATTTAGTAAGGGAAAAAATGATTTATCCTCGTGACCTGACAAAAAAAATTGAGCCCTTTTTGCCAATGAAAGAGTTTATCTCTATCATTGGGCCGAGGCAATCTGGCAAAACGACTTTTTTGGAGATTTTAAAAGGACATCTCGTTGATAATTTCAAAATCAAAGAAAATCTCATTTCTTTTGCAACTTTTGAAGACCGGAGACTCCTGGCTCAGTTTGAAGCTGATCCAATCCTGTTTGTTCATTCTTATAAGCCACGAGAAGTCGAAGGAATTTTTTATTTTATGATTGATGAATTTCAATACGCTGAGGACGGCGGTCAGAAGCTGAAATTGATTTACGACACTATGAAGAATCTAAAAATCATTGTCACAGGATCTTCCTCTCTCGAAATCAAAGCAAAGGTGGCCAAATTCATGGTGGGCCGCATCTTGAGTTTTTACCTTTACCCTTTTAGTTTTGGTGAGTATCTGAGCACAAAAGACCCCAGACTGGAAAAGCTTTACAGAGAAAATAATGAAAGAATAATCGCCTGGCTTTTTGAGGGGGAAAGCCTTCCGATAAAAAGAGGAATAGATATTTTTTTTGAAGAGATGGTCAAGCACTTTGAAGATTTTTGCATATGGGGCGGATATCCGGCAGTCACACTCTCGCCAAATAAAGCAGAGCGTATAAAAATTCTTGGAGATATTTACAATAACTATATTCTGAAAGACATCAAAACCCTCTTGGAACTGGCAACAGAAAACAACCTCTACCTTTTATCTCAGTTTCTGGCAACGCAAGTCGGGAACATCCTTAACTATCAAAATCTTTCTCAAGCCTCTCACCTCAATTACCGCAATTTGAAAAAGCACCTTCACATTCTGAAAGAGACTTTTATCTGTCAGGAGGTTCGGCCTTTTTTTAAAAATCGACAAAAAGAGCTATCTAAAAACCCTAAGATCTATTTTTACGACACAGGTTTCCGCAACAATTTATTAGAAAATATAAACAGCCTTGAAAAAAGGCCGGATGCCGGAGCAATCGTTGAAAACGCCGTCTTCATAAGGCTCACCGAATTGTGCGAGGGCCAGCAGAGAGTCAATTTCTGGCGAACGAAAGCAGGTGCAGAAGTCGATTTTATCCTTCATCTGAAAGACCGCCTTGTGCCGATTGAAGTCAAATATTCAGCATTCTCAAAAGAGCAAATATCCAAAAGTCTGGCGAGTTTTATAGAATCTTTCAAGCCAGAATGCTCAATTGTTTTGACGAAAAATTATTGGGGTTCTATTGAAAAAGATAAGGCCAAAATTATGCTTATTCCTGTGTATTATTTATAACTGGAGTCCGCAGATTATGCAATCTATCCTCAAGAAATAGCCTTGGCAGAATCGTTAACATCCATACATCTTTATTTCTGGAAATGTGCCTATTATTTTATTAAACGTTTTCAAGTGGAGCATCGTATTTGGTTTGTAATGACTATTGATGGGTGATAAAATAAAAAAATAATTTGATATAATCTTCAGGTCAAAACAAGGAGATTAAGTGGGAATCAAAGGAGTTATTACCAGCATACTTGTTCTTTTTGTTTCTCAATTTTGGCTGATGGGTCATGAACCAAATCTTTCGACTCCATACGGAAAGGGCAGCTGGCCTGAAAACATACCTCTTGAAGATATTTTCCTTCATTTGGCTCAGTATTGCGATAAATTCGGCGACTCTGCTCTGTTTTATAGATGCGACGAAGAGGTTGAGGAAACGATTAATACGCCGGCCAAAATCGTCAAGCCTGGCGGCTATAATTTTAAGGGTCAAGTCGAAAAGAATAGGTTTGTCTATGATTATCAACTCGTTCGAAAGGGAGGGGAGATTCGCGAGAAAAGGATTCTCATTGAGGAAAACGGAAAAAAGAGGAATGACCCGAATGCTCCGCTCAAGGTCAAAAGAACGCCTTATCACCATTTGATTGCCGGACCGATCGCTCTCTTCAGCAGCTATTGGCAACAATTCTTCGATTATAGAATCGAAGGGGAAGACAAGATTCATGGAGAGAAGGCTGTGGTCATCGAGGTGAGACCCAAACCGGGGCTTGAATTCGAAAACCTCTATGGAAAAGCCTGGGTAAGGAAGAGTGATTTCAGCGTTCTGAAAATCGAGTACAGCCAAAAATCTATGAAGGATTATGAAGAGATCAGAGCCTCGGCCGAGAAGTCCGATCTTGTTCCTGAAATTACAATCGCCACGGAATTTGCCTTCGCGAAGAATGGCATTCGCTTTCCCAGTCTGTGTTCAATATCCGAGAACTATACTGATAGCAGGCAAATTTGGAAATACAATAGGTCCAAACTCACCATTACCTATTCCAATTACCAATTTTTCACGGTGGAGACCGAGGTGATTATAAAAAGATTTCCAGCCTCCAGTATTGACATATATTGATAAAAAAGGGTGCAAAACGCGATTGGCGATGCGGAAGAGAAACGCTCAAGGTTTACTCCATCAGCCTTGGGAACGTTGTTCATTCTCCTCTTCGTCTTCCTGCCCTCTCTCCGCCCAGTCTAAGGCCCGGCCTGAAAAGCTCGGTGAGGACTGGTGGAAAGTCTGCTTTCATTTGATGTTGGCCTACAATTATCTCCAGTCCGGGCGTCCGGCAGATGTTTTGAAAGAGTGTGATGTGGCCTGGAAAATCGCTCAAGACTCGGATGATGACCTGAGGTGGCAGAGGCGCACGCTGTATTATAAAGGCCGGGCCTTTCTTGCGATGAATTCAATCGGAGACGCACAGAAAGCGGCAAACGATCTCAAGGAATTGGTGGAAAAGGGTGCGAACAAAAAGGAAATGAGGCTTTACCATCATCTCCTTGGTCTCATTGAGCTGGAGAAAAAGAATTATTCAAAAGCCATCGAGCATTACCAAAAGTTCCTCAAGCTCTGGAAAGACTCAGACCTTGGTTTTGCCGAGGTCGAGGACGCCAGGAAAAGACTCGCTGAGCTTGGAAAGTAAAAAAAGAAAAGTTTTCTCGGAATGCCCCCTCAGCCGCACAACTTAGAAGAGATCCAATAGTTTCAAGGCCAACTGACACCCACAGCTTTATCGATGCGCATTCATCTAATGAGCAAGAAGCAGAAGACAAGGATGAATGGCTAATGTTTAGATAAGAATGGCTACAAAGACAAGGTAAAAGATGATAGAAAAGAGCGCTGCGGCAGGAAGGCTGATAAGCCAGGCTGAGAAGATTCTTTTAATGACACTTAAATCAATGGCCGAGATGCCTCGAGCCAATCCAACTCCCATGACATTTCCCACACAGACATGGGTTGTTGAGACCGGCAGGCCAAGGCGAGAGCAGAGAAGGACAGTGGTAGCTGTGCCAAACTCTGCCGCAAAGCCACGGGTGGGAGTGATGGAAGTGATTTTTTTTCCGACAGTCTCCATTACGCCTCGTCCCCAGATGTAAGTCCCAAAGGCAATTCCCAGTCCGCCCAAGGCCAGCAGCCAGACAGGGATTCCGACTTTCATCTCGACCCGATGAGTTTGGTAAATGACGACAATTGCCGCTAAAGGACCGATGGCATTAGCCACATCGTTGGCGCCGTGGGAGAACGCTTCGAAACTGGCAGAGAGGACCTGCAATGAGCTTGACATCCTCTCAACCTGGAAATAGGGGTCGGTTTCCTTTTCCCTGTATCTTCTGAGAAGAACAAATGCGGTCAAGAAGCCGGCAGACCCTACACCGAGAGAGATAAAGAACGCCCTGAAAAAAGGCAGGTTGAGATGCAAGTTTTCCAAGCCTTGATAGATTGTAGCCAGAGAGAGGGTAAAGAACACTGCTCCGACGAAAAAAGGGCCAACCTTTTTTATCTGTTCAATCGGCCTGGGCGAACTCAGGATAGATTTTTTAATGATGGAAAAAATTGTAAAAGAGATCATCCCGCCGAAGATAGGAGAGATAATCCAGCTGAGGACGATAAAGACAATCTCTTTCCAGCTTATTCCTGAAAAGCCGACGCTGATTAAGCCGAAACCTAACACTCCTCCGACAATAGCATGGGTCGTCGAAACCGGAAGCTTTAAGGAGGTTGCTATGTTCACCCAAAGGGCGGAGCCGAGGATAGCGGCCAGCATGCCGAGCATAAGCAGGGTCGGCTTATCAGCAAAATGAATGGGGTCGATGATATCTTTTCGAATTGTATTGGCCACATGAGACCCGACGAGTAGTGCTCCAAGGAAATCGCAGCAGGCGGCAACCACAACTGCTTTTTTTATTGTCAGAGTCCCGGACGCCACAGATGTGGCCATGGCGTTGGCGACATCGTTAGCCCCGATATTGATCGCGCTGTAGAGTCCGGCGACGAGAGCAAAGACAAAGACAGCAAGATTAAGGTCCATCTCGTTTCAGTGCTTCCTTGGGCAGTCCATAATTTTCTTCGTCTTTGTCCTCCTTGAAAAGATTAAAGAAGCTTTACTCAGCCTGCCTCAAGACTTGTGGAGCATCACCCTCAGCCGGTCACCCACGTTTTCTGCATGATTGGCAAGCGTTCCCAGCTCCCTAAAAATCTGCAACCACATCATCACCGAGATTGGGTCCAATTTCTTCTCGATGGAAAAAAGCTTCTTAGCCAGTCTCATCTGTGCCATGTCTGTTTCATGCTCTTCTTTCTTGAGCTGCTCGATGATATCCATGACTTTTTTTGCTTCACTCCCGCCGAATGATGTCTCGGCCAAGATTTTAATCTCACTCGAGACTTTCATCGCCGTTTCGCCGGTGAGAAGAACTTTGTCGGCAAGTTCTTTCAATTCATCCTTCAATTCATCGGGCACTTTCATTTCCCTTAATGTCACCAGAACCGCCAGATCCTCTGCAGAGTCGGCGATTTTGTCCTGCTCTTTGAGAAAACTCAGGATGTCGCCTCTATCGACTGGGAGGAATATTCCTCTGGGCAGGTTGTTTCTGATTTCTTTTTTGACCAAGTCTGAATCGTGTTCAGCCTTGAAGATTTTCTCGGCGATCTCCTCCAGCTTCTTCCGGTCTCCTGCAATAAGAGCGTCGATGAGCGGCCCGACCAAGTCCACACACTCTTTCACTTTCAGCATATGCTGGTAGAGAGGCTCGAAAGGGGATTTTCCGAAGAGTCTGCTGATGATATTCATCTTGCCACCTCACCTCTTTAAAGAATCAGAAGGAAATTATGCCTTTAATGTTTCTTTTTTTCAAACCTTTTTTACGGTCGACTCATCTGCCCAACCTTGACCGCAAAAAACCGAACATCCGGATTCTGGATGCTTGCAATTTTAATGAGACTCTGGATTATCGGCCATTATTTTTATATAATCCCTGTGAAAAAAATAATACCAAGCTTTCTCAAGGGAACTCGGTGCGGGTTCTCTGCTGAAAAAAATTGTGTTTCTTCGACATAATATCGTTCAAGGGATGGAACAAAAATGAATAAGGGCGATTTAATAAAACTCATCCTGAGCATCGTCATCTGCCAGGCCGCCGGCTTTATCGGCTCGTTGTTTACTTCTCGGTCGATTCCGACCTGGTACGCGAGCCTGAAAAGGCCGTCTTTTGCCCCTCCCAACTGGGTATTCTCCCCGGTTTGGATCACTCTCTTTGTCCTGATGGGGATTTCCCTTTATCTTGTCTGGCGCGCGCTGTCCAAGGGTCAAAACGTAAGAACAGCACTCATCCTCTTCGCCGTTCAGCTTGGGCTCAATATCCTCTGGTCGATCCTATTCTTCGGCCTTCAATCTCCCTTGGCGGCCCTGGTCGATATCGTCTTGCTCTGGGTGGCGATTGTCTTGACCATTGTTGTCTTTTTCAGAGTCTCTTCGGTTGCTGCTGTCTTGATGATTCCTTACGTCCTCTGGGTTAGTTTTGCGGCTGTGCTCAACTTCTTCTTCTGGAGGCTAAATCCCTGAAGATTACTTAGAGTCCGACTTTGGCGATGCTGTTCGTTTGTGAACACTCGTTGTATTGCCAGAGGACACTTTTTTAAATTTCTTTTCTGTCATTACTCTCTAATAATTTATGTTGGCATATTTATTGCTGTAACTAATAGCGGTCATTATGATTAAAGCCTAATTGGAGGTAAACAGAATGAGAAAAGGATTGGCAATTTTATTGCTCGTGTTATGTGTTCTCTTTTTCCTGACCGGAAGCGTCCAAGCCAAAGGCCTGATCAAAGGATGGAGTCTTAAGCTGAGCGGCGAATACGGCATGGCAAAAATTGGAGACCTCAACAGCTTTGGCCAGGGCCGGAATGATTACCTTGATGCCTATGCGAAGGAATTGAATCAGGCGTTGGGAGAGGAAGACAGAATAAAAAGAGAAGGAAAAATCAAGAATCTCGGAGCCGGAATTGACCTTGAAGGCGAGCTCATGCTGGATGTTTTTAATAATTTTGCGTTCTCTGTCGGAGCCGGCTATATCCAGCGGAGCGTAAAAGGTGAGACAAGACTTCTTGATGGCGAAACTGAAATTTATAATGAGTCTTACGACCCGGCAATAACCGCGCTTCCTGTTCAATTGAGCGTTTATTATTTTTACAATATATTGCCCTCGATGAAGCTCTTTTTTAAAGCGGGTGTTGGCTATTATTTTGCTAAATCGACATCGACTTTTGCTCTGGACTTCCATCAGGCAGGGGAGAATCCGTACTGGGGGACTTATGAAGTGGATATTAGGGATCAAGGCATCGGATACCATGGCGGGTTCGGCTATGAATTCGACCTTGGTTCGCATCTTATCTTTTTTATAGAAGCGAGGGGGAGGTTCTGTAAGTTGAATAATTGGAAAGGAGACAGCAGCTATAATAACATTGATGGGGATGCAGCTAAAGTCTCGGGGACGATGTGGAATTTTGAAGTCTACCATGCCGATTTGGATGAGTATTATCCGCAGAATCAGATATCAGCAGAAGAGCCGGTAGAGGTAGACCCCGATATCCAAAATGTCAGGAAATTCGAAGCCGGTTTTTCTGGCGTTTCTTTAAAATTGGGTATAAGAATTAAGTTCTGAGCTGAGCAGCCTTCCCACTATTTTCCGCTCAAGCGGGGATGAAGCTTCAGGGTTTCGATGGCGTGATGGCCGACTCTTATTTTCAGGCTGTTTTTCTGGGAAGGAATAGATTGGCCTTCTTCCTCGATGATGTTGACTAATTCGGCTTTCTCCACAGGAAAGAAAAGGCTGAGCTGAGCTTCAGAATCCTTTCCCTCGATATCAAAGCAGCGGACAATCACCGAATCGTCGTCCTCACATTTTTTTATAGTGCTGACCAGAACATTTTCTTCTGAGACGCTGAAGAAGCTCATTTCAGCGGGCAAGTGAGCTCCGCTCGCCGCAGCCGGGGCTGCGACCGCAAGAAGCGGGCTATTGGCCTGGATTCCCAGGCGATAGCCGTTTTCGACGCCAGGAGAATGCGAGAAGATTGAGAAGCGATAAAGATGGTCGCCTTCCTGAAGATACCAGTTTCCCTCACCGTGGCAGGAGCGGCGGGAGGCCAACAACACGGCCTGGAGAACAGGATATGAAGCCGCATTTTCTGTCGGATCCTGATAGTCGTTGACGGCGACGCTGGTGCTCATGGTCAGGCCGAGATGGCCGTCGCTGACATTCAGGAAATTCTGAACTTCCCGCGGCCGAATCTGAGAGCAGAGCTCATCATAATTCAAGTCACCGTAGGCATGCCCGCCTCTGCCTTCAATCTCGCTCTTTCCAACCTCGACCACACCCATCGGCACTTGATAGGCAACTCTGCTTCCTTCTGCCCGGACAGGCAAAGCCAGGCGAAACTCCCTGTAGGGTGTCCCGTCCCAGTCCAGAATCGAAACTTCACAGTCAATCCGCTTGAGCTCTTGATAGATGATGAGTTTCTCTTTGATGTAGCAGTCTGAAAGCCTTTGCTTCAGGCTGAAGACGGCCTTGACCGGCCCTGATTCTGAGGGCTCAAATTTCCACAGGGTTTTATGAGCGCTGAGCTTGTCAAAGCCTTTCATCGTCGGCTGCTGAACTCTTCCAAACTCGCCTGCGCCGTTGCCCACTGACTGCATAGTGAAGATTTCAAAGCCGAGGAATTTCTCGCTGTTCAGAACATCAACCTTGAGCGACTTGTCAAAGATGCTCTTCACGCCGCCGGCTGCAAGCTCGATACGATAGAAATTGTTTTCATAAACATCTGCCGCAAGTATCGCCTCGGTTCTTGCAGCCTGCGGAGATTGCACTTCAGGCCTTGCAGCTTGTGGTCTTTTGTCTTCGACAAGATAAAAAGTCTTATAGCCGAGCGAAGGTATATCGCGGGCAATGAATTCGATGCGAATTTCGCCGGGCTCCTGGTCGGAGGCTGTTGGAAGAACCTGATAGGGGACGGATTTGCCCTGAGAGTCCTGGATGAGAAAATTCGGTGATTGGAGCTTGACCGTGAAGACGACCGGGTCGCTTCTCTTCCAGGAGAGGGAGTTAAATACGACAATTGGAATTCCTTGGGAAGACGATTTGACTTTGGCGGCAATGGATTCAAGGGCAGAGGCCAATATTTCTCGACCCGTATCGCGGGCAAACTCACACTTTTTCCTGAAGAGTTGGTCTGTGACCTGCCCCTCTTTTCCGCCCCAGCCGTGGTCAGGATAGATGGCTGCCATCCATACCTCCTCCAGAGCAGGCGATGGATAGTTTTCGAAACTGCCGCCAAGCAGCGAGCTGACGGTGCTGAAGATTTCGGCGGCAGGAAGCACCACACCTGCTTCGCGCTGGGCAGAGATAGCCCAGTGATGGGTTGGGCCGTGGATGTAGAGCCAGAGGTTTGGCCTTTCTCCGCAAATTTCGACAAAATCAGGATTGCCTTTGGAGACGGCATCAAAGAATTGTCTGGATGATGAATATTGAATTTTTGATAATGATTTTCCGTCGCTCGCCTTGTGTTTTCCATTCCAGAAGTTGATCAAAGCGCTGAAGTCTGTTGGCCTCGAAAAGTCAAAAGAATTGAGCAGAGGAAATTCGGGGGGAATCCTCCGGCTTTGATAGTAAGAATTCCACTGGGCGAGTTTTTCAGAAAGGAGCTTGGCTCCATCGGCAGGCGCAGCATTCAGGATGGAGGAAGAGTTTGTATAGTGTCCGGGGGAATAGGCGATGACAGACGAACCATCAGGGCTTTGCCAGCGGTAAAGACCTTCGTGGTAGCGGCTGATAACCATGTAAGGAATTCCGGCCTTGCTCAGAATCTGCTGCATCTGGAGAGCTCTTCCCGGGACATCGGGGTTGAAGTAGACTCTGGCATCGCAGCCCGGGAAGCTTGTCTTCAGCCATTTCCGTCCGAAGTAAGTCTGACGCACGAGCTGTTCGCCGCTGAGGAGTGATTCATAAGGCTGGTTAAAACTCGCGCCCCACTCCAATCGGCCCTCTTTGGTGAAGCGCAGGATTTCATCTTTCCGCTCAGGATGACGCTCGAGATACTCCATCAGATTGAGCATGTTTTCCATGATAAAACAGTAGTCAGCGGTCTTGGCCATCATCTCCAGCGCCGGAGTGATGCAATGGGTATCGCGGTATTCCCTGCAGGCCTGGGGGCTGTTCATCCAGGCAATATCCTGGTGGCTGGAGGAGATGATATGGAGTCTTCCGCCTTTGAGCAAGTCGTCGCTTGCGCCAGGGCCTTTATCCCTTTGGCCTTCGCTCATTGTTGCTAAGGCGAAGCCCAGGAATGCCGTCAGAAGAGTTAACGCTAATCGTTCCATTTTTTCCTCGCTTTATTTTGTTGACTCTTGTCATTTGTCCAGAATGGAAAGGTCTGGAGTCAGGAGCTTTTTAATTCCCGGCTCATTCATATTTTCTGGAGTGGCTAAGACGACGCCGGTGTCGATGTATTTTTCGTAGGCTTTCCCTTTTAAGCAGGAAACGGCTATCTGCAGACTCTTGTAACCCATCTGGAAAGGATCCTGAAGGATAAGCCCCAGGATTTCTCTTTTCTCCAGAGCCTCGATGAGCTTTTTTGAAGTGTCAAAGCCGATATGGATGACTTTTCCGGCAAGGCCGTGGTCTTGAAGAGCTCTCATGCAGCCGAAGGTTGTGGATTCGTTTGGGGTGAAAATCGCTTCGACTTCGCTGAACCTGGCCAGAAGGTTTTCGGTTGTCTGGTAGGCCGTTTCGGTGCTTGTGCCGGCATACTGGTTGTCGGAAAGGATCTTGACCTGAGGGAATTTCGAACGGATTGTCTGCAGAAAGCCTTCTTCGCGTTTTGTGCTCCCCTCAACGCCCTCCTTGACCCGAATAAGAATCAAGTTTCCTCTTCCTTTGAGAAGAGAGCCGATATAATCCGCGGCAAGCACTCCGCCTTTATAGTTGTCTGTGGAGATATAGGCAAGGTGATGGTCTCCCTGAAGCGCCGAGTTGAAGATGATGGTTGGAATGCCGAGCCTTTTGGCCTCAACCACAGGACGGACGAGCGCCCGGTCATCGATGGGCGAGAGAACCAGGGCGCTGACGCCTGTATCGGCCATGGTCTCGACGATTTGAACCTGCTCATTCCGGTCGTCTTCCTTGAGAGGCCCCTTCCAGATGATCTCGACTCCGAGCTCTCTCGAGGCAGTCAGCGCGCCGGCATGAATGGCTTTCCAGAATTCATGGGTGGTTCCCATGGGAATGACGGCGATCGTCAGCTTTTTTTCCTCTTCCTGAGCCTTTCCTCCTGAGCCCTGGCAGGCGGAGAATAATATTCCAAGCGCCAGAAAAAGAGATGTTGCCAAAAAAAAGAACAGAAAATTCTTATGGCTCGAATAAACTCTTTTTTTTGTTAATGCGTATCTCGTTTTTTCACTCCTTCGTTCCTTTCTCAATCTCGGACCAAGTCTGAAAAACCGCCTCGATATTCTCCGGCTTGGCGCCAGGCCCAAACTCGCATTGGGCGATAACGCCTCCATCAGAATAAAGATGAGTGTGAACCTCTTTAACTGCGCGGCGGACGTCATCGCGGCAGCCAAAGGCCAGAATGTGCTGGCGGTCGATCTCGCCCCAGAAAGTGATTTTCCCTCTGAATTTTTCGCCGAGCGATTTCACTCCCATGCAGAATAATTGAGAATTGAGGGCATGGACGCCGACCTCAATCAGCTCAGGGATGATATCAACGATACAGCCGTCCGAGTGGAAGAAGACATATTTTTTATAATGGCGGGCAATTTCCAAATAATCCTTGTATAAGGGTTTAAAGAGCTTCCGCCAGAGCTCTGGGGAGACAATCATTCCCTTCTGCGTCCCCCAGTCGTCCATGAGAGTCAGGGCATCAACGTCGGTCCGGGCCCAGGCCTCAGCTTCTTTGATGTAGAATTGATGCATACGGCGAATGAGCTCAAAGAGCTCTGGAGGCTGCTCGGCGAGGTCGAGGAGCAGGTTCATCGTCGTCCGAATAAACTGGAGCCTCTCAAAAGGCCTGATCCAGGTTCCGGCCAGAACGAATCGTTTCTCGGCATGGCAAAAGCGGTTGATTTCCTCTCTGTTCAGTTTCAGGTATTCGTCAGGGGTTTTGAGCTTTTCAAGGTCCTGCCAATTTTCAAGGAGCGGCTTGTTGACAATGCCGATTGTCCCGCTCTGCACATTTTCAAACCTACAGCCCCACTCGTCGATATAAACTCCTTTTTGATAGCGCTGAGGAGAATCGGTTAAGTCCCGGTTTCCAATCATTCGAGGGGCGGTGACAATGTCATCAGGAAATTTTTTTTGAATGGCTCGAAGCTGGCTGGAATAATTCTTTTCGGCCCAGGGCAAAAACCAGAGCTGACGCGGAATTCTCTCCGGCCTGGCAAATTCCAAGGTCTTCTTGACTAAATCTCTCGACGTCAATTGCGGATGTGAACTTGCTTTTTGAGTCGCTGATGGCCACTGCGCTTTTCGTTTACTTGCCACAGGATGCTCTTTCTCCTCAAGCTTATATCACGGCGAAAAAAAGAGGTCAATTTGTAATGCCAAGAGATTCATTATCTAAGTTTTCAGGCCAGCCCGCCTCCGTCGACGACCAGCTGAGCTCCTGTGACCCACTTCGACATCTCACTGGCAAAGAAGAGAGCAGCGTTGGCCACATCTTGCGGAGTGCCGAGCCGGGCAATCGGCCTCTTGGCTGCTTCCTTCAAAAAATCTTCTTGGTTGAGGCCGAGCTGAGCGCATTCATTGCGGAGCAGGGGTGTATCGACATCGCCCGGGCAGACACAGTTGACGCGAATGTTGTATTTACCGAAGTCGATGGCCATGGCCCGGGTGAGGTTGAGGGCGCCGGCTTTGGAAGCACAATAGGAAGCAGCCTCAGGCCCTCCTTTCAGCGACCAGCCAGAGCCGATGTTGATGATGCTTCCTCCTCCGTTCTGAATCATGTGAGGAAGGACATAACGGGAGAGGAGATAGATACTCTTTAAATTGACACAAAGGGCCTGGTCCCACTCTTCCTCCTCTAAGTTGACGCAGTTTTTTCTGATGATGACGCCGGCGTTGTTGCAGAGGATATCGATTTTGCTAAATTCCTTGATTGATTTTTCTGCGGCTTTCTTGCAGTCTTCATTCGAGCCCACATCGCATTTGATGAATTTTGCCTTTCCGCCGTTAGCCTTGATTTCAGCCGCGGCTTCAATCCCTTTCTCTTCATTGATATCGAGCAAAGCCACGGCTGCGCCCATCTCTGCCAGGAGATTGGCGACGCCGCGGCCGATGCCGGAGGCTGCACCAGTGACAAGCGCCACCTTGCCTTCAAGTGATAATAGCGCTAAAGACATTTTCATTTTGTTCATCTCACTCTCCTTATATATATGGATCGAGCCGGATTTCTCGAGACCATGTCGCTTAGGGCGTGCTTTCGAGCCGCTCTGCCTTCGCCTCGCTTCGGCAAAGCCTGCGTATTTTCGAAGCACGCAGCCTGGTTCATTTCATCTTTCACTTTATTGGCTTGCCGTGTTTCTTTAAATAGGCTCTCCAGGTTATCGCCCATTTCTTCGGGTCATCGAACGTGCTTTCGTCAATCTTGTGGACGACGCTGCGATGAGGCGCATTCTTGACTGTCTCTGGCTCTTTCCGCGCCTCTTCGGCGACATGCCTCAGCCCATTCAAGTACTCATCCAGCTCTTTCTTAGAATAAGATTCTGTCGGCTCGATGGTGAAGGGTTGAGGCACAAGAAAAGGATGGTGGCTCGACCAGAGATGAAAGCCAAAATCAGCCATTCTGAAGGCAATCTGGTGCGTGTCGACTCCGGTTTCTTTGCAGAGCTCTTCCCAGCTGTACCTCACCTGCTCGATTCTGTGCTTTCCGGCTTTGAAAGGAGCGGCCGCTCCTTTGATTTTTGTAATTTTTTTGAGGAGATAATTGTTGTTCAGGACGGCCGTCTTCGCCACTTCTTTCAATCCTTCGGCTCCAAGGCTCATCATCCAGGCATAGGATTTCAAGATAACCGGAAAGGGGCCGTAGAACGACCTCACCTTGCCGATTGTTTTGGGAAGGCTGTCATTGAGATAATATTTTGAGCCGTCGAAGTCCACAACGGGAATAGGAAGATAATCAACGAGTTCTTTTGTCACTCCCAGAACGCCTGAGGCTGGGCCGCCGCAGCCATGAGGGGCCCCGAATGTTTTATGAAGGTTAAAGAAGCAGAGGTCAAATCCAGCTTCCTTGGCTCTGGTGATTCCCAGAATGCCGTTGGCATTGGCCTGGTCGTAGCCGCACAAGCCCCCGGCCTCATGGACGATTCTGGTAAATTCGGAAATCTTCGGGTTGAAGATTCCAGTGTCTTCGGGATTGGTGATGAACAGCCCTGCCGTTCGCCTGGAGACGGCTTTCTTCAGCGCCTTGATATCGGGCAATCCCTCCTTATTGAAATAGATGGTGACGACCTTGTATCCTTTGACAGCCGCTGCTGCCGCATCCGAAGGATGGGAGAAGATGGTGGTGATGATTTCATCCCTCTCGCTTCCCTCGCCTCTTGATTCATGGTATTTTCGAATGATCGAAGCCATGGTCATGATGGCATGGGAACCAGAGCTTGGCTGCAAGCTGAAGCGGTCGAGTCCGGAGATTTCACGGAAGAAGAGGTCCATCTCGTACATGATTTGAAGTGCTCCCTGGACTGTGCCCTCATCCTGATAGGGGTGTAAAGCTGATGCCCTTTTGGATGAAGCAAGAGTCTCGTTGACCTTTGGATTGTATTTGACTGTGCACGTGCCCTGTCCGATATCGATATTGAGGTCTGCTCCCAGGTTTTGCTGGGAGAGGCGGAGAAAGTGCTTCAGAACTCTCATTTGAGCCACTTCCGGGAGGGCCGGGGGCTCTTTTCTCATCATATTTTCCGGCAAGGAGGAGACGCCGTCGCCGGCTATTTTTTTAATCTCAGGCTCGACCTCAGGAACGAGGATGCCGCGTTCGCCCTTGGTGCTCAATTCAAAAATGACTTCTTCATCCCACTTGGCTTGATGGAAGTTTCTTAGTTTGCTGTTTTTTTGAATTTCCATTGCCTTTCCTCCTTATCTCCGGCTCAAGATGTCTTTAAGAACGATGACCAGGGTATCGATCTCCTTTTTGGTCACCATCTCTGTCACGCAGTAGAGTGCGCAATTCTGGAGCTCAGGGAATTCGCGCGACAGGTCTTTTCCGCCGAAGATACCTTTATGGAGAAGCCAGTGATTGATCTCCCCCACCGGCTTTCCTGTCGAGCTGAAATCAACAACAAACTCTTTGAAGTGAGAGGACTGAAAACGAAGGCGAACTCCCTGAATTTCTCCAAGCCTCTTCATGGCGTATTGTGACTTCTGGAGGATGTGCTCTCCCAGCTCAGCCATTCCTTGCGGCCCCATCAAAGACAGGTAGACAGCGGCGGAAATTCCGTACAAGGCCGCAGCCGTGCCGACAAATTCTTTTCCTTTTTCCCTTCCCCCGAAGGATGTCCGCATGTAGGCCACGTCGCCAAAACCCCATTCTCCTTCCACTGAAGTCTTGGCGATGCCGAAAAGCCGCGAGGGATATTCCATCACGAATCTCTCTTCGTCGCGGCTGGCGATGAAGCCGCCGAGAGAGCCTCCGTAGTACATGTGGTTTCCCAGACCCTGGATATCGCCGCAGGCGATGTCGGCGCCGTAATGGCTTGGAGGCTTTAAAACGCCGAGAGAGATGGGGTCAACGCCGACAACGGAAAGCGAGCCGTGCGAATGGGCTGTATCGGCGATGCTCTGTCCTTGTGTTTCAATGAAGCCAAGAAAAGATGGATTCTCAAAATAGACAGCAGCCACATCCGGCGAAATCTTCGATTCGAGGTCTTCGAGGTTCATCAGTCCCGTGTGAGGATGGTGGCCGATCAAGTCGACTGCGAGCAGCGGATGGCAATAATTCCTGACGATCGAAAGCCTGTCAGGCGAGATCGTGTCGGAGACGAGAACTCTTTTGCGCCCGGTGATTCTTCCGGCCATGCGCAGCGAAGTGCTTGCGGCCTGTCCCCAGTCATAAGTGGGGACATTGACCACGTCAAAGTCAAGAAGCTCTGCCATCAGGCTTTCGTACTCAAAGAGGGCTTGGAAACGTCCTGCGTCTTCATAAGGCTCGCCGGCGTAGGCCGTGAGGAATTCAGAGCGGTGTGTGATCTCATCGCAGACGGCCGGCACATAATGATGAGCGCAGCCGCCGCCTAAGAAGCTGATGCAGTCCTCGCAGGATTTATTCTTAGCGAGTATTTTCTCCACATGGCGTTTCAGCTCGAGCTCGGAAAGCAGAGGCTGAGGCAGGTTGAGCCTTCTCCTCAAGCGCAATTTTTCAGGAAGGTCATCATAGAGCTCGTCGGCATCCTTCACTCCAATCTCCTTGAGCATTTCTTCTTTAACCTCAGGAACAGAATTCGGGATATAGGGATGGATAAAGCTTTTCTTTTTATCCAAGGCTACCTCCTTATTTTTATTGTTTTCCCCGAATAGACGACGGTCTGGTCGACATCCGCTGTGACTTCCAGCCCGACTCCGTGATTTTTTTTGACCCAGACAATGTGGAAAGTCCTCTTCTGCAGCATGCCGGGAAAGCTTCCCTCTCTCTTGCCGATGGTCAATGTCCTGGATTTTTCAGTCCATTTAAAGGGAGTAGTGGCGTAAATCCCTTTTTCATAATTGTAATTGTCGTTCTCATCCTCGTAGAGCGTGAATTCGGCGTCAGCTCCGCTATAAATCCTGAGCTCAAGAGGGTCTTCGGGCTTTTCTGTTGAATATTGTTTAAAAGGGCCGAGGGGAAGGATGGAGCCGGCTTTTGCATAAAGAGGCATGATGTCGATGGGCGTTTCCTTTCTCACTTCTTGCCCGCCTTCATAAAAATCACCGCTCCAGAAGTCGTACCAGCCAGATCCTTGCGGCAGATAGACATTAATTGATTTTATTGCCTCCTCCTCATTTTCTTCAAAATCGACTTCCTTGATATATTCAGGAAGAGGGATTCCTGACTCTGCTTGAGGAGCAACCAATTTTTTAGAGGGAATGCATTCTCCTGATTTCTTGACTTTATGATGCATCTCTTCGGTCACTGGAGTGACGAGGAGCGAGGGGCCGAACATGTACTCATTATCGATTCCATAGGTATTTTTATCAGCCGTAAAATCCATCGGCAGGCCGCGCATGATGGTATAGGCCTGGCTGGTCACCTTCCAGGCCAGCGAGTAGATGTAGGGGAGGAGGCGGTAGCGGAGATTATCGAATTTAACCAGGGCGTCATAAGCCCAATGGCCGGGTTCGCCGAAGCGCCAGACTTCCCTGGGCGTGCCTGTGCCATGGGAGCGAAAAATGGGAGTGAAGGCTCCGAATTGAAACCAGCGCACGTAGAGTTCCTGATAAGCGGGGTCTTTGCATCCTAATGGGTAGAGGCCTCCTCGCGAGTTGGGAAAAAAGGCGCCGATGTCGTGCGTCCAATAAGGAATTCCTGCCATGCAGAAGTTCATTCCTGCCGAGACCTGTTTGCGGAGGACATCCCAGTTGGCAGAGATGTCACCCGACCAGGTTGCGGCTGCATACCTCTGCTGCCCGGAAAAGGCCGATCGGGTTAGAATGAAGACCCTTTTCTGAGGAAAATCCTTCCTGAAGCCTTCATAGATTCCTCTTGTTGTCATCAAGGAGTAGGTATTCAGATATCTGGCCATGGTGCCCAGTTCTGTCGTTCCGAACTCCTTGATGAGCTTTTCCGAGATTTCAGGAGTGTGCTGGTCTCCAAGCTCTGGCTCAGTGGCATCCATCCACAAAGCGTCAGCTCCTTTGGCGACAAGACCCTCTTTGACATAACGCCAGTAGATATCGCGGGCTTCGCGGCTATAGGCGTCGTAGACATATCCTGAAGTCCAGTGCCGGGGAGGATAGAGATGGCCCTTTTCCTTCATCTCCTTATAGATATCGGTCTTTACCCCAAGAGCAGGCCAGATGGAAATCATATAGTGGAGGTGATAATCTTTGTGGAGCGAAGAGATTGTCCCCTCCGGGTCAGGATAGACTTTGCTCTCGAAGCGCATCGAGCTCCAGTCGCTATTCTCTCCCCAGTAGCGCCAGTCCTGGACGATGTTGTCGATAGGAATTTTTCTCTGCCTGTATTCTTTGGCCGCGCTCAGGATATCGTCTGCATCCAGATAGCGCTCCTTGCTCTGCCAGTAGCCGTAAGCCCATTTTCCGAAAAGAGGAGCCTGTCCGGTTATCTCCCTGTAGCCGGCAATGACCTCGTCCATTGTCCTGCCGGCGATAAAATAATAATCGATAGCCTCGGCAACTTCAGACCAGAAGGACATGCCCTCCTCGCTGTCGTGAAAGAGAGTTTTCGAATAATTATCCCAGAGAATCCCGTAGCCGTTGGTGGAGATGAGGAAAGGATTGACGGCAACAGGATTGGTTTGAACCAGAATGACATCCTTGCCCCTGTAGTTCATCCAGCCGTCCTGATGCTGTCCCAGGCCGTAAAGGCCTTCATCCGGAGTCAAAACAAAGCGCTGGAGCGCATGCCATGTTTCCTCGCCCATGACCTGAGCCTTGGTCATGGTTCGGGGAATGTTTGGCGCCTCGCGTAAAAGGACCTTGCCGGCCTTGTCCATGAATCGGATTGCGCCTGTCTTGGCATTGATATCAAGCAGAAGATTTGAGGTTTTGATCAATATCTCTTCTCCCTCTTCTCGGGCTTTCCACTGCGAATCTTTCGGCGTTTTTTCCACGACGAGGCTCTTGGCAAGCCGCACGGCATCGTTGGGTGTGTAAAGGACAACGATGATATTCGGCGCATAGACCTGGATTTTCAGCTTTGCGCCTTCCAAGGGAATGACAATGCCCTTATCATCTTTTTGAAAAGGCGGCTGAGCGCTGGCTGGAATGAGCAATAAGATTATTGAAATAGAAATAAAAAAAATGATTGCTGACCTAAGCTTGAATGGCTTGATTAGACTGCCCATCCTCAATTTGACCTCCCAGTCTTTAGCTTTGCTTCTGTTGCAAATTTTTTTATTTGTTCTCTTTCATTTTGTGTGAGTTTTATGAACATCCTATTCAGAATGGCCGCAGCGACCATTGAAGGTTTAGCCTTCCCCTCACACCTTGGAGGGAGAATGCGGCATTCCCCTTTCCAACGGTCGCTCCGATTTCTCGTCGCCCCCTGCCTCCCCTTCTCGGACACATTAAGGTGTCCTGCGACCAAGAGGGCATACCCCCTTGGATTCCCCAACGACGCAGCTGCGCAGCCGCCGAGAAGGGCGACGAGGGAACGGCGTTAAAAACCTGATTGGGAGCGGGGCCATTCCGAATAGGTTTTTTAACGGCACGCCACATATCCTTCATGCGCATAACTTGAGAGAGGTCCTTATTATTTAAAAAACCGTTTTTTTATAAAGTCCAAAATGAATGAGTGTTGGATTTGTCCTGGATTGGGTTATGGACAGACGGACGCGGTCGGTCGTTGTTGCCGGGAAGCGGAGCAAGCGTTTGTAGCCGATGGTCGTTCCTTCTGCTACTTTTTCCCAGCGGCCGTTTATCCAAGCCTCGAGCTCAAAACGCTCAACCCTCTGTCCAACACGAATATTTTCTTGAAGCATCAAGATGTCAAAGGTCGACGGCTGGGCTAAACGATACTCGAGCGTTGCCGCCTCGTTTCCTTCTTCTGTAGTCCAGTATGTTCTTTTATCGCCGTCGATTGTCTTCTGGGCCAAATGTCCTTTAGCGGCATTCGAAGCATGAGCTTGAGCCCCTTTGGCTAAATTCAGGCGAAAAGTCTCATCCAGTGCTTTGCGCCATTCGCTCAGAACTCGAATATCGTTTTCATGGATCAGGCCGCGGCGATCAGGAGGAACATTCAAAAGAAGAACAGAATTCCGGCCGACAGAGCTGAAATAGATATCAAACAACTTTTCAGGAGATTTTAGCTTCTCATCCTGGCTTTGGTGGTAAAACCATCCCGGCCGAATGGAAACGTCCACTTCTGAAGGGTACCAGGCGAGAGCAGAGGCGTGAATAATTTTATCTCTGCCGCCCAGATCCGCTTGAGTCAAATCCATAGGAACGAAAGCAGCGTCTAAAGCTTTCTGGTTGAGGATTGCCGGCATCTCAGCCAGAGCCTGCAGGCCGAGGGGAATAGGGCTCCATTCTGTTTCCCTGCCGTATCCTGATTCGGTCCCGACCCAGCGCACGTCAGGCCCCATGATGGCGATGACGGCCTCTGGTTGCAGCTCACGAATGACTTTGTAGTAGCCTGGCCAGTCGTAGACTTGGCGCTTGCCGTTCGGCCCTTCGCCGCAGGCGCCGTCAAACCAGACCTCTGCTAATTCTCCATAGTTGGTCAATAGCTCTCGCAGCTGGCTCTTGAAAAATTCATTGTAGCGAGGTGAATCGCCATATGAGGGCTGGTGACGGTCCCAGGGCGAAAGGTATATTCCGAGCTTCAGGCCGAACTCCCGGCAGGCTTCTGCCACCTCCCGGACCACATCGCCTTTTCCGTTTTGCCAGGGGCTGCTCTTTACCGAATGGTTGGTGTATTTGCTCGGCCAGAGGCAAAAGCCGTCATGATGCTTGGCGGTAAGAATGATCATCTTCATCCCGGCATCCTTAAAAACTTTTGCCCACTGCCTTGCGTCGAACTGGCTGGGATTGAAAAGTTGAGGGTCTTCCTTGCCCAATCCCCATTCGCGGTCGGTGAAGGTATTTATAGAGAAGTGGGCAAAGGCGGTGAGCTCCATCTCCTGCCAGGCAAGTTGACGCGCAGAAGGAGCCACATTGGCTGCCTTGTGAATAATCACTTCGGCAGAATCATCAGCCGCTATGACCACAAAGCTGGTAAATTTCTCCTGCCGGCAGCAAGAGAATAAGACGGAGTAAAAGCCGAGGGCAATACCCAAAATGGCCGGTTTCGCCCGAAATTTGACCTTTTTATTCATCGCCTCGCCCTTTTCTTTGTCATGCCTTATTCATCAAGAAAATCGATGGTTGCCATAAGAGAAAATCATTGTCTGAAGATTCTGCTTTCCTGAATATTCTGGAAGATTTCCGAATGAATTATATGAATATTTGCAGCCATTAAGCAATACATTAAAGCAGGCATCCGTAAATCGGCGATATGAATTCGCTGCGGCTAAAGATGCTTAAAAAGATGCTTACTTGAAAGAAATAAGGCTTGACTAGAACCTTTTTCCCGCTTATACGTCTAAGATATTGAAAATCGAGGAGAACTTTGTGGAGGCCGGAAGCCGCAAGGCCATTAAAAGAAAGGACGAGGCCGATTCCCAGATATTTGATGCCCTTTATCATCAATACAAGTCTCTGGTCTTTGATTTTGCCTGGAGACTGACCCAAGACAGGGGAGAAGCAGAGGATTTATTTCAAGAGACATGGCTTCGAGTCGTCGAGAATCTGTCCAAAATCAATGTCAGAAATTTTAAGGCCTGGGCTATGACTGTCGCTGCCAACCTCTACCGGGACGCTCTGCACAAGAAGAGAATAAGAAGATTTTTTCTTTTACAAGAATCAAGAGGCTTTCTTGATGAAAGCAAAAGGCCTTTTTTCGAAAATAAAACATTATCTTCAAGAGACGAGTCAGAATGTGCGGATGCGGGCAGGGCTATTGCCCGAGCCATGGCCGGCTTGCCAGGAAGACAGCGCTGTGTCTTTGTTCTCAAGGAAATTGAAGGTTTTAAATATTCGGAAATCAGTGAGATGCTCAGCATCCCTCTGGGCACGGCCAAGACACTTATGCATCGGGCAATGAAGAGGTTGCGCAAGAAGCTTTCAGACTATAAAGAGGAAGGATGTCCATTTATAGGGAGTGTAAAAAATGAAATGCAAAGACATTGAGAGATTAATTATTGATTTCAGGGAGGATGAGCTGGGCGCAGAAAAGCTGTCGGCCATCGAGGAGCATGTCGAGCGTTGTGCCGAATGTGCAAGCCTTCGAAACGATTTGAGAAAGATCCGGGGCTATCTCAGGAGAATGCCCCGGCCTGTCCTTTCTGCAGAGCTGGCGAAAAAAACCCAGTCGATGTGTCAGGTTGCGTTAGGTCAGATGCCTTTGCTCGGGGCTAGGAAGAACGCTCAGAATCATCTGAGGGCCATACCCAAGTTTATTTGGGCAGCACTCTTTTCTCTCATTGTTTTGACAGCAATTTTAATTTTGGTGTTGTTGAAGGATTTCGATTTGAAACTGCCGCTTTCTCTCCAGACAGCTGTTATTCTGGCTCTAATGATTCAGAACGCAGGAATGCTCTTCTTTGCGCCGATTTTGATAAGAAAATTTAGTTCCGGAGATAAGAGCTTCAGGCTCGGTTCAACGGGCTAAAAAATGCGTTGCTTTATACATTTGATTTCATGCCTTTCGGTTATCCCAGGCATGGAAAAGGAGGCTTAAAATGGCAACTTCAACAGGAAAGACAATCGGGCTTATCCTTTTGGCGATAATCGTCCTCTACTTGGTTTTTGCCGTGACGCCCTTGGTTTTTGCCCCCTTTGCTATTTTTCCCGGTGTTTTCCACATCTTCCGTATTCCAAGCTCGGGCTTTCTCTGGAGTGAACACGGACCATTTGCTTTTTTCAGGTTTGTATCGGTCTCTTTCATGTCCTTGGTGCTCTTGGCTCTCTGGATTATGGTGATTGCTTGGGTTTATCGTGATGCAGAGAGGAGAGGCATGAACGGAGTCTTGTGGGCCTTGCTGGTGCTGATTGGCAATTTGATAGGGTTGTTGATTTATCTTATCATCCGCTCCGAGCGTCTGCCGGCAAAAAAGGCCGTTCAAACAACTACCTGCCCGAGCTGTCAAAAGACCGTGGAAGCGACTTTTATTTTTTGCCCCAACTGCGGAGCGCGTCTGCAGGCTGTCTGCCCTAGCTGCAACAAGCCAGTCGATACAAGTTGGAAAGTGTGTCCAAACTGCGGCGAAAGGCTGAGCAAGTAAGGTGAAGGTTCAATTCTTCTGAATTTGAAAGAAGAAAAGGGTGATGTTTTTCTTTATCGGAGGGATTCAGCCAAAAACTAAAATAGTGGATGAGCAGGCAAGACTCTGTCCAGTCTGTCGCCAGATAAAGGTCTACCGCAAAAGGATTGACCATTATTTGAACCTCTTTTTCATTCCTCTCTTTCCTGTCAAAAAAGGGATTCCATTTTTAATTTGTGAAAACTGTCATAACGTTGTTGATGAAAGAGGCGGAGGGATGGAGACCGGGCTAGGGACCCACAAAAGGAGATGTCCTCGCTGCCAAAGAACCGTTGACCCTGATTTCAGCTTCTGTCCCTATTGCGGACAGAGCCTCTAAAAGAAGAGCAGAATAGAACAAATAGAATTCCCTTCGATTGTCTCCTCAAAAACTATGGCGCTTTTAAAAAAATTTTCTGTTCAAAAGAAAGGATATCCAGCCCAGGGTTGAGCAAAAGGGAAAAGAAAATTTTTTAATTTTGACAGATAATTTGACCTGTGTTATAAACTTTTTAAGATAAGTTAAAAGATAAATAGAAAAGCGAAGAATAAAAATAAACGATCGAACAATGAATAAGATGCAGGAAAACAGCTTGAAAATGTTTTTATTTTTCTCTGAGCTTCTGGGCCGCTCTGTCGTCAATTCAGAAGGGGAAACGCTGGGAAAAGTGGCTGACATGAAGGTTAGGCTGGGAGAGCTGTTTCCCAAAGTGGCCAGCTTGTGCCTCCGGAAGAAGAGGCAGCATATTCCGCTTGAATTGGACTGGGTTGAGGTTGAGGAATTGACCGGCCATTTGATTCAATTGAAGCCTGAAGCCGAGGAAAAGATAAAGCCTTTAGTGGTGAATGAAAGCGAAATTCTTCTTCGAGAAGAGCTGTTCGATAAACAGGTCGTGGACACATTCGGGGCGAAGATAGAGAGGGTGAATGATATCCATCTTCTGGTCGCAGATGGAGATCTACGGCTTGTCCATGTGGATATCGGGATAAGAGGGGTCTTCAGGCGCTTGGGCTGGATAAAAGTCATAGATTCGTTAACCGATTTCTTATTTTCTTACCACGTTCCAGAGAAGATGATCTCCTGGAAATATGTCCAGCCTCTGGCCAGCGACCCGCATAAAAAAGATTTGAAGCTCAACGTGAATTTGAGAAAACTCCACGAGCTTCATCCCTCCGATTTGGCGGATATTCTCGAAGAGCTCGACCAAAAGAACAGGTCAAGAATTTTCAGGTCTTTGGATTTATCGACTGCAGCCGAAACGCTGCAAGAGGTCGAGCCAAAATTTCAGCGCTCTTTGGTCTTATCGGCTTCTGAAGAGCTTGTCTCAGACATTTTAGAAGAGATGGAGCCCGATGAGGCCACAGACCTTCTGGCTGGCCTTCCGCAGGAGAAAAAAACAAAGCTCATCCAGACGATGGAGAAGCCCTCCAGAGAGAAATTGGAGGAGCTGTTGAAGTTCGAAGAAGGCACGGCAGGAAGCATCATGACCAAAGATTACATCTTCATTCAAGGAAATAAGACCATCGCTGACGCTTCAGAAGCGTTCAAGAACACAACCCATCCTTTAGATACAATCTCTTATCTCTATGTGACGGATGAAGAGAATCATCTCGTCGGCGTTCTGACCTTAAGACATTTGGTTTTGTGTGAGAAAAGTACTCCCCTGTCCAAGCTGATGAATACCAATTTGATAAAAGTCAAGACAGAGGATGATGTCAGAGATGTCAGAGAAATATTCAAGAAATATAAATTGTTGGCTTTGCCTGTCACCGACGACGACAATCGTTTAAAAGGAATCATCACTCTCCGGGACATCGTCGAAGCGACTTGAAGGATTTTTGATTCTCATCCATATATTTTGAGGAATTGTTTTGAAGATTTTCGATAAGAGCCACCTCAGACTGCGCTGGAAGAGGCTTTTAATCTTCCTTTCTATAGCCGGCCCAGGCATCATCACCTCCAATGTGGATAATGATGCAGGCGGCATTGCGACTTATTCCATGGCAGGAGCGCATTTCGGCTATGGGCTTCTCTGGTCTTTGATTCCGATTATGGTCGCTCTGGTCATCATTCAAGAGATGAGCGCCAGGATGGGAGTGGTGACCGGCAAAGGGCTATCCGATCTTATCCGAGAAAAATTTGGAGTCAGGATAACTGTTTACCTGCTGGCGGCTCTGATTGTCACCAACTTTGGAAATGTGATTGCAGAATTTGCTGGAATTGCCTCAAGTCTGGAAATCTTCAAAATCTCCAAGTCTATTTCTGTCCCTGTTTGCGCCTTTCTTGTTTGGCTGCTCGTGGTGAAAGGGACTTACAGGTCGGTGGAAAAAGTCTTCCTTGTCGCCTGTCTGTTCTATGTCTGTTACATCATTTCCGGATTTTTAGCCGGTCCAGAATGGGGTCTTGTCTTCAAAGCCTTTGCCAAACCTGCTGTGAGCTTTTCGCCCGGCAACCTGGCCATGCTCATCGGCCTGGTGGGGACAACAATAGCTCCCTGGATGCAGTTTTACCTCCAGGCTTCAGTCGTGGAGAAAAATATCAATGTCAGAGACTACAAACATTCTCGGATGGATGTCATCTTGGGAAGTATCGTGGTAACCGTGGTGGCTGTATTTATCATTTTGACCTGCGCCGACACTCTCTTCAAGGCCGGAATCAAGATAGAGACGGCAAAAGATGCTGCCTTGGCTTTGAAGCCTCTGGCGGGAAAATACTGCTCTGCTCTCTTTGCCTTTGGACTTTTGAACGCCTCTCTCTTCGCCGCTTCAATTTTGCCTCTCTCCACGGCTTTTGTCGTCTGCGAAGGAATGGGTTGGGAAGTGGGTGTCAATAAGAAATTCTCCGAGGCTCCTCAGTTCTATGGACTTTACACTCTCCTGATTTTCTTCGGTGCATTGGTCATCCTTCTTCCTGGAATCCCCCTCTTCCCGATTATGTACATATCTCAGGTTATAAACGGAGCCGTCTTGCCTCTCATCCTGGTCTTCATGCTTATTTTGATCAACGATAAAAAGCTGATGGGAAATTACGCCAACAAGCGCACTTACAACATCATTTCCTGGATAACGGTTATTATCCTTGTCGCGATGGGAATAGCCTTCTTGGTTTCATTATTCAAGATATAACCTTTCAAATTCGATGATATGGGTGAGGATTTGGAGTTCGGAGCACGCTGATTTTCCCCAGTGATTGCAAATACCGGACGCGAAGGCCAGCGGGTGAAAAAACCGTTTGAAGGCTGAGCGGGCACGGCTCCTCTCCGAAGGAGAGGAGAGCGAAGCCTGAAACCGAGCAACTTTTGCCTCGCTGGGGCAAAAGTTGCGTGTTTTTGAATCCGCTGGCCTGAGCTCTATAGGGGACTCCTCACTCCCAAATCCTCACCCTATCAGTTATATTGACATTACAGACTCATAACGTTTATAAATTGAAAATATTCTGCATTTTAATTATCATATGTTAATAAGGATAGAGAGAAAATCCCATGATTCACTCAACAACCATCATTTGTGTTCGCCACAAGGGGAAAATTGCCATGGCTGGAGACGGCCAGGTTTCCCTGGGTGAGACAATTATCAAGCGGAATGCCAATAAAATAAGAACCCTTTACAAAGGAAATGTGATAGCCGGTTTTGCCGGAGCGACTTCAGATGCTTTTGCCCTTTTCTCCAGGTTCGAAGCCAAGCTTGAGGAATTTCGCGGCAATCTTCCCCGGGCCGCGATCGAATTGGCCAAGGACTGGCGCCTGGATAAAGCGCTGCGCCGGCTGGAGGCTTTCCTGATCGTGGCCGACAAGGAGCATGAATTTTTAATATCAGGAACAGGCGATGTCGTCGAGCCGGATGATGGAATCATCGCCATCGGCTCGGGCGGCCAATATGCACTGGCTGCGGCTCGAGCTTTAATTAAGTTCACCGAGCTCTCGGCAAAAGAAATTGCTGCCGAAGCTTTAAAGATTAGCTCCAGTATCTGCGTCTTCACCAATGACCAGATTACAATCGAGGAACTTTGATGCCTATCGTCCTCCCCCAGAGTTTAGAAAGCCAGATTGAAAAACTTGCGGAGACAGAGCTGACTCCCCAGGAGATTGTCTCCGAGCTGGACAAGTACATCATCGGCCAGCAGGCTGCCAAAAGAGCCGTGGCCATAGCCCTGCGCAACAGGTATCGAAGGAGGAAGCTTCCTCCCGAGCTTGCCGACGAAATCGCCCCCAAGAACATTCTGATGATCGGTCCTACGGGTGTAGGCAAGACCGAGATTTCGCGCAGGCTGGCCAAGCTCACTTCCTCTCCCTTCCTTAAGATCGAGGCCAGCAAGTTCACAGAAGTCGGATATGTCGGGCGCGACGTAGAATCGATGATCAGGGATTTGGTCCGGATTTCTGTGGATATGGTCAAGGGGGAAAAGATCGAGGAGATCAGGGAGAAAGCCGAGAGGAATGTTGAAGAGAAGATTCTGGACATACTCCTTCCGCCGGTAAAAAGAAGGATGAATTCCCTTGAGCAGGAAGACTTTGACAAATTTCAAGAGACGAGAGAAAAATTCAGGAAGCAGCTCAGAGAGGGATACTTGGAAGAGAGATTGATAGAGATCGAGCTCAAGGAGAGAATGTCCCCTCCTTTCGAAATTTTTTCCAACAGCGGGATGGAGGAAATTGGGATTCAGATTCAGGAAATTATCCCAGGTTTTTTAGGCGGGAAATCCAAGAGGCGAAAGGTCAAGGTAAAAGAAGCCAGGGAATATCTGCTGGAGGATGAAGAGAGAAGATTGATCGATATGGAGCAGGTTGCCCGGCTGGCCATAGAGAGGGTTGAACAGTCTGGAATCATCTTCCTCGATGAGGTTGACAAGATTGCCGGACGTGAATCAGGTCACGGCCCAGAGGTCAGCCGCGAAGGAGTCCAGAGGGATTTGCTGCCGATCATCGAAGGGACGACCGTCAACACCCGCTATGGGCTGGTGCGGACCGACCATGTCCTCTTCATCGGCGCCGGCGCTTTTCATGTCTCCAAGCCATCCGACCTGATCCCGGAGCTTCAAGGAAGATTTCCGATCAGAGTTGAGCTGACGTCCCTGAACAAGGATGATTTCATCAGGATTTTGACCGAGCCTGAGAACGCTTTGATCAAGCAGTATAAAGCTCTTCTGGAAACAGAGGGCGTCCAGGTGGATGTCACCCAGGATGCTGTGCAAGAGATTGCTGAGATTGCAGAAAAAGTCAACGAGGATGCAGAGAATATCGGTGCCCGCAGGCTTCATACAGTCATGGAGAAAGTCATGGAAGAGATTTCATTTGAGGCCCCGAACATAAAAAAGAAGAAGATACTCGTTGATAAAAAATATGTCCAGAATCAGCTCAAAGATATTATCGAAGACCAGGACCTGAGCCGTTTCATTCTTTGATGAAGAGGTTTTCTCTTTTATTCATCCTTTTGTTCCTCTTCCTTTTATCCTCTTTTTGCGGGAAAAAAGGCCCGCTCCTTCCTCCTCTGGCAAAGATTCCGAATAAAGTCGAAGTCTTCGATGCCGTTCAGAGGGGAGGAAAAGTCCTCCTTGAATGGGAAAATCCTCAAACTTATATTGACGGAAGTCTTTTAACCATTGACGCCGTTGAAGCCTGGCTTTATGAGACAGAGAAAGAATCTGCTGGAGAGAAAGAGTTTGAAGCTAAAGCCAGGCTTGTCGCTTCAATCGGAAAAGAAGATCTCCCTGAGCATCGAATAAGCAAAAGCGATGCTTTGAGCAGGCTTCGCTTCGGCTATGAATTGACCCAGAGAGATTTTGGCTCAAAAAATCTTGTCTTTGGGCTCAGAGTCGCAGATAAGAAAAAAAGAAAATCAGAGTTCTCAGAGCTTCATTCTTTAAGGCCGATCGTCCTTCCACTTCCGCCTCAGCGGGTACAGGCAAGTGTTTTCCAAGATCGAATCGAGATAAAGTGGGAAGCGCCAAAGACAAACATAGACCAATCTTCGCCCGCTTATCTCAAGGGGTGCAATATCTATCGTGCCGATGGAGAAGGGTTTCCCCAGCGTCTGAATCCGGAGCTGGTGAAAGGAGAGAAATATGAAGACAAAAGTTTTGTCTTTGAGCGGCCTTACCGCTATTTTATAAGAGCCTCGGCAACCGAACTTCCGCCTTTTATTGAAAGCGACGATTCTGAGAGGGTCGAGGTTCTTCCCAGGGATATCTTTCCTCCTGCTTCACCTTCAGGGCTGGTTTCTGCGTCTGTGGAGAATTTAATCTCCTTGAGCTGGGACACAAACAAAGAAAAAGACTTGGCTGGATACCGGGTTTGGCGAAAGGCAGAAGGAGAAGCGGATTTTGTTTTATTGACTCCCGAGGTTATCCAAGAGAATGCTTATAGCGATACAAGAGTTGAAAAGGACAAGAGATATTATTATGCTATTACCGCTCAGGACAAATCCGGGAATGAAAGCCAAAAATCAGAGGCTATCTCTGAGATTGCCAAGAAAGGGCTTCAATGAAGATTTACCGCTATAAATACAAAAATAAGATTGAGTGGGGAGTGTTGAGGGAAGAGACTCTTTTTCCGATAAAAAGCTCCCCCTTTAAGCAATTTAAAATCAAGGGAGAGGGTGTTTCTGTCAGCCGTGTCAGCTTGCTGGCCCCTGCCGAACCCACAAAAATTGTCGCTGTTGGAGCGAACTACAGGAACCACGCTCAAGAGATGGGGAGGCCGTTGCCGGAAGAGCCTCTCCTCTTTCTCAAGCCTCCCTCAGCGGTTATTGGGCCGAATGATATTATCGTTTATCCCAGAATGGCGAAGAGAGTTGACTATGAGGGAGAGTTAGCCGTGGTGATAAAGAAAAAGGCTCAAAATCTCGGCGATAAGGAAAGAGTCGAGGACTACATCCTGGGCTACACCTGCTTGAATGATGTTACGGCCCGCGACCTCCAGCAGAAGGACGGTCAATTCACCCGCTCCAAGTCTTTCGATACTTTCGCGCCTGTCGGCCCCTGCATCGCTACCGATATCGACCCTTCCCGGCTGCGGCTCAAGACTTTTCTCAACGGCAAGCTCAGACAGTCATCCAGCACAAAAAACCTGATTTTTCCGGTGTCATTTCTGGTGAGGTTCATTTCCAGAATCATGACTCTCAACCCGGGGGACATCATCAGCACCGGGACACCGGCCGGGATAGGACCCATGTCTCCGGGCGACCGGGTTGATGTCCAGATCGAAGGCATCGGGACTCTTTCCAACACTGTGATGAAAATCAAGGAGGAGGTATAAATGAAAATTTTCTTGGATACAGCAAACCTGGAACAGATTAAGGTGGCAGCGAGCTGGGGGATATTAGATGGAGTGACGACCAATCCCACCCTCGTTTCAAAAGAGAATTTAAAGTTTAAAGAGCTCATTAAAGAGATCTGCCGTATCGTTCCCGGCCCGGTGAGCGTGGAGAGCGTTTCAAAAGTCTCCAAAGACATTATCAAGGAAGCGAGAACTCTTTCAAAAATTGCTGAGAACGTTGTGGTCAAAATACCGATCTGCATTGAGGGATTGAAAGCGACTAAAGTTTTGTCCAAGGAAGGAATCAAGGTCAATACAACTTTGGTTTTTTCTCCTAATCAGGCCCTTCTGGCTGCCAAAGCCGGGACAAAATATGTCAGCCCCTTCATCGGCCGGCTCGATGATATTTCTCAAGCAGGGATGGAGCTGGTGGAGGAGATCATGGCCATCTTCAACAACTATGGCTTTGAAACAGAGGTGATTGTGGCCAGTATCCGCCATCCCCTTCATGTTGTGGAGGCCGCTCTTATCGGAGCAGACATTGTCACCGTCCCCTTCGCGGTTCTGGAAAAGATGGTGAATCACCCCTTGACCGATATCGGGCTGGAAAAATTCCTGAAAGACTGGGGCAAAGTCAAGCTTTGACAGCCAGTCGGAAGAGAAAGAAATGACAATCGAGAAAAAATTAGAGGAGCTAAAAAAAAAGTTAAAAGCCTCTGAAATGGGGGGAGGCGAAGAAAGGATAAGCCGGCAACACCAGGCCGGGAAACTGACTGCCAGGGAGAGGATAAACCTCCTTCTCGACGAAGGCACATTCCAGGAAACGGATAAACTTGTCCTCCATCAGAGCCATGATTTCGGAATGGAAAAGAAAAAGATATACGGAGACGGAGTCGTTGCCGGCTACGGCAAGGTCGACGGCCGGACAGTCTTCATCTTCGCCCAGGATTTCACCGTGTTCGGAGGCTCTCTCAGCGGGGCAAACGCGGCAAAGATTGTGAAAATCATGGACCTGGCCTTGAGACAGGGCGCTCCGATCATCGGGCTCAATGATTCTGGAGGCGCCCGCATTCAGGAAGGAGTGGCAAGCCTTGCCGGCTATGCCGATATTTTCTTGAGAAATGTCCTTGCCTCAGGAGTCATTCCCCAGATCTCAGCCATCATCGGCCCCTGTGCCGGAGGCGCGGTTTACTCTCCGGCTATCACTGATTTCGTCATCATGACCAAGGATACCAGCAATATGTTCATCACCGGGCCGGATGTGATCAAAGCCGTCACCCATGAAGACGTAACCATGGAAGAGCTCGGAGGAGCTGAGACGCACAACGCCACAAGCGGCGTCGCTCATTTTGCGGCAGAGAATGAGCAGCATACGGTTGCCCTGATTCGAGAGCTTCTTTCTTTCATTCCCGATAACAACATGGAGGACCCTCCCTATAAAGAGACGACCGATCCCTTCGACAGGATAAGCGAGGAACTCAATTTTATGATTCCTGATGACCCGAATCAGCCTTATGATATGAGAAAGGTTATAAGAGAGGTCATGGACGACCGCTACTTCTTCGAGGTCCAGGCTGAATACGCCAAGAATATCGTCATCGGCTTTGGCCGGCTTGGCGGAAAATCAGTGGCCATCGTCGCCAACCAGCCGGATTTTCTTGCCGGCGCTCTGGACATCAACGGCTCTGATAAAGGAGCTCGATTTGTCCGCTTCTGTGATGCCTTCAACATCCCCTTGATCACTTTTGAGGATGTGCCCGGATTTTTGCCCGGCGTTGCCCAGGAGCACGGCGGTATCATCCGCCATGGAGCTAAGCTCCTCTATGCCTTTGCCGAAGCAACCGTGCCCAAGGTCACAGTTATCACCAGAAAAGCCTACGGAGGCGCCTACTGCGTCATGGCTTCGAAGCATATCCGGGCAGACGTCAACTATGCTTATCCCACTGCCGAGATAGCTGTCATGGGTCCTGAGGGCGCGGTGAACATCGTCTACAAACGCGAGCTTGACGAAAAAGAAGACTCGGAAGAGCTGAGAAAGCTGAAGGTTGATGAATTCCGGGAGAAGTTTGCCAATCCCTATATTGCCTGCGAGAAAGGCTATCTCGACGAGATTATCGAGCCGAAATTCACCAGGCCAAAGCTTATTGCCGCTTTGCAAATGCTCGAAAACAAAAGGGATAAGAATCCTCCCAAAAAGCACGGAAACATACCTTTATAATTAGATTTGCTAATACGAAGGCATTAGACGCTTTCGGCTTGTCATTGCCAGGCGCGAAGCGCCGAAGCAATCCGACGAAGTCGTTGCGAGGAGCGGAGCGACGCGGTAATCTCATCATTTGATGAGATTGCCACGCTCCCTTCGGTCGCTCGCAATGACTCTGTAACCTCATTATACTGGACTAGAATCGTCAGGCTGGAAAGAAAGCCAAAAAAAGGGTAAACTAAGCTCAAAATAAAGCGAGAAAGCCAAAATGGCCAAGATGTTCAAGAGAATCCTCATCGCCAACCGCGGCGAGATCGCGGTGAGAATCATCCGTGCCTGTCGGGAAATAGGCGTTGTTCCTATTGCCGTTTATTCTGAAGTCGACCGGAAAGCCCTTCATCTCAGGCTGGCGGATGAAGCCTTTTATATCGGTGAGGCTGTGCCTTCCCAAAGCTATCTCAACATCGAGAAGCTTATCGAAGTCGCAAAAGAAGCTAAGGCCGAAGCCCTCCATCCCGGCTATGGCTTTCTGGCTGAGAATCCTGAGCTGGTCAGAAGATGCGAGGAGGAGGGAATTGTCTTTATCGGACCGCCCTCCAAGCCGATGGAGACTATGGGCAGCAAAACCTCTTCCCGGGTGACGATGTCCAAAGCCGGAGTGCCGATCATTCCTGGAACGCTCAAGCCTTTGAAGGATGAGAAGGAACTGGTGGAGAAGGCGCAAAAGGTGGGTTTCCCTCTCATGCTCAAAGCTTCAGCTGGAGGCGGCGGCAAAGGGCTGAGGTTGGTCAACAGCAGAGAAAACCTTCTTTCCTCTTTCGAGCTGGCCCGCTCTGAGGCCCAATCGAGCTTCAACGACCCTTCGGTCTATATTGAAAAATACCTCGAGGAGCCGCATCATATCGAGATTCAAATCCTTGCCGATAATTTTGGCAATATTGTTTATTTAGGCGAGAGGGAATGTTCCATCCAGAGACGCTATCAAAAAGTTCTGGAGGAGACCCCTTCTCCCTTCATCAATGCTGAGATTCGAAGGGAGATGGGACGGATTGCGGTCAAGGCGGCGGCTGCCGTGGGCTACAGGAATGCTGGCACAGTGGAATTTGTTGTCGACAAGAATAAGAAGTTTTATTTCTTAGAGATGAATGCCCGGCTCCAGGTGGAGCATCCGATCACTGAGATGGTCACCGGCATCGACTTAGCCAAAGCTCAGATTGAGATAGCAGCCGGGTTTCCTTTGAGTCTCAGCCAAGAAGATATCAAGCCCAATGGATTTGCGCTTGAGTGCCGGATCTATGCCGAGGACCCGGACAATGACTTCATGCCTTCGCCAGGAAAGATTGTCTATCTTCGCACGCCTTCAGGCGGGCCCGGTATCAGGGATGACAATGGAGTCTATGAAGGGTATGAAATTCCGCTGGAGTATGACCCTCTTCTATCCAAGCTCATCACTTGGGGAAGGACAAGAGAGGAAGCCATCCGCCGCATGCTCAGGGCCTTGTCTGAATACCAGGTTTATGGGATAAAGACAACAATTCCTTTCTTCAAGCGCGTTCTCCTCCACCCCAAGTTCTTTGCCGGTGATTACAACACACATTTTATCTCCAACCTGGAAAAGGAGCAGGACGGCGCAGAGCCGGCAGAGAGGGAAATTGCCTTGATTGCAGCCGGAATCAAAGTTTATTCGGAGAGGAAGGCGGGCTCCGCACCTCTTTCTCAAAAAAGAGGAAGCAACTGGAAATTTCAAGGGAGGCTCCAGAAC
>CAZGMN010000004.1:0-37461 GCA_964526905.1 uncultured Eubacteriales bacterium
CATTAAATTGGGGAGACAATGCCTCAAAAGCCATGAGTGCTGATTATGATTCCAGCCGGGATTACGAAGCTGAAATGATGCCTTCGGGCTCGATTTTAGGTTCCCCCATGTCAGCACTTTTGGGAAGCATGAAATATGGGGGATGGCCTATCAAACCTATCCCGCAAGAATACCGGAAGCTCCAGTATTCTGATGTGGAAACATTGATGGTAAACGGAAACATAGATTTCTCAACTCCTTCTGCATATGCCAAGAATGAATTACTGCCTTATTTGAGGAAGGGAAAGCTTGTCGTCCTGGCAGAAATGGGGCATTGTGATGACGTGATGAACATTCAGCCTGAAGCATTTCACCATCTGGCCCAGACCTTTTATCTGAAAGGGATTGTTGACGATTCTCAATTTCAATATGAGCCCATGAATTTCGTACCTTCTCCAAGTGCTCCAGAAATGGCTAAAAAGTTTGTCAAACGTATGGCTTTAATGGGCGGAGGAGCAATCGTCGGTTTAATCATTATTATTATTCTTCTTATTTTATTTATCAAAAAGCGAAAAAAACGAAAAATAATCTTTCAGAAGTCTTATCCCCTTTAAGCTTGAGGCCTTTGATAAAGGGATCAACATCACTTTGGGCCTTCCCTTTATCCGCACTTCTCCTTGCCACGGGACAGCCTTTGACATTGCCGGCAAGGGAATGGCTAACACTCAGAGTATGATCGAGGCCATAAGATTGGCCTGTAAGCTATCTTAACCTCTTTTTCAGCTCAGCCCTTAGCTCCCGCTCGATATCCCTCTCTTTTATGACCTCTTTTTTCTGATAGGCTCTTTTTCCTTTGGCAAGGGCGATTTCGATCTTCACTTTCCCCTTGTCGTTGAACAGAACCTTTGTGGGAACAAGTGTTAGCCCTTTTTCTCTGATCTTTCCTGACAAGCGCTTTATCTCTTGCCGATGAAGAAGGAGCTTTTTCTCTCGGTCAGGGTCGTGATTGAATCTGTTCGCAGCTTCGTAGGGGCTGATGTGGAAATTTAAAAGAAAGACCTCGCTGCCTCTGACTTCAGCATAGCTATCTTTCAAGCTTATCCTTCCCTGCCGAATCGATTTGACCTCACTCCCGACAAGAGAGACACCGGCTTCATAATTTTCCAGCAAGTTATAATTGAAGTAAGCCTTTTTGTTCGTTGCTATAACTTTCATCTGTTCTTTCCTAAAGCGTTACCCGCAGCAGGCCGATATGTCGTTTGTTCATTTTTTCGACAATAAACTTATGTCCTTTATAGTTTAAAAACTCTCCCTCCTGAGGAATCTTTCCGTATTGGTAGAGGAAAAAGCCGGCTAATGTCGTATATTCCTTTCTCTCCGGCAATTTAAAGGGGAGTCTCTGGTTGACATCCTTGATCGAAGCCCTGCCTTTGATGACAAAAACATTCTTCTCAACCTGACTGAGCCATTCTTCCGCCTTGGCGCCATAGCCGTCCTGGATTTCTCCCACGATTTCTTCGATGATATCCTCAAGGGCCGCAATTCCTTCCATGTTTCCGAACTCATCAACCACAAAGACAAGATGATTTGCAGTTTCCTGCATCTGGAGCAGCACTTTCTCCAAGGATGCTGACTCAGGAACAAAAAATGGCTTTCTTAAAATTTCATTTACACTAAATTCTTTATTTTCAATAAAATATGGAATAACATCTTTGGCTTGAATAATTCCCTCTATGTTATCCAGCCTTCCTTTATACACAGGAAATCTGGAAAATCCAGTGGAAAGGATGACATCAAGAATTTGTTGAAGAGAAGAGCCGACCTCAACGGCACTGACCTGAGGACGAGGAGTCATTATTTCCCTGATCGGGCGAGAGCCGATATCAAGAACTCCAGAAATCATTCTTTTCCGCAGGGAAGACATCCCTTTTATTCCCCTTGCCAGCAGAACTTTAATTTCTTCCTCGTTAAGAGTTGAAGCCAGGCCCAGTCCCTCTTCCTTAGAGGAGGGAAAGAGCAAGCGAGAAAAGAAGGTGAACACTTTGACAAAAGGATAAAAGATAACGACAAAAAACCTCACCGGCTGGACAAGAACAAAAGAAATTTTGATAGGATTGTGGGCAGCATAAGTTTTCGGTGTGATCTCAGACAGAATGAGAAGCAAAAGAGCTGTAAACAGAGTGGCCAGGACAACAGCGTGATTCCTGTTGGGAATAATAGAGACAAAAATGGAAGTTGCCACAGAGGCCGCTGCCGCATTAAACAGAGTATTCCCGATAAGGATAGTCGCCAGAAAATTATCCACCCTCTTCAACAATCTTTTGACAAGGCTTGCCCGCTTTGAGCCTTTCTTCTCTAAATAATCCAGCTTATAGGGATTAGCGGTAATAAAGGCTGTTTCAGAAGAAGAGAAGAGAGCGCTGAGGAGGAGAAAAAGAAAAAAAAGAGTAAGGGCAGGAAGGAGCATGGTTTTGAGAATCAGGAATCGATTCTTGGGTCTACATCTTCAAAACAGATAGACAGAGCATCCATAACTTTTTCTTCAATCTTAGAAACCGGGAGAGAAGACGCTTCTGAAATTTCCGAGACAATAAGCTCCTTAACTTTTTCCATCATCTTCTTCTCACGGAAAGAAAGAGGCTTGATCAAATTGAGCAAAAAGAGGCTTTTCAGGACTAGGACCATATCCAGCATTAAGCCTGATTTCATGAGATTAAGATGTTCTTTGTATCTTCCCTTCCAGTTCATGGTAACATCAACATCTGCGCTTTTTATGAAATCAAAAATTTTTTTTATTTGTTTTTCCGGAGTGGGCCTTCTGACTCCAAGCTCTTCGGCATTGGAAGAAGGAATTAGAACCAAAGCATTGTTGGAAAGAAGCCTGAGATGGTAGACTTTGCAGTTTTGTCCATCATAGCTTGCTTCCTGGATGTCTTCGATAATCCCGAGCCCTTGATTGGGATAAATGACTTTATCCCCAATCTTGAAGGAATTCACGCCGCTATTATAATCTATAATAAAAACAGAGTCAATCTCGTAAATAAAGTGAAGAAAGTCTTTTTTACAAGCTTGACAGATAAAATCAGGTTTATTAACATATTCTTTCAATAGGTAAAAGTCAGAATCTAAAAAATGAAAAGAACTTTCCATCCCAACGTAAGAAAGAGAAAGAAAAATCATGGATTCCTGGTCCGGATGAGAACCAAAGGCGGACGTCATGTCATCAAAAACAGAAGGCGCAAAGGTAGAAAAAGACTCGCCGGTTAATGGAAGAAACCCTTAGTCCTCAAGAGAGGATAAGAAAGAAAAAAGATTTTTTATCTCTTTATAAAAGAGGCAGTCGTTACAGAGGAAGATATTTCAATCTTATTTATCTCTCCAATGATTTACATTTCTCCAGAATGGCTGTCATCGCCAGTAAGAAAGTAGGTAACGCCGTAAAAAGAAATAGAATCAAGAGATGGATGAGAGTTTTATTCCGAAGGAACAAAAAATTGTTTGAAAATCCTCTTGATATCATCTTCATCGCTAAAAAAGAAATTCTTGAAGCCTCCTGGCCTTCGCTCCGGGAAGATTACTTTGCTGCCATAAAATTCATCCGTCAAAAAAACCGAGATTAATGAAACAGATTGCATTACTCCTGATAAGGTTATATCAATTATTCCTCTCCCCTCTGCTCGGCCGGCACTGCCGTTTCTATCCAACTTGTTCTGCCTACACCTATGAGGCTATAAAAAAATACGGTTTTTATAAAGGGATATTCTTGGGAAGCAAGAGGCTGCTCAAGTGCCATCCTTTCCATCCAGGAGGGGTTGATCTTGTTCCTTAATAGGTCGATGAAATGGAAAAAAGAGTAATTCTGGCCATCGCCCTTTCCTTTTTGGTCTTGATTCTCTACCAACTGCTCTTCTTTAAAAAAAAGCCGCTTCCTGTAACTCCTCCGCTGGAAACACAAGAGAAAATGCGAGAAGTCGAGCCGCCTCAAAAAGTACATACTCCTCCCCAAAAAATCGCCCTACCGTCTGAAAAAAGGACCGCGCAAATCATATCTGCCTCCAGTGAAGAGCAAATCCTGCTCGAAACATCTCTCTACAAAGCCATTTGGAGCAATAAAGGTGGCATTCTTAAAAGCTGGAAACTAAAGAAACATAAGGATGATAACGGAGAAGATTTAGAGCTCGTCTCCCCGCGTTCAGAGGAACTTCATATTTATCCTTTTTCTCTTAGAACAGATGACCCAAGCTTTGATTCTATCATCAACACTGCCCTTTATAAATCTTCAGCTCATGAACTAAGGTTAGAAGAAGGTCAAAAGGGAGAGCTTCGTTTCCAGTATGCCGATAAGAGTGGAAGCCAGGTTGAGAAAGTCTTTATCTTTTATGAAGGGAAATATGACTTCGATCTAAAAATGAGCGTCAGGTATAAAGGGAAGGAAGTTGAGCCCCACTTTGTCTGGGGTCCAAGTTTCAGCCAGCTCTTACCCGAGCAACAAAAACGTCGATCATTCGGGAGCGGGGTCGGAATAGCCGTTCTCTCATCTGGAAAAATCTTCCATCATGAAGAAAAAAAATTCAAGCCTGAAGAGAATCTATATAATTTTGTCCAGTGGGCTGCCTATGAGAATAACTATTTTGCCGCTCTCTTCCTCACCTTTCCTCAAAAATCGACCGCCGCTTTCCTCAAAGAAGGTCCAGAAAAAGACCCCTATTTTCTTTTGTCCTTGAGCTATCCTCAAAAAGCTTACATCGGGCCAAAAGAATTCGATAGACTGGTCGAGTTTGGATACTCGGCCAAGCAGTTAATAAGATTCGGCGCCTTCGGCTTCATCGCTGAGATACTTCTCAAGGCGAGCAAATATATTCATAATCTTGTTCCCAACTGGGGATTTACAATCATCATCCTGACCATCATCATCAAAATCATCTTCTTCCCTCTGACCTACAGCAGCATGCGCTCGATGACAAGAATTCAAGAGCTCCAGCCCAAGCTAAAAGCGATTCGAGCCAAGTATAAGAAAGCAAAACAAGACATTGCTCTCCGCCGCAAGATGAACGAAGAGATCATGATGCTTTACAAGGAACACGGAGTCAACCCGGCCGGAGGATGCCTGCCTTTGATAATCCAAATACCTGTCTTCTGGGGATTCTTTAGACTCCTGGCCATCTCCATCGAGTACAGGCACAGCCCCTTCATTCTTTGGATAAAAGATTTATCTGTCAATGACCCTTATTATGTGACTCCCATCCTGATGGGTATCACCCAGTTCATCAGCCAAAAAATGACTCCAACTTCTGCTGAACCTACTCAAGCAAAGATGATGCTCATCTGGCCTTTTCTTTTTACATTTCTCTTCCTTAATTTTCAGAGCGGCCTTATCCTTTATTGGCTGATGACAAATGTTCTCCAGATTGGCCAGCAGTACATCATGAATCGCCTGGCTAAGAGGAAAAAGAGAGAATTGCATGGAAAAAGAGGAAAAAAATAATCAGGAACAAGAATTCAAAGGAAAAAACTTAGAAGAGGTCATCAGCCTCGCCGAACACGTCCTCAAGCTTCCCAGAACCAAGATAAACTACGAGATTGTCGCCGAAAAAACAAAGCTCTTCGGCATTAAGACCAAAGAGATTGTGATTCGTGCCTGGCCTAAAAAAGAAGCAGAAGGAAATCCTGTCGCTCAATTTCTGGACAAGCTTCTCTCCCGCCTTCCTTTCGACCTCAGCTATCAGATAAAAATAAGAGACGACATGCTCTATCTCATTTTTGAAGGACAAGATAAACACCTTCTTCTCCGGAAAGACGCTTCCCTGCTCCTTGCATTTCAACACCTTTTAAACAAGATCTCTCCTCAAAAGGTTCAGGCCGATTGTGAGTTCTACAGGAAAAGGAAAGAAAAGCAGCTAAGAGAGTATGTTCGCCAGATTGCCCAGCAGGTTTCAGAGACAGGCAAGGATGAGATTCTGGAGACGATGAATCCTTATGAAAGGCGAATCGTCCATATCGCTGTCAATCAAATACCTGGGCTCTCAACCGAAAGCATCGGCGAGGGATTTCTGAAGCGAATCAAGATCTTCCCTTTAAAAAACCAAAGCTGAGAAAAATTATTTTCCAACCTTTCTCCTTTAAATTGAAAACATATCCAATCTTTTTTAAACCGATTGAATTTGCTTGCAATTTTAACTCTTTACTGTTTATCCTTCAGCAATTAATATATAAATTATGCTCGAGGATACGATTATCGCCGTTTCCACTCCTCTCGGCTATAGCGGCTTGGGCATTGTGAGGCTTAGCGGGGATAAATCCCTTCAAATCGCAAGAAAAATCTTCAGGCCTAAGAAAGAAAAAGCTAAAATCCAGCCAAGAATGTCAATTCTTGGCAATCTTTATCATTATGAAAGAAAAGAATTCTTCGAAGAAGCCTATCTGACATATTTCGCCAAGCCGTTTTCTTACACCAGAGAGGACATGGTTGAATTCAGCTGCCATGGAAGTCCGGTTATCCTTGAAGAGGTTGTTCGCCTCGGCGTAAAATTAGGAGCGAGACATGCCGATCCCGGTGAGTTCACCCTCCGGGCCTATCTGAGGGGGAGAATCGATATTATCCAGGCTGAAGCCGTCAACGACATCATCCAGGCCTCAAGCTACAAGCAGGCCAAGATTTCTTATAACCAGCTCGAAGGCAGCCTTTCTAAAAGAATGACTTCTCTCCGGGAACAAATCATCCATCTCCTTTCTCAGATAGAAGCCAGCATCGAGTTTCCTGAGGAGGGGCTGCGAATCTCCTCAAAGAAGATATCGAAAACCTTTAAAAACACGGTTCAATCTTTGAAAATGCTGATCGATAGCTACAGCGTAGGAAAATTGCTTGCCGAAGGAGTCAGCCTGGCCATCACTGGCAGGACAAACGTCGGCAAGTCCACCCTTTTTAACGCTCTTCTTGGAAAGGAAAGGGCAATCGTCACCCCTTATCCTGGAACGACACGGGACTATTTAAAAGAAAAATTGAAGATAAAGGATGCCTTATTCACTCTGATTGATATGGCAGGCCTGGATATTCCTCGGCATCCAGTCGAAGAAGAAGGGATAAAAAGAGGGAAAAAATTGGCTTCTCAGGCTGAAGGAGTCCTCCTTCTCTTTGATAGTTCACGAAGGGAGACTGCTGAAGATTTCAAGTTGATTCAAAGGTTCAAGAATAAGAAGACAATTCTTCTTTTCAACAAGATCGACCTTCCCCTGAAAATGAAGATAAAAAGTCTTAAAAGCAAGGGAAAACCTCTTCCAACTCTTGAAATTTCAGCCTTAAAAGGGACAAACCTAAAGAAGCTCAGGGAGATGATCTTCAGCTTATTTATCCCGTCCAGGAATGAGAATGAAGAGGTTGTCCTCCATCTAAGACAGAAAATTCTTCTTGAGGAAATCCTCGATTGCCTGATTAGGGGGCAAGAGCTCCTTGAAGAAGGCCATCCAGAGGAGGTCTATGTCGAAGAAATCAGAAAAACCATCCCTTTAATCGGCCAATTGACAGGAGAAATTCGCAGCGATGACGTCATCAAGGATATTTTCAGCCGTTTTTGCGTCGGAAAATAGGGTTAAAGATGAACTCATGGGATGAATATGATGTCATAGTCGTTGGTGCGGGCCACGCTGGTTGTGAAGCGGCCTATGCTGCAAGCTGTATGGGGCTCGAGACCTGCCTGATCACCATCCATCTAGAGACGATTGCCCAGATGTCCTGCAATCCCGCCATTGGCGGCCTGGCCAAAGGCCAACTGGTGAGAGAGATCGATGCCTTAGGCGGGCTTATGGGCCTTCTGGCTGACGAGACAGGAATCCAGTTCAGGCTGCTCAATCGAAGCCGGGGAGGAGCAGTTCAGGCGCCGAGAGCCCAATCGGACAAGGCTCTTTACAGGCTGATGATGAAAAACTGGCTGGAAAAAGTCCCTCATCTCAGGCTTTTTCAGGGCATCGTCACCGAAATCTTGGTCAAGAATAACAAGGCTTATGGGGTCATGACCCTAGAAGGCAACCGGATTTTGGCTAAAGCTGTCATTCTCGCGCCAGGAACATTTCTAAAGGGCCTCATTCATATCGGCCTCCACAGCTATACTGCCGGAAGAGCTAATGAGCCTGCTTCGATTGAGCTGAGCGAAAGCCTGAAAAAATTAGGTTTTAAAATTTTCCGTTTGAAAACAGGAACGCCGATGAGGCTCCATAAAGACTCAATAGACTGGAGCCATTTCTCCCCTCAGCCTGGAGACGAAGACCCGGTTCCTTTTTCTTTTCGAACTCAAAAAAAGCTGGAAAATAAAATTATCTGCTATACCGGGTATACAAATCAAAAAACACAAAAAGTCATCAAAAAAAACCTGGATAAATCCCCTCTTTACAGCGGAATAATAAAAGGAATCGGCCCTCGCTACTGCCCTTCCATCGAGGATAAGGTTGTCAAATTCCCTCATCATCAAAGACACCAGTTCTTTCTCGAACCAGAGGGGATGGAGACGGCTGAAATCTATGTCAACGGCATCTCTTCCAGCCTGCCTCTCGAAGTCCAGCAAGAAATTTTAAAGAGCATTCCAGGTTTAGACCAGGCAAGAATACTCAGGCCGGCCTACGGAATTGAATATGATGCTGTCGTGCCCACCCAGCTTAATCCCTCTCTGGAAACAGAGAAAATCGAAAACCTATTCCTGGCCGGACAGATCAACGGAACATCTGGCTACGAAGAAGCAGCTGCCCAGGGACTGATGGCCGGAGTAAACGCCGCTTTGAAGATAAGAAAGAAGAAACCTTTCATTCTTAACAGGAATGAGGCTTATATAGCTGTGCTTATCGACGACTTAATCTCCAAAGGCGTCGAGGAGCCCTACCGCCTCTTTACTTCAAGGGCAGAATACCGCCTTCTGCTTCGCATCGATAATGCGGATAAAAGGCTTGCACCTTACGGCTTTAAGCTTGGCCTCTTGAAAGAAGAAGATTATGAGGCTTATCTAAAAAAACAAGAAAAAATAAAAAATATACTTCATTTTCTCAGCACAGAAAAAATAAAGACGGATAAAGGTGAAAAAACATCTTTGAAGGATTTCCTAAAAAAACCTGAAGTGAAATTCAAAAATGTGGTAGAATATAAAAAATTTTGCCAGACCTTGACTGAGGAAGAAATAAGGCACATTGAATCAGAAGTTAAATATGAGGGCTACTTAAAAAAACAGGAAAAAGAGATTGCCAAAATCCGGAAGACTGACAGAGAAAAAATCCCGAGAGAAACGGACTACGAAAAAATCCCTGGATTATCAAGGGAAGGAATAGAAAAATTGAAAAAGGTCAGGCCAAAAACAATAGGCGAAGCAAAAAAGGTCCCCGGCATAACTCCTGCGGGCATCGTTAATTTGCATATTTATTTAAACCTTCAAAAGAAAAAAAGCAGAGAAAAATGTTCCACGTGAAACACTCAGAAAGATGAACAAAATCATTGCCGTCGCCAACCAGAAGGGAGGAGCTGGAAAAACAACAACAGCCATAAACCTCGGCGCTTGCCTTGCCATGAATAAGCAGAAGATCCTTATCGTTGATTTCGACCCTCAGGGAATGGCCACCATCGGCTTGGGAAAAACAAAGACAACAAATAAAGGAATCTATCAGGCGATCATGGATGGACAGGAGATGATGGCTTGTATTCAACCAACCGCAGTCGAGAATCTCTTTCTTTCTCCGTGTTCTCCAGAGCTGGCAGGAGCAGAGGCAGAGCTTTTCTCCCTTGAAAAAAAAGAGCGAAGGCTCCAAGAAGCATTGGACAAAATAAGAAAAGACTTTAATTTCATTCTCATCGATTGCCCCCCCTCGCTCGGCTTTCTAACCATAAATGCCCTGACTGCCGCGGATTCAGTCTTGATTCCTGTTCAATGTGAATTTTTTTGTATGGAAGGACTTCCAGACCTTCTTCGAATTCTTGACGAGGTGCGAACTTATTTAAACCCCTCTCTTGTCATCGAAGGAATCCTGCTGACCATGTACGATGAGCGGACAAACCTTTCCAAACAGGTCGTCGCCGAAATCCGGAACTCGCTGAAGGGCATCATCTATGAGGTTGTCATCCCTCGAAACGTCAAGCTTGCCGAAGCCCCCAGTTTTGGCAAGCCGATCACAATCTATGATATAAAGTCAAGAGGAGCAGAGGCCTATTTCAATTTAGCTCAGGAGATGCTAAGAAAATGAAAAAGAAAGTATTAGGCAAGGGCTTAAAAGCATTTATTCCAGACGAATACGGAATCTTAAAGGAAGAGAGATATGCTGATTTAGACATGGATAAAATCAAGCCGAACCCTCTTCAGCCAAGGTTGAAATTCAACCAGGAATCCATAGAAGAGCTGGCGAATTCGATCAGAGAATCAGGAGTTCTTCAGCCGGTTATCGTTGTTCCCGACGGAGAGCGCTACAGGATAATCGTCGGAGAACGAAGATGGCGCGCCGCCCAAAAGGTGGGATTGAAAAAAATTCCGGCTCTCATCCGCTCTTTGCCTAATGTTCAGCAGCTCGAAACTTCCCTTGCCGAGAACCTCCAGCGCGAAGACCTCAATCCCTTAGAGGTTGCCCTCGCTTATCAAAAAATGACCCAAGAACTGAATTACACTCAGCAAGAAATCGCTGATAAAGTCGGAAAAAACAGGGCATCCGTTGCAAACTACCTTCGCCTTCTCAAACTGCCAAAAGAGATCCAGGATAATCTGGCAGAGGACAAAATAACCATGGGCCATGCCAGAGCCTTGACTGCCCTTGAAGACCCAAAGCTTCAAATTTCTCTCTCACGCCAGGTCATCCAAAACCAGCTTTCTGTTCGGGATGTGGAGAGGCTCATCCAAAGAATTAAGAAAGCGCCTGAAGGACGAAAAAGCTCTCCTCCCAATCCCGACCTGATGGCTCTTCAGGAAGAATTTACAAAGCTCCTTGGAACAAAGATTTCTATCTCCGGAAACCAGAACAGGGGGGTTATCAGAATACATTATTTTACTCTTGACGAGCTAAACAGAATCTATGAAAAAATCAAAGGAGATAATAAATGAAAGACAGGAAAGTAGATATCGGCGAAAATAAGATTACAGGTTTCCTTGACAAAGACACGGATATTAAGGGCGAGTTAAGCTTTAGGGGGTCCTTCCGGATTGATGGGAATTTTAAGGGCAATATAAACTCTGATTCAACACTTATCATCGGTGAAAACGGAAAGGTCGAGGCGGACCTCAAAATTGGCCATGTCATCATCAACGGCGAAATAAAGGGCAATATCCAGGCGAAAGAAAAGGTGGTCATAAACTCCAGTGGAAGAGTCATAGGCACAATCGTAACTCCTCTTCTGGTCGTTGAGGAAGGCGCTTATCTTGAAACCAACTGCCAGACAACGGATAAGATTTCTCGCCCGGCGCCTGAAAAAGGGAAGGAACATACACCTTGAAGAAAGCAGTCGGAATCATTCCTGTCCGCTACCAATCCGAACGCTTCCCAGGAAAGCCTCTTGCCCTGATCAACGGTAAGCCAATGATTCAGAGAATCTATGAATCTGCAGCCAAAGCGACGCTTCTTGACCAGCTAATAGTTGCCACTGACGATAAGAGAATTTCTGACGTCGCCAAGAGTTTTGGAGCAGATGTCAGGATGACTTCGCTCCAGCATAACTCTGGAACTGACAGAGTCGCCGAAGTCGCTAAAGAGATTAAAACTCCTATAATCATCAACATCCAGGGGGATGAGCCTCTGCTAAGAGAAGAAATGATCGATGACCTGGTGAATGCCCTTCAGGATGAAGCCATACCCATGGCAACGCTCGCGGCCAGAGTCCTTGACCTCAACCTCCTTGAAGATAGCAACACGATCAAGGTTATCACTGACAAAGATGGCTATGCACTCTATTTTTCTCGCTCACCTCTTCCTTTCAAGGCATCAGATTACTTTTTGCAGCATATTGGAATCTATGGCTACCAGAGAGAGTTTCTCGTCGCCTTCAGCCAGATGGAGCAAACAAGGCTGGAGAAAGCAGAGAAGCTGGAGCAGCTCAGGGCTCTGGAGAACGGATTCAGAATAAAAATCATCGAAACTCCCTTTTTGACAATAGGGGTCGATTCTCCACAGGACATCATCAAGGTGGAAGATTATCTAAAGGAACATTCCTATGACTAAATTCATCTTTGTTACCGGAGGAGTCCTTTCTGCCTTGGGCAAAGGAATCGCAGCCTCATCAATCGGAGCCCTGCTTGAAAGCCACGGCTACAAAATCACGATACAAAAATTCGACCCTTATCTTAACGTCGACCCGGGCACTATGAGTCCATTCCAGCATGGAGAAGTCTATGTTACTGATGACGGAGCTGAAACTGACTTGGACCTTGGACATTATGAACGCTTCACCTCCACTCAAACAACAAAGGCTCACAACTGGACAGCCGGAAAAATCTATGATTTGATCATAAAAAAAGAGAGAAGAGGTCAGTACCTGGGAAAAACTGTGCAGGTCATACCGCATGTCACAGACGAGATAAAAAAAGCCTTCTATGCTGTGGCTGATAATAATGACATCGTCATCGTCGAGATAGGCGGCACTGTCGGAGATATCGAAGGCCTTCCCTTCCTCGAGGCAACAAGACAGATGAGGCTTTCTCTGGGCACCGAAAACACTCTTTTTGTTCATCTAACCCTGGTTCCTTTCATCAAGACTTCTGGCGAATTGAAGACAAAACCAACCCAGCACAGCGTCAAGGAACTGCGGGCGATTGGAATTCAGCCTGACATTCTCCTCTGCCGTACAGATCGCTTCCTCAAGCCAGAGATAAAGGCTAAGATCTCTCTCTTCACTAATGTGCCATTAGATTCAGTTATTACTGCCAAAGACGTGGACAATACCTACGAAATTCCTCTGATCTTCGCCCAGGAAAATTTAGACAAGATCATCCTCAAGAAGCTGAACCTGCCTTTGAGAAAAAGGCTTCTCGGCCGCTGGAAATCTCTCGTGAAGAAAATGAAAAATCCTCGCGATGAAGTCAATATCGCCCTGGTGGGCAAATATGCAGGCCTCCAGGACTCCTATTTGAGCTTAAAGCAAGCTCTTGACCACGGCGGAACTGCCCATAACCTTAAAGTCAACATTTCCTGGATAGAAGCCGAGGATTTAGAAAATAGAAGTCCTGAAGAAATATTGAAGGAAGCAGATGGGATTCTTGTTCCCGGAGGTTTTGGCGTAAGGGGAATCGAGGGAAAAATCAAGGCTGTAACCTATGCTAGACAGAGAAGAGTCCCTTTTTTTGGCATCTGTCTGGGAATGCAGGTAGCAACAGTCGAATTTGCCAGGAATGTTGTCTTTCTCAACAAAGCCAACTCCACTGAATTCGACCCGCATGCACCCCATAAGATTTTCTTCATGTGGAGGGAGCTAAAAGGAGTTCAAGACATGGGGGGAACGATGAGGCTTGGCCAGTTTCTATGCCGCGTGAAAAATGGGTCTTTTGCCCAGAAGGCTTATGGCAGAACAAGAATTTACGAGCGGCACCGCCACCGCTATGAGTTCAATCCTGAATATGAGGGTATCTTGAGCAAGGCCGGCCTTTTCATCTCAGGGAAAAATCCTGAGCATAACTTGGTGGAAGTCATAGAAATCAAAGACCATCCTTGGTTTCTTGGCTGCCAGTTTCATCCTGAGTTTAAATCGAAGCCCTTAAAGCCTCATCCTCTTTTTAAGGCTTTTATCGGAGCGAGCTATGCCTACAGACGCCAAAGAAATCGTCATCAATAGTAAAGTCAAGATTGGAGGGGCCAATCCTTTCTTCCTGATAGGAGGTCCTTGCGTCATTGAAAGCCAGAAACATGCTCTCTTTATGGCAAAGGAAATAAATAAAATCTGCCGAGATTTGCAGGTTTCATTTATCTTCAAGTCCTCATACGATAAAGCCAACCGCTCTTCAATCTCGTCCTACAGAGGGCCTGGCCTGGAAAAGGGCTTGGAAATCCTGTCCCTTGTTAAAAAGGAGGTTGATGTGCCTGTTCTCTCCGACGTTCATGAGACAAGTCAGGTTGAAAAGGCTGCTCAGGTTCTGGATGTCATCCAGATCCCAGCTTTTCTCTGCCGTCAAACAGACCTGATTATCGAAGCTGCCAGGACAAGAAAGCCCCTAAATCTCAAGAAAGGTCAGTTTTTATCTCCTTATGAAATGAAAAACCAAGTCGAAAAAGTCCTCAGTCAGGGAAACGAAAAAATTATCCTCACTGAAAGAGGAGCCTCATTTGGCTACAACAATCTGGTCCTCGACATCCGCTCCATTCCCATCATGAAGAAGTGGGGATTTCCGGTGGTCATCGATGCTTCGCACAGCGTCCAAAGGCCAGGGGGCGAGGGAAGCGCTTCAGGAGGAGAGCCTGAATTCATTCCCTATCTCGCCAAAGCCGGAATTGCCGCAGGGGCAGACGGAGTCTTTATTGAAATTCATGACAATCCCCTTGAGGCTTTCTCAGATAAATATAACTCATTGAAAATAAAAGAGTTGCGAGGATTGCTTGCCTCGCTTCTCCGCTTAAAAAAAGCTCAGGACACAGACGACAATCTTAAGCTATAATAAACGAACATGAAAAAAGAACAAATCCTCAAAATCGGCAAGGATGTTCTCAACATCGAGGCTGACGCTGTTAAAAACCTGGCCTTCAAGCTCAGTGGAAATTTTGTCAAGGCTGTTGAGCTTCTTTCTCAAACAAAATCTCGGATTATCATCACCGGCATGGGAAAATCAGGTCTTGTCGGCCGCAAAATTGCCGCCACCCTTTCAAGCTGCGGCACTCCAGCCATTTTTATCCACCCGGCTGAAGCCGGGCACGGCGACCTGGGCATGATCATTAAAGGAGATATTCTCCTTGCTATTTCCTACAGCGGCGAGACTCAAGAAATCGTCGACCTTATCGATTTCGTCAAAAGGACAGGAATAAAGCTGATCAGCATCACTGGAGATAAGAATTCAAGGCTGGCTAAGTACAGCGATATCGTCATCGAAGCTGAGGTCGAGAGGGAAGCAGGCCCCAATGGTTTGATTCCCACAGCAAGCTCAACCGCTGCCTTGGCTGTCGGCGATGCCCTCGCCATCGCTTTGATGAAAAAAAAGGGATTTGGAGAGAAAGATTTCGTATCTGTCCATCCCAAAGGGCAAGCCGCCAAAAAGCTTATTAAAATTAAAAGTCTGATGCACAGGGGAAGGCATATAGCCCGGGTCAAGCAAAAGGTCCCCATGCCCGAAGTCCTTAAAGAAATGACCAGAAAAAAACTGGGAATGACTTGTGTCGTCGACGACAAACAAAGGCTGGTAGGGATAATAACCGACGGAGACTTGAGAAGAGCGCTCCAAAAACACAGAAAGAGCATCCTCCAAAAAAAGGCCCAGGACTGCATGACTCCTAACCCGATCACCATCGACAAAGATGATTTAGCCGTTAAAGCCTTAAATTTGATGGAGGATAAAAAAATCACTTCTTTGATCATTAAGAATAAAAGGGGAATGATTGAAGGAATTATCCATCTTCATGACTTATGGCGAACAGAGATGTTTTAATGAGAGTCGAGGACCGAGCGCGAAAAGTCAAGATGGTCATCATGGATGTTGACGGCACTCTGACCGACGGAACTCTTCTCATCCTTCCTGACGGCGAAGAGCTTAAATCATACAATGTCAAGGATGGAACAGGCATTCTTCTTGCGCGCTTGGCCGGGATAAAGACTGCGATCATCACTGGAAAAACATCAAAGTCCCTTGAAATAAGAGCTAAAAAGCTAAAGGTCTCAGAGGTTTATCAAGGAATTTTAGACAAGAAAAAGGTCCTGGAGGAAATCCTGGCTAAAAACAAAGTTAGGCCCCAGGAAGTTGCTTACATCGGGGATGACCTGGGAGACCTTGAGGTCATTAAAAGCGTCGGCCTGGCCGGCGCAGTGGCAGATGCTCACCCAGAAATAAAAAAGCAAAGCCATTTCATCTGCGAAAATCCCGGTGGAAGGGGCGCTGTGCGGGAGTTCATCGAATTCATTCTTAAGGCGCAGGATAAATGGCGGGCCGTAGAAGCCAATTTCAAGGATTTAATCGAGCAAAAAGAACAGATATAAATTTTTTTATGAAAAGTAAGCATCTTAAGTTCCTTGATAATAACAAAATTGTGGCGAGGGGTCCTGTCACGGAATTTAAGATGCTTCCCAAAATCATTTGTGATCGGTAGCTGGTTGAATTTCAATTCTGGAGGGAAGAGTGAAAATCAAGCCGGAAATATTTAGAGAATACGATATAAGGGGAATCGTCGATAAGGACCTGAATCCAGAGACTGTTGAACTGCTGGGCAGGGGGATAGGCACATATTTTCGCCAAAAAAATAGAAAAGAGGTCGCAATTGGAAGAGACTGCCGGTTGAGCTCATCCGGCTTCTTTGAGATACTCAGCCAAGGTCTCCAGGCGACAGGCTGCGAAATCGTTGACCTGGGCACCATCCCGACCCCTCTCCTCTACTTTGCTATTTATCATAAGAAAAAAGAAGCAGGGGTGATGATCACCGGCTCTCACAATCCACCCCAATATAACGGTTTCAAAATGATGGTGGGAGAGGAAACGCTCTATGGAAAAGAAATCCAGAAGATTTTTGATATCATCAACAGCAATAATTTCATCGACGAAAAGAGCAGCGTGAGGAGCGCTTATGATGTTATTCCCGAATATCAGCACTATCTTGTAAAAAATATCCATCTCGAAAGGAAAATGAAGGTTGTTGTTGATGCCGGAAACGGGACAGCAGGGGTCATCGCTTGTCCCATTCTCAAAAGACTTGGCTGTGAAGTTATCGAGCTCTACTGCGAGATGGACGGCCGTTTTCCCCATCACCACCCTGACCCGACGCTTCCCGAAGCCCTCAAAGACCTTATCAACAAAGTCGCCGAAACAAAAGCAGACGCGGGCATTGCCTATGACGGAGACGGAGACAGAATCGGAGTCATCGACGACCAGGGAAACATATTATGGGGTGACCAGCTCATGGTCTTCTTCTCCCGTGACATCATTTCCTCAAACCCAGGGGCTCAAATCATTTTCGATGTCAAAGCCTCAAAAATCCTTTATGAGGAAGTCGAAAGGCTGGGCGGCCGGCCAATCATGTGGAGAACAGGCCATTCTCTGATTAAAAAGAAGATCAAGGAAGAAAAGGCACTCTTAGCTGGGGAGATGAGCGGCCACCTTTTCTTTGCCGACCGCTATTTTGGCTTTGACGACGCCATCTATTCTTCTGCCCGCCTTCTGGAACTCCTCTCCCGGTCTCCGAAAAAACTCTCCCAAATGCTCGCCGGGCTCCCCAAAACATACCATACTCCTGAAATAAGAGTTTATGCCTCAGACAAAGTGAAGTTCAAAATCGTCGAGGATGTCAAGCAAGAGCTGGCAAAGAAGCATCCCATCATCGATATCGACGGCGTCAGGGCGATCTTCCCTCAAGGATGGGGGCTTGTCCGGGCATCAAACACTCAGGAGGTCCTTGTCCTTCGCTTTGAGGGAGACACAGAAGAAGCCCTGAAGGCGATTGAAAGAGAAGTCAAGCAAGCTGTTGAAAACGCAATAAAAAGGCTGAAGCAAGGAGATTGAGATGGACATTCGGGCCGTTATCATCGCCGGAGGAGCCGGCACTCGATTCTGGCCTTTGAGCAGGATGAAAAAGCCCAAGCAGTTCCTGCCTATTGTCAGCCGTAAGACAATGATCGAGGAGACGGTCAGCCGCCTTTTGACTCGAATCCCTCCAAAAAATATTTACACCATCGCCAACGCTGAACAGACTCGAACCATAAAAGCCCTGCTGCCTCGCCTTCCTGCGGAGAATCTTTTGATTGAACCGCAGGGAAAAAACACGGCGCCTTCCTTGATGCTGGCTACGGCAAAAATCTATCTCCAGAATCCGAAGGCGGTGATTGCAGCCCTGCCCGCCGACCATCTCATAAAAAAGTCCTCTCTCTTCCTCAAAAAGATCGAAGCCGCAGCCCAAGCAGCGACCAAGGGAGAATATCTTATTACATTCGGCATTCCTCCAAGCTTTCCAGCAACCGGATACGGCTATATCCAATTCTCGCCCAGGAACCCTTTAAAGACTTTAAACGAGAAATTTTTTTCCGTCCAGAAATTCAAAGAAAAACCAGAGTTAAAGCAGGCCAAAACTTTTTTAAAAAAAGGAAACTATTACTGGAACTCGGGCATGTTTCTCTGGCAGGCGGATGTTTTCGCCAGAAAGCTCGAAAAGTTTGCTCCTTCTTTCTTTGCCTGCTGGAAAAAAATTGTTGAGGCTCTCAAAAATAACAACGAGGCCGGGATTGCCGCAATCTTCAAAAATATGCCTTCGATATCCATCGACTATGCCTTGATGGAAAAGGCAGAGGGAATCTTGATGGCTGAAGGGAATTTCGGCTGGTCTGATGTCGGAGCCTGGTCTTCTTTAGCAGAGATCTGGCCCAAGGATAAGGATGATAATGCAATAAAAGGTGAAGGCCTCTCCCTGGAATCCAAGAATTGTCTTGTCTATAATCCGGGCAAATTAACAGCCCTTATCGGAGTCAAGGACCTCATCGTCGTCGAAACTGAAGACGCCCTGCTCATCTCCCACAAGGGCCAGGACCAGAAGGTCAAGAATATTCTGGAGAAAATAAAACAAAAAGGCAAAACTGAATATCTATAATTAAGCAATCCTTTTCTCATCCTGTTTTAAATTTAGCAACTTTCCCGAATTCATGATTGATAAATCGCAACTTTAGAATTAAGTTTGCTGTTCCACAAAAAAAGAAGAATTGATTGTTGAGTTGGTTATATGATAATAAGATTAATGCTCTGAACAAAGAGACTTGCCATGGAAGTAAAAGAAAAAAAGGAGCTTGAAGTCACGGTTGACAAGAGACATGTTGTCTCTCTTGGCGAGCGGCTTTACACAGAAAGCGTAGAACTTCTCAGGGAACTCATCAACAACGCCTACGACGCCGACGCCGCAGAAGTCCAGGTAGAAATCACGCCTGAAAGAATTGTGGTCAAAGATAACGGCACTGGCATGGACGCTGATGGACTAAAACAGTATTTCATCATCGGTTCGGATGAAAAAATTCTACACGCGCGCTCGCCTAAGTTTGGAAGAGAAAGAATAGGCCAGTTTGGCATCGGAAAATTTGCCTCCCTGGCAGCAGCCAACTGTTTTGAAGTCATAACCCAGCATAAAGATTTTGCCGCCAGGGTTGTCTTTGATAAAAGAGCCTGGGAAGAGGCAAAGGATAGATGGCATCTTCCCTGTGAAATTCTCGTTCCCGACCTAAAAAGAGGAGACGGAACGACGGTCATCCTCTCTGAGCTCTCGAAGTCCTTTGACCTGGAGGAAGTTGAAAGGAAAATAATCGAGGGAGTGCCTCTTAGAGCTCCAAATTTTGCCGTCTACCTGAACAAGCGCCGCCTTTCTCCTCGGAGCATCGTCGGCCAGAAAATTCCGATAATGGAAGGGTGCAAGTTTGGCTTGGTCTCAGGCGAGGTTGTCATCACACCCAGCTCCATGGCTTCTTCTAAGGATTTGGGAATTGAAGTCAAGGTGAAGGGAGTTACTGTCAAAAAAGACCTGTTCGGGATGGAGACCTGGGGAAAAGTTGTTGCCAGAATAAAAGGAGAAATCAACGCTGACTTTCTTCCCATGACCAGCGACCGCTCCAACTTTGTGGTCGATTCTGACGAATACCAAGAGTTTCTTAAAGTCATGAGCAAAGTCGTCGAAATTATAAAGAAGATGCTGGGCAGAGAGGCTGACCGCAGGGAAGATAGGCGGGCAGGCTATGCTGTGAAGGAGGCCCTGCAGAGAATCCACAAAGCCTTAGCCCGGAATCCTGACCTCTCTCCCTTTGGCCCTGTGCCTTATGGCGAAGAAGGAGGTGTAGGTGGCGGAGCAGTGGCTGAAGCTTTGAAGAAGAAAGCCGAGAAGGAAGGCGAGGTCAGGCCGCAGGAGGCAGAAGCTAAACCGATTGTAAAACCAAAAATAAAGAGAAAGCGCCATCCTTTAGTGAAGAAAATCACTCCCAATGCCATTGTCCGCAGGATGAAGATGGGCGAGAGCAGCGTCTCTGTCTGCCTTGATTTTTTCGGCGAATCAGGCCCTGAATGTTTCTCTGAAGGGAATGTTGTTTATATCAATCGTGACCACCCTCTCTTTAGAAGAGAATCCCGCAGGTCGGTCACTACCACCATGTACATCGCCCGTCTTGTGACTCAGGAAATCTCGATGATGAAAGAAACGAAAAGCCCGCGCGTCGCCTTCAACCGCCAGAGCAAGCTCCTTAAAGATGCCTTTGCCGAGGAGTAGCTCGAACTCATTTTGAAGCTTTGGAAGAAATCTCCTGCGCCATTTGACTCTTATCTGATGAAGGACGCAACTCTCCTCATTTGAGAAAAAGTGCAAATTCATGGTATAAGCATAAGCAATAAGTTAGTCGAATAGAAAAGGAGGGACGACAATGATCCGCCGCCTAAGATTCTTTTCAACATTACTTTTAATCATACTTCTCTCAATCTTCTGCCAAGCCGGAGCCCAAGAAAAGCCCGCCGATCAGCCTCTCGTCAAATCGCTCGACCAGCTTCTTCCCCTTGACCCCACCGTCACCATCGGCAAACTCGAAAACGGCTTTAGCTTCTACATCCGCCAGAACCGCCGGCCGGAGAATCGCGCAGAGCTTCGCCTGGTTGTCAATGCCGGCTCCATCTTAGAGGATGATGATCAGCTCGGCTTAGCCCACTTCGTGGAGCACATGGCTTTTAACGGCACCGAGCATTTTGCCAAGCAGGAATTGGTCAAATTCATGGAATCCATCGGCATGAGGTTCGGCCCTGAGCTGAATGCCTTCACCAGTTTCGACGAGACGGTTTACATGATTCAAATTCCGACGGATAATCCAAAAGTCATGGAAACGGCCTTCCAAATTCTCGAAGACTGGTCGCATTTGCTCAGCTTTGACCATCAGGAAATCGACAAGGAGCGCGGTGTCATCATCGAAGAATGGCGGCTTGGCCGGGGCGCATCTGCCAGGATGCAGGACAAGCAGTTTCCCGTCCTACTCAAAGGCTCCCACTATGCAGAGCGCTTGCCGATTGGAAAAAAGGAGACTATCGAAAGCTTCGACTATGAGACGCTAAAGAGATTCTACAAGGATTGGTACCGGCCAGACCTTATGGCCGCTATTGCTGTCGGAGATTTTGACAAGGCAACAGTCGAGAAGCTAATCAAGCAGCACTTTAGCAAACTTCCCCCTGCTTCTGCTCTACGTCCGAGAACTATTTACGAAGTCCCTGACCATGAAGAAACTCTGTTTGCCATCGCCACAGACAAGGAAACCGTAGGCACGGGTGTTGAAGTCTATTACAAACTTCCTCTTCGTGAGCAGGCCACGATAGGCGCTTTTCGCCAGAAGGTTGTCGAAAGCCTTTACAACAGCATGCTTAACCAGCGATTTAACGAATTGGCCCAGAAATCCGACCCTCCTTTTATCAATGCCTTCTCAATCCTTAGGCGCTTACTCAGGTCCAAGGAGTTCTATGTGCTGAGGGCAATGGTTAAAAATGAGGGAATCGAGCGCGGCATAGAGGCCTTGTTTATCGAGTCAGAAAGAGTTAACCGCTTTGGCTTCACCCCAACAGAGCTCGAGCGGCAAAAACGCGATCTGCTGCGATCTATCGAGCGCTCTTATACCGAAAGAGAAAAGAGGGATTCGAACGTCTACGTATCCGAGTATATTAGTAACTTCCTCCGGGGAGAGCCGATTCCTGGAATCGAACTCGAATTCGAGCTGTACAAGAAATTTTTGCCCGAAATCACCCTGGACGAAGTCAACCAGCTCGGCAAGCAGTGGATAACCAAGCGGAATCGGGTGATCGTGGTCAGCGCTCCAGAAAAAGAAGGACTCCAGATTCCCACGGAGGAAAAACTTCTCGCCGTGCTCGCTTCTGCAGCCACAAAAGAGATTACTCCTTACACGGATACAATTACCAACCAGCCCTTGATAGATGAGATTCCACAGCCTGGGAAGGTCATCAAGACCAGGACCCTTGAGAAAATGGGAATCACAGAATGGGAGCTCTCCAACGGCGTCAGAGTTATCCTTAAGCCAACAGACTTCAAGGAAGATGAGATTGTTTTCCGCGCGCTCAGCCCGGGCGGCTCATCCTTGGCAAGCGACGAAGATTTCATCGCTGCTGAGACGGCAGCCCAGGTCATATCTTCTGGAGGGTTGGGTAAGTTCAATGCTACAGATTTAAGAAAAGTGCTTTCCGGCAAGGTCGCTTCAGTAAGGCCGTACATAACCGACCTTGAAGAAGGCCTTTCAGGAAATGCGTCGCCCAAGGATCTGGAAACACTATTCCAGCTCATCTATCTAAGCTTTGTGACGCCTCGCGCCGATTCAACGATATTCAATGTTTTAACAAGCCAGATGAAGACAATTTATGCCAACCTTAAGGCAAGTCCGGAATGGGCTTTCATGGAAACTCTTCAGACAACATTAGCTCAAAACCATCTTCGCCAGCGGCCGATGACGGCCGAATCAGTGGATAAAATGAACCTTGAAAAATCATATGCCTTCTACAAAGACCGGTTCGCCGACGCCAGCGACTTCACCTTCATCTTCCTCGGCAATCTCAAGCTCGAGGCCATGAAACCCCTGGTACAAAACTATTTAGGAGCCTTGCCTTCCATCCATCGCAAAGAAAACTGGCGAGATCTCCATATTCGTCCACCCAAAGGTGTCGTCAAAAAGACTGTCCAGAAAGGCATCGAGCCCAAGAGCCAGACAGCCATAGTCTTCACCGGGCCTTTTGAGTACGACCGCCCCCAGCGCAATGCCATCCGCACGCTGTCGCTTGTGCTTGGAACCAAGCTTAGGGAAATCCTGCGCGAGGACTTAAGCGGCACTTATGGCGTGACAGTTAATGCCAGCTATGAAAAAATTCCCGATAATGAATACGCCTTTATGATCAATTTCGGTTCTGATCCGAAGCGGGTGGAAGAGCTTGTCAAAGTCATATTCCAGGAGATTGAAAAATTAAAGACCAAGGGTCCGACAGAAAAAGAGGTCAATGACGCCAGAGAGGCTCTTTATCGGGAATATGAAACCAATAAGAAACAAAACAATTGGCTCCTCGCCCAGATTTATTATAGATATCAACTGAATGAAGATCCGTCCGACATCTTAACTTATGAGCAATCACTCAAGCTCCTTAATCCCAAGGTGATTCAGAAAGCAGCCCAGACATATCTCAAAATGAATAACTATGTCCTTGTTTCTCTTTACCCTGAAAAATAGAATTAAGAGGTTCTTTTCTGCTTCGTGTAACCTCTTTTAAAGGTCTTATCCGGAATGGCCTCGCTCCCGCTTTAGCCATCCCGGATAGACCTTGTTTTAGGAGCACAAGATGAAATATAAAAAAATTGAATCAACGTATGTCATCAGGCTGGAGACAGGCGAAAAGGTCATCGAAAAATTGTTGGGGCTCTGTGAAAAGGAAAAAATAAAGGCAGGATACTTCAACGGCTTAGGCGCCCTGAGCGAAGTTGAGCTGAGGCATTTTAATCTTATGACCAAAGAATATTCTTCCAAGAAATTATCCGGCCTGTACGAAATCACATCCCTGCATGGCAATATCTCAGAGATGTCCGGCAAAAGCTATATCCACGCTCATATCGTTGTCGGCGACAGCCAGCTCAACTCCTGGAGCGGCCACCTTAACGAAGCAACTGTCAGCGCCACCTGCGAGATTTTTCTGGTTAAGGTGGACGGAGTGATCACCCGTAAAAAAGACGAAGCAACCGGATTGAACTTGCTCGATATCTAATGCAAACGGATTAAATGTTTTTACATTGTTATTGCGAGCGACCAAAGGGAGCGTGGCAATCTCAACACCTTAGATGAGATTGCGCAGCCCGTTCCGAGCAGAGCGATAAATCTCCAGCGTTCCTATTAATGACATTTTACTTAATGCATTTGTATTAGGATAAACGGGATATTTCCTGTATCATTGCTATGAGTGAATTGAGACAGCATTATTTCTCGCTGAAAAGATACACACGTTTGCCTTAGTCGCTCGCCATAACAATGTCGCAAAATTTATTGTGTTATATCACTTTTGAGAAGGGCTGGTTTGATCGATAACCAGAGCATTAGCCAATAGATGAAAGTCCTTTTAATCCAACCTCCTATTGAAGATTTCTACACAACGCCGATAAGGCTTTATCCTCTTGGCCTGCTCTACGCGGCAAAAGTTTTTGAGGATTCAGGCTGGAAGGTCGATATTCTGGATTGCCTCTCTCCGCTCAAGAAGAAACGAATGCCGATTCCAAAAAGCTTCGACTACTTGATCCCTTTCATGAAAAATCCCTATTTCTTCAAGAATTATTACCGCTTTGGAATTGCCGATGAAGAAATCGTCTCAAGGATAAGAGCTTCTTCCCCTGATTTAATCGGCGTATCGTCTCAGTTCACAGCTTATTATCAATGTGTCGAAGAGCTGGCGCGTCTCGTAAAAAAGAATTTCCGCCTTCCTATCTTCATCGGCGGAAACCACGGCACAGCTTTTCTTGAAGAAATCAAGCTCAGGACTCCAGATATTGACCACGTGCTCGCCGGTCCTGCAGAGGATTGTCTCCCGAAATTTATAAGCGAAATCGGATTTAATCCATTCAAAGAGCCTGTGGACTGGAAAAGGATGATGCCCAGCCATCATCTTCTGTCAGGGAATGCTTACAGAATCGGCAAGAAAAATTACGTTTCGATGGTCGCCAGCCGCGGCTGCCCCTATTCCTGCGAATTCTGCTCTGTGCACCTTATGTTTGGTCGGAAAATAAATTACCGCTCGACAGAGGAAGTCATCGAAGAAATGCGTTGGAATTATATTCATAAGAATGTACGCATTTTTAACTTTGAGGACGACAATCTATCCTTTGACAAGCAATGGTTTTTACAATTTTTAAAAGAAGTAAGCCGCGATTCAATCCTCAAGGAAATAGAGCTTACAGCCATGAACGGCATCTGTTATCCAACCCTGGATGATGAAATCCTGATTGCGATGCGCAGGTCCGGCTTTAAACAGCTCAATCTTTCTTTTGTGACCCAAAGCGCGGAACTCAAGAAGAAATATCATCGGCCCCATGCTCTTTATGATTTCGAAAGCCTCATCCACACAGCGCAGAAACTCGGCTTCTTTATCACTGTCTATGTCATCATCGGCCTGCCTGATCAAACCTTTGAAGAGATAAAAACCAGCGTCGATTATCTTCTCGAATTAGGAGTGCTTGTCGGACCTTCTGTCTTCTATCTCCCTCCGAGAAGCAAACTCTACGAAAGGCTGGAGCTTTCCCCTGAAATCAAGAATAACTGGAACCTCTACCGCTCTTCGGCTTTTGCCCTGGAGACCGAGCACCTGAACCGCGCTCAGCTCATCGACCTTTTTTCCTACGCCAGGATGAAAAATTTGGAGAAGAGAATGTCTTCTCCCCTTATTCTACAAGCACAGTCAGATTAAAAGTCCAGACTTTCTTTTCGCCGCCCTCCCAAGGCCGCCCGTATTCGAGATAAACAGTGCTCATACCCGGCCTTAATGCCTTGAAAGTCCAAACCTCCTTTCCGCCAGCGCCAGTTTGATTGGACTCAGGGGGCAGGAATTTATGATCTGTCTGTTGTAAAACAGCTTGGTCACTAATCTGCGCCAATTCTGACCAGCAACAACCCGTTGTGGGATTTGAGAATAAAACAACGGTAAGCTCGCCGCCACTGCCGATCTTGACGCTCCCTGAATATTGAGGCTGCTTTGTAAAATCTTCATAGCCAAGCTCAACTTTTACATCACGCAAGAAATCATAATCTGAAGAAGAACAGCAGTTGAAGATTGTTATCGTCGCTATAAATAAAGAATAAATAAGAGCTGATCTTATTTTCAATTTCAAATTCCCTTACTTACGTTTTAAAGGATAAAAATTCCTTTTTACATTCGATGGCCGTTCATACATCTTTTCTCTGATTCTTCGCTTCTCCCACCTGAAAAAATGATAAATCTTCATTCGCAGGAATGTCAAGAATGAAAAATTCATAAGAGAATGCCTATCCTAAAAAGCAACAAAGGCCTTCATTATCTGCTTCTAAATAATTATAATAACCATCAAAGGCATAACAAAAATGCGCAACTTTGTCTTTTTAATCAGCCTATGCTTTTTAATAAATTGTGCTTCTGAAAAATCATCGGTCAACTCTCCTCTATCTCCGTCCGAGATAAAAAAACTATCAGCGGCGAAAAGAATCGAAGATATTTTTGAAAAAGCATTAGAAATACAGCTTTCGACAAGTCCGGACTCGGCGATCAAGTTGATCACCGATATGGAGATAGCTTCGAAAGGGAATTTCATCATTGCCGACGGCTGGCAAAGGAAAGGAGTGTTCATCTTTGCTGCTGACGGCCAATTCGTCAAAGAGCTGGGCAAACAAGGACAGGGACCGGGAGAGTACTCAACTCCTGTCAGCGTCTCTATAAACAGCAAGCATGAAATCTATGTGGCAGATTATCTGAGCAACCGAATAAATATTTATAACGAAAACTTAATTTTTAAAAAATTTATTATCTGTAAACCGAGAATACATCATTTTATTCACCTCAACAGCCAGGATGAAATCTTTATATACACAGGGACAATAAATCCCTTCCGCCCAGTAATCTTTGATACTATTCATAAATACAGCGACCGGGGCGAGGAAATCCTCTCATTTGCCCCTCTTCCTCAAGAAGTTCTGAAGGTCAAGTTCTCAGCGGTTCAAGACGGAATGACTATTGATAAAGATGGCTTCATCTATGAGATGAACCCTCTGCTCTATAGAATCCGAAAATTTTCAGGCCAAGGAAAGCTTATTAAAGAATTTTCACGCAAGACGGGCCTTTTCAAATTGGTCACAAAGGAAGGAGATACCCCGATCATTGTCTACGGCCCTTATTACCTTGAAAAAGGTCTGATCATCGCCCAGGTCAGTGAGCATCTCGAAATTTATGATACGGAAGGCAATTTCATTGTCGGCGAATTGCCGTTCAAACACAGGATAATCGCCACCAAGGGCAATGGTTTTTATATTGAACAATGGGAAGAAAAAGAAGCTCTGGAAAATCTGCCCAATCCGAAGCTAACCTGTCATAAGCTGAAAATATGAGAGCATCCATACCCAAAGGTAAAGAATGGCCCGTCATCCAGATTATCGGGCTGCCCGGCGCAGGCAAAACGACTTTGGCAAATAAACTCGCTAAAAAATTTAAAATCCCGATTTATCGCATCGGAGCCTATCGCTCAAAATTTCCGATGTCTGCAGAAGGCGAAGCTGATGCTTGGCTGGCGTTGTTTCGAGAGCTGTCGAAGCGCGGATGGAAAAATTGCATCTTAGAAACATCGGGCTTAAACGCAAGGGAATGCTTTTTGCGGGCGGCTTTTCCCTTTTTGAGAATAATCACTATAAAACTCATCTGTCAAAGAAAGGTTCTTTACTCCAGAATAGATAAAAAATCGAAAAGAGAAGAAGGCACTGAATGGCTATTCAGCTCATCATTTCACGATAAATACGAATTTACCAAAAAAATGTTCAAGCATTTTAAGAAAAAGCCTGCAGAAATAATAATTGACACCACCGGGCTTGGCCCAACACAGGTATTTAAAATTGCTTTAAAAAAAATAAAGGGTTTTATGAAATACGTGTCAACTGACTTATAAAAAGCTAATTTAAAAAATTCATTTTCTTAATTTCAAGCCTGAAGAGCAAAATCGGAGCTCATATATTCGATAAGCTAAGATTTCTATGCTCCTCCAAATCCCTAACGGCCTCCTTTTAACGCGGCATCATTCCTAAAAATCTCAGTAAAGCAATTTTACCTTGCTTAAAGACATCGGGTCGTCAGCGCCGCCGATTGGACGCAGGCGGATTTTCCATGAATAATCCTTAGCCGGCAGGAGATACTGGGGATGGGGCTTTGCTCCCCAGGAATCATCGCCGCCCACTCCCATCTGTTTATAATCTAAATTGACGGCCACAAAATCCCTCTTAGCAATATCAGCCGGATGCTTGCTGCCCCGGCTTTCTAAGGTCAAATCCTCCACAGTATAAGGAAGCACGGAAAACTCAATAAGCGGCAAGCCGACTGCCAATAGACCTGTGCCCTCCTGATTGCTGACCGCCACCCAGCGGACGTCTGTCCTGTTTCCGTATTCCTGAGGGCTGACGTAAGGGATAATCATCTCCTCAACGCTCGCTCCATAGACTCCGACAAAGGCGCTCGTCTTCCGGTCGCAGTAATTCTCGTGCGGGCCTCTTCCATACCAGTTTATTTGTCTGAAGCCTTGAGGCATGGCCAATTTCATCCCCAGCCGAGGTATCTCCGGAAGCTTTTCAGCTTGGGGACGAAAGTCGTTTTCGATAATGACATCTCCACTTCCCAAAACGATATAGCTGAGGCGATGCTTTGCCGGGACGTCAACCAAAGTCCAATCGACATCGACTCTGACTTCACTAGGATTAACCTGCTCTATCCGCAAGCCATCAAGATTCCTGTGCTCGCCTGCCTTGCGCCACAGAGCACAGCGCTTGTGCATTCCATTGCCAAAGTCGTTGTCAGTCGGAGCTCGCCAGAAATTGGGCTCAGGCGCCTGCTCGATGAGTTCTGTTCCCTTAAAATTGAAAGAGGTCATTAAGCCGCTCTTTTTGTCGAATCTCACAGAAAAATTATCACCCGAGACCGTTGCCTCAAACTCATTCTGGACAAGCTTTAATCCCGGCAGAGAAGAGGAAGCCGTGCCAGCAACCTCAGCTTCAAGCGGCAGCTTCAACTGTTCGCTGGCCACGACATATCCACGCGGAATAAGAGGCGCATCCTCAGTGGTCTTGACGCTGAAATTGAGGAAATACTCTGCGCCTGTCTTCGGCGCAATCGAGGGCATTTCGAGCCTGAAGCTCTTGCTGCTGTGCGCTGCGATATCAGGCCTTGAAATAACGCCCTTAGCAACTTCTTTAGCGTCGGCCACGACTTGCCACTCGAGGTCAAAGCGGCTGAGGTTGATAAAGTCGTATTTGTTGTCGACTTCGACTTGACCGGACTTCAAGTCAACTGGCTTTATCTTCACATACTGATAGACCTTCCTCACCTCCCAGAGAGCAGGATGGGGAGTGCGGTCAGGAGCGACAAGCCCGTTGCAGCAGAAGTTCTGGTCGCTGGGTATATCAGGCGGCCCATAATCGCCGCCAAAGGCCCAGAAGCGCTCTCCTTTCTCATTGACCTTGGCAAATCCCTGGTCAACCCAGTCCCAGATAGACCCTCCCTGCAGCTGCTCATATTTTTCAATGACATCCCAGTAATCCTGGAGGTTGCCCGTGCTGTTTCCCATGGAATGGGCATACTCGCACATGATCAGAGGCCGGGTTTGCTCCTGGCTGGCATAAGCTTCAAGCTCGGCGATATCAGAATACATGGGGCAGACGATATCTGTGTGCGGCCGCAGCCCGGCCCGCTCATAATGCACTGGCCGCGATTTGTCCCGCTGATGAATCCAGGCTGATGTTGCCTCGAAGTTAACGCCGTCGCCGGCTTCATTTCCCAGAGACCAGATGATCACTGACGGATGATTCTTGTCCCTTTCGACCATCCTCATCGTCCGGTCAAGATGAGCAGGCCCCCACTCTGGATTCTTGGCCAGGCTTTTCTCCCTATATCCCATGCCGTGCGACTCGATGTTGGCCTCATCGATGAGATAGAGTCCATACTCGTCGCAAAGCTCATACCATCTCGGGTCGTTCGGATAATGGCTTGTCCGGACAGTGTTGATGTTGGACTGCTTCATCAGACTTATATCCTTGACCATGGATTCTTCGGAGATAACGTGGGCAGTGTATGGGTCATGCTCATGGCGGTCCACGCCTTTGATCAAGACGGGAACGCCGTTGACCAGCAAACGGCCATTTTTAATCTCCACCTTCCTGAAGCCAAGCTTGCAGCCCGCAACTTCAGTCAACTTGTTGTCTTTATCCTTAAGCTGGAGAAGCAGCGAATATAAGTCAGGAGTTTCAGCCGACCACCTCTTAGGATTTTTAACCATTTGCTCAAAAGAAACATCCGCCTTCTCTTTTTTATTGATGTCCACAGATTTGGTTTCGGAGACGACAACCTTCTTTTGGGCGTCAAAAAGCTGCAGCTCAAGCTTGAACTTGCCTGCCTTGAGCTCAGGCATATTATTCTTTAGCTCAACGTTGACCGAGAGCTTGCCGTTTGAGTAATTCTCATCCAAATCAGCGACAGCGAAAAAGTCCCGGATTCGGACTTTGGGAGCGGCATAGAGGTAGACATCGCGCTCGATGCCTGAGATGCGCCAGAAGTCCTGGCATTCGAGGTAGGAGCCGTCCGACCAGCGGTAGACCTCCAGGGCAACAGAGTTTTCGCCCTTCTGGAGATAAGGCGTGATGTCCCATTCTGCCGGCGTCTTGGAATCCTGCTGTATCCGACCTTCTGCCCGTTCACCCAGACATAGAAGGCAGACTTGACCGCGCCAAAATGAAGGAAGACTTCCATATCTCGCCAATTTCCGGGAATAACGAAGGTTCGACGGTAGGAGCCGACAGGATTGTGGTCATGGGGAATGTGAGGCGGGTCGGGGTGCCTTGTGAATTCATAAGAGCTGTTGACATAGATGGGAAATCCGTAGCCCTGAAGCTCCCAGTTTGAGGGGACGGCTATCTCCTTCCAGGAGCTGAGATCATAATCCGGCTTGTAAAAATCAAGCGGGCGGTCTTCAGGCTTGCTCACCCAGTTGAACTTCCACATCCCGTTCAAGGATTTGTAAAAAGGAGAATTCTTTTTGTCGTTTTTCAGGGCAGAATCGATGTCAGGAAAAGGAACAAAGGTGGCGTACGGCTCTTCCTTATTCTGGTTGAACATCCATGGATTTTCCCAGTCATTCGGTTGATTCTGTCCGCCAGAAAAGGCGATAAAAAATAGAACTCCAATCACGGCCAATGTTGCTCTCATCTCTATTCTCCTTCCTTCTTTATTTTCAATTGTTTTTATCAAGAAACGGATGGAAAAAGTTCCTTTCAAAAAATAACCTAAGAGCTTTTCAGCTTCTTATGAATTCCTTCACAGCTCCTAATATATTAAAGGCGAATTTGATGTCAAACACAACTTCATTTCCCAGGCAACGCTCAGACATTGAAAGTTATCCCTGCCACCCCAATTGGCGTCTGTCCTCGTCCATTAAAAGTAAAGTGAACTATTGCCTGTTATGGTCTGATAATCATATAATTCATCCTTATGTTGACTTAAGTTTTTTAAGGATTTCGATGGCAGAAACTCACTGGCATCTCGCTAAAGCTGCTCGGGTTCTGAAGGAGCTTGAGACCGATTCCAGCCGCGGTTTGACAAAAGCTCAGGCCAAAGAGCGCCTTGAAAGATACGGCTACAACGAGCTCAAGAAAGAAGAAAAGGTCTCTCCTTTTCTCATATTCATCAATCAATTCAGGAATATCCTGATCATCATCCTCCTCATTGCCACCGCCCTTTCTTTCCTCATCGGAGAAGTCATTGATGGACTGATCATAGCCGCTATTGTTATCCTGAGCACGCTTCTCGGCTTTATCCAGGAATACAGGGCAGAGCGGGCAATCGAAGCTTTAAAAAAGATGCTCTCTCCGACGATAACAGTCCTGAGGGAGGGAAGGGAAGAAGACGTCCTCTCCAGGGAACTCGTCCCCGGAGATATCCTGCTCCTTGAGGCGGGGGACAAGATTCCTGCTGATGCCAGAATAATCGAAGAACAATCCTTGCAATGCGATGAAGCCACCTTGACCGGAGAATCCGCCCCGGTGATGAAAGACGCTCAGCCGCTCGAAAAGGATGTTCCCGTATTTGATAGAAAGAACATGGTCTTTGCCGGCACAATTGTCACCTACGGCAGAAGCAAGGCCGTTGTCACCTCGACAGGAATGAAGACCGAGTTTGGCAAGATTGCCGAAGAAGTGACTTTGGCCGAGCCAAAGAAGACTCCGCTTGAGAAAAGGACAGCAGAAATCGGCAAATGGCTGGGCATTATTTCCCTGGGCATCTGTTTTCTTGTTGCCGGAATAAGCATCGCGAGAGAAGCCCTGACTGGCAAACTCGATATTCAATTTATCATCTCGATGGTAATGTTTGCCGTCGCCCTGGCTGTGGCAGCTGTCCCTGAAGCATTGGCTGCCATCGTCACCGGAGCTCTTGCCATCGGCATGCACCAGATGGCCAGGAGAAATGCCCTGGTGAGAAAAATGCCTGCTGTTGAGACGCTGGGCTGCACGACTGTCATCTGCTCGGATAAGACGGGGACGCTGACCAAAGGAGAGATGACAGTCAGAAAGATATTCACCGCAGGAACGCTGATTGAGGTCATGGGCGCGGGTTATGAGCCGGCCGGAGAGTTTAAAGGGAAGGATATAGCCCTGGCTAAGAATAGCCAATCCTTCCGGATGCTTCTCCAGGGCGCTCTTCTCTGCAATGACGCTTCTTTAATTGAAGAGGAGGGGAAGTGGTTTATTAAAGGCGACCCTACAGAGGGAGCTCTGATCGTCGCTGCGGCAAAAGCCGGTTTTCATCGAGCCGAAGTCAGGCTCGAGAATCCAAGAATCGGAGAGGTCCCTTTCAGCTCGGAAAGAAAATTGATGACCACCGTCCATCGAAGTCAGGGCCATAAAATGATTGCTTACACGAAGGGTGCTCCTGAAGTGGTGCTGAAAAGGTGCACTCATATCCTTGATGACGGCGGAATGAGAGAGCTCACCGAATCAGAGAGAGATCAGATCTTAAAGACCAACGACCAAATGGCTCAGGATGCCTTGAGAGTTCTCGGAATCGCTTACAGAGAGCATTCTGAGGGAATCGAAGTCTTTGAAGAAGAGATTGAGAAGGAGATGGTCTTCCTCGGCCTTATGGGAATGATGGACCCGCCCCGGAAAGAGGCCATCGAGGCGGTAAAGGTCTGCAAGGATGTGAAAATCAAGACAATCATGGTCACCGGCGATTATGAAGCCACGGCTGTGGCTATAGCCAAAGAAATTGGCATTTATCATCAGGGCGACTGGGTGCTTAGCGGTGAGAAATTAGAAAAGATTCCTGAGGAGGAATTCAGCAGGATTGTGGACAAGGTGACAGTCTATGCCCGGGTCTCGCCCATCGACAAGCTGAAGATTGTCAAGGCCTGGATGAATAGAGGAGAAGTCGTGGCCGTGACCGGAGACGGCGTCAACGACGCCCCGGCCCTCAAGCATGCCGATATCGGCATCGCCATGGGCATCACAGGCACGGATGTCACCAAGGACGCCTCAGATATGGTTCTGAGTGACGACAACTTTGCCACCATCGTCAAAGCCATCGAGCGCGGAAGATGGATTTACGATAATATAAAGAAATACCTGACTTATCTCCTCAGGTGCAACATCACCGAAGTGGCTGTTATCGGCGGGATTGTGCTTGCTTTGGGCCCTGCCTCCCTTCCTTTGCTCCCAGCCGCAATATTGTATATCAATCTGGCGACAGATGGGCTTCCTGCACTCGCCCTCGGAGTCGCTCCTCCAGACCCAGACCTAATGCGGAGGCCTCCAAGGAATCCGAAGGAGAGTGTCTTTTCTTGGGAAGTCATGGCCTTTATCCTCATGGCCCTGGTCGTTGAAATCCCGTTCTTCTACTTTATTTTTTTTCATGACCTTACAGACATCACCGTGGCGCGGACAGAAATATTTTTCTTGTTCATCATTACCGAGCTCATTATTGCTTTAAACTTCAGGTCCTTAAAATTCAGTATATTCAAGGTGCCTCCCCACAGATGGCTCATAATGGCCATGACCTGGGAATTGATTTTAATTTCTGTATTGATTCAGATTCCATCTGTCCGCAATTCTTTCGGCATCATAAAACCTTCTGCCGAAGGCCTGGAGATCATCCTCGGCTACTGTATTTTTGTCTTCATCTCGATGGAAGTGGTGAAAGCAATCTTCAGGAGGAAGCCCGCCACCAGAAATAGGCTATCCTCTTAGAAAATTTTCTCTCTAAGTTCTTCCAAACCCAAACCGCAGATCGATAACGAAAAGAAAGTTGCTTTATCGCATCGCTGGTTCCATATTTTGAAGGCACAATATTTTATTCACAGATGACCATAATTCATGTTGATTTCTGCATATGAATCAAGTTTTATGTCCGTCTAATTGCTCCTTCATTCATATTACTTATTCTAATTGAAGCTTTGATTAGCGTGCAGCCTTATTGCCGGCCTTTCAATCTTCTCTTGTAAAACCTGACAGACAAAACTGAAAGGGCGAGAATCAAGGCGACTGCGACTGCGGTGATGAAAGGTCCAAATCGAAGCATCGTGTAGCTGAGCGCAATGAAAGGAAGGAGTATTAACCGCGCGCCGATTTTCATGGCCTTATTCTTCGAAATAAAATTCGCTGCGGCAGGAGAATATCTGTAGTAAAAATTAACAATCTTCCTCCCAAGGCTATGAGGGATAAGGTATTTGTCTCTAAAATCCCTTAAGCTCTTCACGCAGGGATGCGAAGAAGAGCCATAAGCTGTAGTGGCAATGAAGCAGCCCTTTTTCTTTTCCCCTCCCTTCTCCTCAGGGCTGAAACTGGCCGTAATCGATTTATCTGAATCCATAGTTATTGTTATCGGATTAGTTGTGCCTGAGGCACTTCCACTCCAGCCGCTAAATTTATATCCACTATTCGGTACGGCTTCTATCGAGACTTCTGTCCAGGAATTATAGGCGTATGTTCCCGGTGAAGGGTTCGTGGTTCCGCCTGTTCCGGCCGATATCGTCAAATTGTATTGAATGAATGACGCCGCGTAATCCTGATTTATCTGGTCAGAAGCAACATTAGAATAAGTTCTGCTCGATGGGTCGAAAGTAAAGCCCGTCCGCGACGGTGTTACAACTCCTGACCATCCATTCTTCACTTTCGCACTATAATAACCCGTGTCATCCGTTACTGGACTGCCTTCTAAGCCCTTCATCACTACCTTGCTCAAACCTTCTGTCACTGCCGCCGAGTCCATTGCCTTGGCAACGCTGCTGCCGGCGAGAGTTACTCTTCCCGAAATCGAAATAGTGGCCCCGACTGCATCAAGCGCAGCCATGACATCAAGTCTTGGCCGAGTAAGTCCAGCGATATCAGTTATATAGACCGGCGATGTTTTCAGGGCTGTCTCCAATTCAGAAGACTGCAGACTCGGTTCCTTTTGTCTCAATATGGCGGCAGCCGCCGTAACATGAGGCGCAGCCATCGAAGTCCCGGTCTTTGATGTGCTTCCTCCACCCATAGCCGTTGAAATAATGCTGACTCCAGGAGCAAACAAATCGACAAGCTCAGAGCTGTTTGAAAAACTGGCGGCAGCATCTTTTTTATCTGAAGCACCTACAGCCATACAGCTTGATATGCATCCCGGCGCTGTTATCTGGCCGATAAGAGAGTCGTTCCCGGCAATAGCAATGCAGAGGATTCCTATCTCTCGAAGGTTGTCGATGGCGCAGGCAAGGTCCATCGTCCAGGCATTGGAATCATCACAAACACCGTTGAATTTCGCATAGGTATAAAGGCTCATATTGACGGCATCGACATCCGGCCTGTTGTTTAATATCCAATCAAGGGCCGCGACAATATCGGATGAGCTATAAAAAGAGTTATTTGAATCCAGAACTTTTATGGCGACTATCTTTGAATCCGGAGCAATCCCCTTAGGCGCTGTATTTCCATCTCCGGTAATTATTCCAATCACATGAGTGCCGTGGCCATGGTCATCCTCGGCGCTGCCAGTCCCGGCCTGCTCGCTTGTACCGTTCGGACAACGGCCGCCAGCAGGGTTATAACAAAAGCAATGTTCATCAATTAAGGCTCCAGCAAGATTTGGGTGGTCTGAATCTATGCCGGAGTCCAGAACTGCCACTATCTTGCCCAATCCCGTAAGGCCCAGGTTATGAGCTTGATCGGCATTGATCAGAGGCCGGCTGTCGTCTAACCCCCCTTTTCCTCCCACGTCAAGGTCAATCCGCCGCACTCTGGGATTTGAGGCGAGCTGATACAAAACGTCAACAGACCTGATTCGAAGCCCTAACCCCGGGACAGATTTGAAACGATGGGTCAGAGTATAGCCTGCGGGATCGAGCCCATCCAACACAGATTGCTGAAGGTCTGCAATCACAGAATTGTATTTTTCTATTTCAGAGCTGCAGAAGCGCACTTCCGGCAAATAGAGTGCGACAGCCACTGAAATTTCTGAAAGTTGATTCAGGGCAGCAATGACTTCATCACCGATAACAGCAGACGTTTCAACTTGGGAAGATGTTAGGGCGGGAGATGGCAGACCTGTTGGCAATATCAATATGAAACACGGCCCTAAACACAAACTGAAAATGAATAATCTTAAGATTAGGGCTTTATTTTTACGATAACTCATTTTTAAATATAGGGAATCTCTGGAGTAGAAAAATTTTTTCTTCGTATCGCTGCTTGAGCAAACATCTGCGCTCTGATATTTCCTCGTCCCCTTGCTGTCTATCATAAATCATGAAGAACTAGGATTTCAAGTCAAGCCTTCTCTCTAAAACAGGCGGCTCATCTTCCGCTTCTGTCTCAGCTTCTGGTAAACCTTCTTAGATACTCTTTTGCCTCTTCAATGCCTAAAACCAGGCAGGCAGCATAAAAAAGAATCAGGGCCACAGCGCCGCAAAAAACAAAGCGCAAGACTGTGGCCAGGAAAGAAATTCCTGTCATCTTGAGCAGATATCCATTCAGCATCCATCCGGCCAAGCCGCCCAGTGCTGAGGTCAGCGCCAGGGCCATGAAATAGCCGATAAAAGGCCTTAGTTCGAACTTCCCGATTTTCTTGGGCAGAAAGAAAAAGAGAATGGCAATATTGACCAAGGCTGAGATTGTTGTCGACAAGGGGAAGGCGCGGAAACCCATGACCCACATCAGGCTGATGTTCAAGACGAGATTTACACCGATCGAGGCAAAGCTGGCGTACATCGGCGTCTTTGCATCCTTGTAGGCATAGAAGACCGCAGCCACATTCCTCAGGCCCGCCATGAAAGGAATACCGATGATGTAAAGAACCAAAGCCTGGGCAGTGGCAGAGCTGTCATAAGCTGTGAATTTTCCATGCTGGAAGATGATGCTCGTTATCGGCAGAGAGAGGAAGGCAATGACGACCGAGGTGGGAACGGTTAGAAAAAAGACCATCTTCAGCGAATCGAATAAAGTCTTGCGGATCTCTTCTAAGTTGCCTTCGGTGACGAATCTTGACAGCGTGGGGAGGGCAACGGCTCCGACCGCAATTCCAAATAAGCCTAAGGGAAGATGCATGACCCTGAAGGCATAATTCAGCCAGGTCAGGCTTCGCTCTTCAA
>CAZGMN010000005.1:0-33397 GCA_964526905.1 uncultured Eubacteriales bacterium
GCCCCAGCGAGGCAAAAGCTGCTCGGTTTCAGGCTTCGCTCTCCTCGACCTTCGGTCGAGAAACCGTGCCCGCTCAGCCTTCAAACGGTTTTCTCAGCACTAAGCCTTCGCAAGGCAATTCAGAACTGATTATCTTCCTTCAGAGATTCGCTTAAGAATTGTTAAATAATCCTCGGCGCTTGCCTCTCGCGGGTTTGAAGGATTTGAATTATTCTCGAAAGACTTCTGGGCGATCTCCTTAAATCTGCTCTCCTCGACCCCAAGCTCTTTGAAATGGGGAATGCTCAAAGCCGAAGAGAGAAATTTTATCCTGCGGATAAGCTCCGCTGCCGCTTCTTCCTCAGCCTCTTCTTCAATTCCCATAAGCCCGGCGATTTCAGCGTATCTCTTCTTTGCAGCCGGCAGGTTAAACTCCATCACCTGGGGAAGAAAAACCGAGTTGGCGACGCCGTGCGGCGTATCATAGAGTGAGCCTAAAGCTTCAGCCAAGCAGTGGACGGCGCCGACATCGCTGTTGCCAAAAGCAATTCCGGCGAGTGTGCTGGCCAGCATCAACTTTTCCCTTGCTTCTTGGTCTCCTTTGATGTTGAGATAAGCCCTCTCAAGAGATTGGAAAATAAGCTTCAGCGCTTCTCGGGCAAAAATATCGGTGATAAGAGTTGCCGCTCTCACCGTATAGGCCTCGATGGCATGGGTTAGGGCATCCATTCCTGTCGAGGCAACGAGCGGAGCTGGAAGTGAAACGAGCAATTCCGGGTCGACAAGGGCAACTGCCGGGAACATTAAGGGGCCCTTTATGCTCATCTTGAACCTGCGGCCGGTATGGGTGACGACAGAAACCCAGGTGACCTCGCTTCCCGTGCCGCAGGTGGTGGGAATGGCAACCACTGGAAGTGGAGCTGTCTTGTACCTCCCTCTTCCTTCATAATCCTCTATGGCACCAGGATTGGTCGCCAGCAGGGCGATGGCCTTAGCCGCATCCAATGAGCTTCCTCCTCCCAGTCCGACAATCAGATCCGGCTTGAGCTTGCGAACAATTTCTCCGGCCTTGTTGACCGTTTGGTGTTTTGGGTTCTGCTCAACCTCATCAAAAACCTCGACCTTCGGAAACTGGCTGAGGACTTTTTCGCCGATGCCGGCATCGATGATTCCCCGGTCGGTGACTAAAAAAAGGCTTGAATCCTTGAAATTTTCGTCAACAATCTCCTTGAATCTGGCGACAATGCCCGAGCCGAAAAAAATCTTGGTCGGCAGATGGAATTTCATTTTTGGTTTTCTTGCTTTCTGAAATCAATTGCATCCTGGTTGGCAATATCCAATATAGCCACAAAAACGAGCTGAGCCAAGTCTTCCAGAATTTCCGGAGTTATGGTCTCGATGTTGTCTTTGGGAATATGATAGAAGGACGGGGCGCCAAAAGCAGAAAAGGATATCGTCGGAACGTCTTTCCACAAGAAGCGGGCAGCATCGAGCCTTGGCCGGGCGATATTGGCAAAGGAGCTGGCGTTGATAACCCGGTGAATATATTTCTCGTTCGCTCTCTTGATGAATTCCCAGAAATCAGGAAAATTCTTGGCAGCCAGCGCACTCAATTTATCACCGCACCCGACTCCATCCATATTAATAAAAGCTACGGTTTTTTCGAGCGGAACGACTGGATTCTCGACATAAAACTCGGAGCCAACAACTCCCTGTTCCTCTGACCCGAAGCCGATGAACAACACCGAGCGGCGGGGCTTGACCGGGCATTTGGCCAGCGCTTCAGCAACGCCCATAGTGACTGCAACCGACGAAGCGTTGTCGTTAGCACCGGGCATGAGTTCATAGCAGCGGCCGAGATGGTCAAGATGGCCGCCCAGAATAATCAGCTCCGGCTTAAGGGCAGGGTCAGAACCTTCGATAATGCCGATAACGTTGTAGCCAGTGCCGTCAGGATGGTGCTCGGTGATATTTTTTATGCCGACGATTTTACTTGTGGCAAAAGACTGAGGCTTTAAGGTTTTATTGATCTTGGCCACAACCTCATTATGCTTGAACCCTGTTCCGGCAAAAACATCGGAGACGACCGCTCGACCCACATGGCTGTAAATAAATCCCTCTCGATAGGAGTTGTTCGGATTGCCGATGGGGCCGTAGTTATAAATCATCCCCTTGGCGCCATGGGCCACGGCATTCTCCAATTTATACTGATGAAAGGAATAGGGGCGCCATTTTTTGAAGAGTTCGGGATTGTCGTCAGGAGAGACAGGCACTTCCCTTTCCATCAAGACAATCTTCCCCTTGACATCGACTCCCTTGTACTCGTCATAGCCGAGCTCTGGGGCAGTGATGCCGTAGCCGACATAGATGACCTCGGCCGTCACCTCGCCCGAGGCAGAGGTTGAGCCGGGGATAAATTCGTCTTCGTAGCGGTAATATCTCTTTATGAATGTATCCTTATAGGGAATCTGAAGCCAAAGCTCACAGCCTTTAAAAACCAAGGTGTAAGAAATGGGGAACGCCTGGAGAAAAGTGCCATCCTTTGCCCCGGGGCGAATCCCCCACTTTTCAAAATGAGAAGCCAGCCAGAGGGCACTGGCGTTAAACTCCTCTGTTCCTGTCAGCCGGCCGCCATACTTCTCCGAGGCTAATTCCTTCACATAATCAAAGAGCGTATGGCTGGAAATGGAATGAAGGGTCTGAAGAATTTTTTCCTCGGCTCCCTCTTTGGAAGGCAGGCTCTGGACGGCAGGGAAAGATAAAACAATAAGGCAGAAAAAGACCAATGAAAAAAATAAAAGCTTCTTGCTTCGCATCCTGACCTCCTCTTCTTTTTTTCTCCTTTATGTTAAGATAATTCTGTTAAAAGTAAAGGAAAAATTGAGCAGGCATTTTAAATCTGTAATAAGATAAGGTTTTGGGAAACAGCCGCAGCGACCATTGAGGATTTAGCCATCGGAGTTCGCTCTTCGAGGGCAAACAGAAAAGGTGACAGTCCCCTTTTTTCTAACGCGATGAAAAAAAGGCTGAAAAAAAGGGGACTGTCCCCTTTTCTGATCGGCGAGCATGTCTGAGCGAAGCGAGTTGCGCAGCCGCCGAGAAGAGCGAATGGAGATGGCGTTAAAAATCCGATTGGGAGCAAGGCTGTTTCCCAAAACCTTTATATCGGATATAGCTATGGATAAGCATGAACTCAGAAATGCTTGTCTGAGAAAGCATTTCCACTTTTGCATTCTAAGCTCAAGAACATGCTAATAAAATTTAACGGAAAATTGAAAGGCCTCTTCATCATCTCAACATTTTTCATATTATTCGCTGCAGGCAACTCAATTGCAGAGGCATCTTTTCAACAGAAAAAAGAACAGAGCTCTTCTACGAAAGATATTCAAGCCATCGAGAGAGAAGTTTTTGAGCTGCTCAACAAGGAAAGGGAAAAGCAGGGGCTGAGCATTCTCAGGCTTTCTGAGCCCTTGAGCCTTCTTGCCAGGAAACACAGCCAGGAGATGGCTCTCCATGAAAATCTTGGCCACCTCTCGTCATCGGGCAAGGATTACACCGACCGCCTGGTGGAAGACAAATTTTATTTCAAGAAAAACGGAGAAAACGTGGCCCGCAGCGACAGCTTCCTGGCTGAGCTTATTCATGAAGGATTCATGAAAAGCCCCGGGCACAGAGAAAACATCTTGGACCCGGAATTTGATGAAGTAGGAATAGGAATAGTTCTCAGCGAAAAAAAAGTCTACTATGTCACCCAAGACTTTCTTCTCTCCCTTATTCCCCAGGATGAAGAGCAGGCCAAAAAGGAAATCCAGAAGAAGATCAATGAGCTGAGAAAAGAAATTTCCCTTGCCCCGCTTGTTTTCCTCAACGACGCCGATGGCTACGCCAGCCGCTATTCAAGCTGTAAGGCTGAGGGAAAACCTGCGCCTCCGCTTCCGGCTTATTTCAGAGGGGCGCTTATTCTTTACAATAGCTCTCCATCGCTGGAGAATGTCTATTCTGTTTACAAAGAAAAGGCAATGGATGAAATATATGAAATGGCTGGGCTGGGGGTTTGTTTTATCAGGAATGAAGAAAATCGAGGGGGCTCTTATTTCATCACCCTCCTCCTCTTTCCTGAAAATAAGTATAAAAAATGGAGCAAGGAAAAACTGATTGAAATTATCTCCACCAGCATAAATAACATCAGGAAACAAGAAGGGCTTTCTCTCTACGCAAAGGATGATAGACTAACAATCCAGGCTGAAAGGATCGTATCAGGAATTTATAATCAAAGAGGAAATATACAAGCCAGGCTTGAGCCCGGGGCTGGTGTTCTTTGTTTCGTGACCGAAGACCCAAATATTCTGCCCAAGGGAACAAAGGAAAAGATTGAGAATGACTTTAGAAATTTTCGCAGAATCGGAATAGGAATAATCTTCGGAAAAAACCCAGAAAGCCCTCGGGGCGCTTTCTGGGTGGCTATTCTTTTCAAGGAGTAAAAAAATGTCAAGAATGACCAGAAGGGATTTTCTGCTTTTTTCAGGGGCAAGCTCAGCCTCTCTTCTTGTCGGTGAATTCAGGTCCAAATCAGCTCCGTTGAAATCTCAGCTGAAAAATATTGTCCAGCCAGGCGGCGAGCCTTGGATTGAGTTGAGCCTGGATAACATGGCCTGGAATCTCAGTCAGATAAAAAAGCTGGCCAGAGTGCCGGTTATGGGTGTGATCAAAGCTAATGCCTATGGACACGGGTTGGCCGAGATAGGAAAACACCTGGAAAATATAGGAATTAATGCCTTGATGGTCGGAAAAATCGAGGAAGCAATTCTGCTCCGGGAAAGGGGCATCTCTTCTCCCCTTCTCAACTTCGGCCCTTTCAGCGCAGAGTATTCTGAGCAAATCGTTCAAAACAATATCTCTCAATCCATATTTACCGCAGAGGTCAAAGAGCTCAGCCAGACTGCAATCAAGTTAGGGAAAAAAGCCAAGGTCCAGATCAACGTCGACACCGGCCTGGGGAGGATGGGAATTTCTTTCAGGAAAGCTCTTCCTTACATCGAGCTCGTCTACTCGCTAAAGGGTATTTCCATTGAAGGAATTTTAACAACCTTGACCGAGGATGACGATTTTGACCGCGAACAGCTCAGCCGTTTTCGCAGCCTCTGCCAGGAAGCGGAAAAAAGAGGCATATCCTGCGGCTATAAACATGCGGCGTCGAGCGATGGAATCCTTGACCTCCCTGCCTCTCATCTGGACATGGTCAGGCCAGGCATCACCCTCTATGGCTACTATCCCTCGGAGAAAACTCAAAAAGAAGACAGGCTCGGCTTGAAGCCTGTTCTTCAATTAAAAGCGCGGGTGGCTGTTGTCAAAGACCTTCTTCCCGGAGACTCCCTCTCTTATCACCGAAAATACACAGCAACAAAAAAGGAAAAGGTCGCTGTTATCCCCCTGGGCTATTCAGACGGCTATCCCCAAAATGTTGCGGATAAGGCTTTTGTCCTGATAAGAGGAAAGAAATTCCCTCTTGTGGCTGCAGTGACTGCCAATCACTGCCTCGCCCTTCTTGGAGAAGACTCCCAGGTCAGGGCCAAAGACGAAGTCGTCGCCATCGGCTCTCAAGGGAAAGAAAGGATAACAGCTGATGATGTTGCCTCTTGGGCAGAGGTCTCAAATTATAAAATACTGATTAGCCTCAACCCTCTCCTGCCGAGATTTGCAGTTTAGAATTTTTTTATTCGGTTTTTGAGTTCTGGGAGAATAAGCAAAAGCGATTTTTTCTAAAAAAGTTTCTTTACGATGGAAGAAAATGATGACGGATCCATCATCTGAGATAAGGTTTCAAAAAGATGTCACTCTTTGTTGATTTGGACTCTTGCTTTTGATATCTTGATCTTTCAAAAAATAAAAAAGGAGAAAAAAGGGGACTATCCCCTTTTCAATCAAGGAGGCAATCATGAAAGAAATCTCTTCACTGGTCAGTTTAATCTTGGCCATACTCATCGCTTTTCCAGCCATAAGCCATGCCGTCCAGGCCAATCCCAAAGTCCTGATTAAAACAAGCAAGGGCGACATCACCCTCGAACTCTTCGCCGACAAGGCCCCGCTCACTGTTAAAAATTTCCTCTCTTACGTGGACGAGAAATTCTATGATGGGACGATCTTTCACCGCGTCATCAAAGGATTCATGATACAGGGCGGAGGGTTCACTCCTGAACTTCACCAGAAAGCGACAAAGCCGCCGATCAAGAATGAAGCGGCAAACGGCCTGAAAAACCTGAGAGGAACGATTGCCATGGCCCGCTCCCCTGAAATAGACAGCGCCTCCAGCCAGTTCTTCATCAATCATGTCGACAATCCCGGCTTAGACTACAGGGACAGCACCGCCGGAGGTTTTGGCTATGCCGTCTTCGGAAAAGTCATCTCTGGAATGGACGTGGTCGATGCCATTGCCTCCACCCTGACCATGACCAAGGGCATATACCGTGATGTGCCACGGGAGACGATAACCATAATCTCCATCAGCCGAATTTAGAATAGCCAATTTCTGTCTTTCTAAATCCATGGCGGACATGATATTCGCTTTTTTTCATCTCCTCCTCATCCTGGGCATCATCATCTTTGCCTTTTATTCCCTTTTTACAGGAAATGTTATTAGATTTATCATCATCAGCATCCTTCTCGTTGCCTATTACTTCCTCGTCCTCCATAAAGCCGTAAAAAAAGAGGTCGAAAGGAAGAGAAAAAAGAGGGCCTGAGAGAAAGTAAATGCCGGTCTTCTATGCGTTTTCCGACGAGTCAGGGAAATACAAGAAAGAAAGAAGCGATAAGTTCATCCTGAAAAATCCCTATTACTGCCGTTCAGCGGTTCTCCTTGAAGCTCAGGATTGGTTAAAGCTCAAGAAAGAATTTTTCCTGCTGAAAAAGAAAATGTTGAACCTCGGCTATGAACAGGAAGTCAAGTGGTCCTACATCTGGTCTCTCTACAGGCACTTTCAGAAAAAGGAAAGAATCACGGGGGAAAAGCCTTATTATCATCTTCGCCTCCATCCCCTGGATACCCTCCTCGAATTCATCAAGCGGGCTCTTGACCTTCTCCAAGACTGCCCGAGCTGCAGCGTCTGCCTCACCGTGACTTTCAACGAGAGGCAGAGGACAAAGCCTTTGGAGATAAAAAAGGTCATAGCGCTCCATCTGAGCCATGTGATGGCTCTGATTGAAAATGAGATGGGAAAAATTCCAGAAAGCCATTGCGTCTTCTTTTTGAACCGCGAAGACCCCACTGCTGAAAAAAATCTGAAGCATATCTTTCTTGAAACCTTCGAACAAGCGTTCCCTGACAAATATCCTCATCTGAAAGACAGCCTCAACTTTGAATTTTTCCCGCAAAGCTTTGGCAGTCAACTGGCTGACTACTATGCCGGAGTTTTCAGCGGCTGCCTCCGTCTTTATCCTCAAAGCATAGATTTGTTTCGCCATCAGGTCTGGCCGAAAATAGCCAAAGAAAACAACCAAGCTCTGGGCTCAGGGATAAAAGAAATTCCCGAGAATAAAGAAAATAGAATTTTGCTTAAAGGAATCCTGGAAAAAGTCTTTAGAGCGGAGGCGAAAGATTATCGGGTCAGCCTGGAAGAAAGGCTGAGGTCAAAAAATTAGGTCGATAAGACTCATGTTGTTCAAAGGCTTTTCGAAGAATGTTTTGGGAAATAGCCTCGCTCCCAATCGGATTTTTAACGCCATCTCCATTCGCTCTTCTCGGCGGCTGCGTAACTCGCTCCGATCAGACATACTCGCTGCCTGACTTCATCGGGTTCCCTCGAAGAGCGAATTCCGATGGCTAAATCCTCAATGGTCGCTGCGGCAATTTCCCAAAATCTCTGACTTGAATAATGACAAAATATCAACACTTAGCTGGAATCGAATAAAATTCATTTTTGAATAAGGAGGCCTTGATGAAAGACAATCAACTTAGATTTTTCCCTTCACAGCTTGAAAAGAAAAAGTCTGACAAGATCAGTCGGCAAAAGATGAAATGCTTTGGAGCCGTCTTGTCCTGGAGCATGGCTATAGCCCTTTTTGCCTTTCCTCTTTTTCTCAATGGACAGAAGCTGGATAAAAACCTTGAAAGAGCATTCCATTCAATCCAGCCCATGGAGGCCTACAATGAGGTCAAAACCCTTTCTTCGCCTGAATTCTCAGGCCGGCTGACAGGCCACCCTGGATACACGGCTGCCGCAAAATGGGCGGCTGGAAAATACAAAGAATGGGGACTGATGCCTTTGAGTCTGAAGGAGGGCTATCTTCAATCTTATCCTTCCCCCTACACTATCGTTGACAGAGCAGAGATGACCTTGTTTCTCAGGGAAAGCAAAGGGAGCGGCCAAGAAGAGCCGACCTGGAAAGAAGTCAAGCTCGAGCCCGGCAGGGATTTCCTGCCTCTTCTTTTCAGCGACAGCGGCGAGCAAAAAGCAGAATTGGTCTTTGCCGGATGGGGAATCTGTGCTCCAGAGCTTGGATATGATGATTACGCCGGACTTGATGTCAGAGGAAAATTCGTGCTCTGTTTCCGGGGAACTCCTGACGGGGCAGACAGGCGCTACGAGAAATACGACCACCATCGCTTCCGGATGAAGACGGCAAAAGAGAAAGGGGCATTGGGAATTATCTACATTATGCCTGAGACTGTTGCTAATCCCAATGGAGATTGGATAAAAGATTTCCTGCCAGCCATGGTCACCGAAAAAATCGCAGACGAAATTCTGAAGGAAAAAGGCCTGAACTCCGCAGACCTGAGAAAAGACCTTCTGACTTATAAGAAACCTCTTTCCTTCATTCTCGAGTCAAGAATAAGCTATCGGGTGGAGTCGAAGCATTTTCCTGATGGTCTGGGATACAATGTCGTGGGCTATGTCCAAGGCTCTGACCCCAAGCTCAGGAATGAGTGCTTGGTTGTCGGCGGGCATTTCGACCACTGCGGTTCGCATCTGGGATTGATTTTTCCCGGCGCCGACGACAACGCCAGCGGCAGTGCAGTGGTCATGGAAATTGCCGAGGCTTTTACCAAGCTGGATAAAAAGCCCAAAAGGTCGGTTGTCTTTGTCCTTTTCGGCGGTGAGGAAATGGGACTTCAAGGCTCAGAGTATTTTGCCAGGCACCTTCCTTCCCAGTTCGAGAAGGTGGATACGATGTTCAACTTCGACATGGTCGGCGAAGGAGATGGAAGCTCATGTTCCTACAGCCCTGACCTTGCCGAATTAAAAAAAGCGATTGAGGAAGCCGACACACAGGTTAAAACCTTGAGGCGAATGGGAGTCATCAGAGGGGTTGGGGTGAGAAGCTCTGACTTCGCCCCTTTCTTCTTGAAAGGAGCAGCCTGCGTTGCCTTCTTCTCCAACGGACCTCATCTTGCCTATCACCAGCCGGGCGACACAATCTACCGCATCAACCCGGATATCATGGCTGACATCGCCCGGCTGGCTTTCTTGAGCGCTTTCTCCTGGGCAAACAGATAAAAAATTTTATTTAATGACTTTTGCGGAGAGGATGAGGATAAGAGCCTTATCTCCGCCATTAAGCTTTGAGAGTCCAACCACAGTCCTTTCCCCGCTTTTCAAGGAAAGAGTTGTGCTGATAAGAGTTGAGGGAGGTCCTTCTTTTCCTTCTGCTGAATAAATGCCTGAAGGCTTAGAGAGAGTTAATTCCACTAAAAAGGTATCGGCTTTTTCTTCTTTGATGAATCGAGGAGAGATACTCAATTGAAGGCTTATGCCGTCTCCTCCTATTCGCTGAACGGATCTTGTATTATCCTGGACTTTTATAATGGATGAGTCCAGCCGCTTGAAAGATTTGTATCTTAAAAGGCTGTTCAGCTCTTTAATCACCGGGTCGGACATCAGCTCTTTTTGCTCGTCGACTGTTACTCCTAAGGATGAGCCCAAGCCCAATGAGCCCAAAATCACGTCTGCGGTGAATTGCAAATCAAGAGGCTTAACGTCGAGCTCCTTGAGTATCGAAAGAAGTTTTTCGACGACTTCTGGAGTATCCTCGATGATAAGGGAATTCCTTTCTGGTAAATCCTGTATCTTACCCATTACGTTTAGGTCTCGCGTAGGAAGACTCAGATAGGGGCGAAGAAGTTCCCTTGCCCTCCATACGGTCAAGTACTTGACCTGGACAATCTCTTTTCGCAGCTCAGGCTTAGCTTGCTGCTGGCAATAGAGGCTCAAGGACACTCCGATGAAGAAGAAAAAAGCTAACAGAATAATCGATGTTCTTTTCATTCTTTGACCTCCAGTTCAAAGTTTTTATTGAAGAACCAGACGATTCGAAGTCCGGTCTCATGCGAAACGAGAGTCATGGAGATGATATCCTGCTGAGATTCCTTTCTCATTTTTTCAGGCTCCTGTTTCAGCCCGGCAATCGCTCCTGTCTCAGGCTCCATCTTTTGCTTGATGAAGGAAGGCCTGATAAGAAATAAACTCAGCAGAAAAGCAAAAACAGCCATCATGGCGTAGGCCCAGGCTTTCTTGAAGGGCCAGGGAGCAAGGGAAAGAGCCTTCGGCTCTTTTTTGCCTGTCGCTCTCCTGAGTGCTTCCTGCCACTCCCTCTCATTCCAATCTTGCCTGACTTCTTCGAGCCATTCCTTTGTTTTTTCAAGAGACAAGAGATAAGCATCATATTCAATCCTGCATTTCCTGCATCTTTCAAGATGGGCTTTGACCGCCGAAATCCGAGATTGAGGAAGCTCAGAGCCAACCAAGAGAGGAAGCAGGCGCTGAGTCCTTTTGCAGTTCATGCCTTCACCTCGCTTTCTGGGGCAGGATATATTTTTTCGAATTGTTCACGGATTTTCTGCCTTGCCCGCGAAAGATGGGTTCGGACGCTCATCGAAGAGCAGCCGAGGACCTCTGAAGCCTCTTTGACTGAAAAGCCTTCTCCGTCCCGCAAAAGAAAAACGGCTTTTTCTTTGGGACTCAGACTCTGCAGACAAAAGTCGATTTTGGCTTTTGCCTCTTTGTCTATGAGCAGCTTCTCAGGGTCAGAGCCAGAGCTGAGCATTAAGCTCTTCTGGCCTTCGATCAGTCCTTGATATCTTTTCTTTCTCCTTAATAAATCATAGGCGGAATTCACCACGATACTATAAAGCCAGCTCTTAAAGCTTTTCCCTTTTTTAAACTTATGAAGATGCTTGAAGACCTTAATGACAGCCTCCTGACAAATTTCTTTGGCTTCTTCCCAATCTCCGCTCATTCGACAGGCCATGCTCAGCATTCCTTGGCGATAAGGACAAAGAAGATTCTCGAAGGAGTCATCATCTCCTCGAAGGACCTCCTCGACCAGCTCATCCTCATTCTTCATCCTTATCAATATACTTCTCTTCCCAAAGAAATGTTAAGGCTCAATTGACTTATTTTTGAAGGTCCATCAACCCCCTTGCCTTCAACCCTGTACTTATTGAGCCCCTTAGAGCAGATTATCCTCAGGATTTTAAAGAAATGATCAAAAGTTGCTTATTCTCTTTCGCTGCTTTCTCAGCAATCTATTCGTGCTTCCCAGATTTAGAAATCCTTCTCTTGTAGAAAGAAAATCTATCGTTCACAGGATATTCAAGATTGGCAGCTGAATAAAATTCGTTATTTATCTTTGCCTTTACCACCCGAGCTTCCACTGCCTGAAGAATGACTGCCGGCAGAGGAGGAGCCAGAGGATGAATTCCCAGGGCCAGAATCCGAGCTTGAGCTGCCGCCTGAATAGGAGACGCCTTGGCCGCCGCTGCTTGCATCAGGATAAATGCCTGTCATCGTCGTCATATTATGCGAACCTCGGGCATTGATCGAGGAAAGATTGAGTTCAGGGCAGCGGATTTCGTTGCTTTTGCTGACATAATGGATGGAGACCCCTGCGGCGCGGGCTACCCAGGAATCGGGATTCCAATCCCTGAAGTGAGCCTTCGAAGAATCGGGTCTTGACAAACGGGAACCATAAGGAACATTCTCCTCACCTCGGCGAGATACAGCTCCCTTCTCTATGGTCACTCTCTCTCCCCTAATGTTTCCAATCCGAACTCTCATTTCCTGCGGCTGAGTTCTCTCAATTGATATTCTTTTCTCGACCTTAGGCCCCTCGAAGACGCTGAGGGCAACATCCTGAAGAGCCTTTGCTCTCACATTGCTGACCCTGAAATGATTCACCGCTTCCTGGTGGGGATTCTTGACAGCATTTGCGGGAGGAGATTCTTTCTGGATTGGCAACGGATTCGATAAAACTCTTACAGCTTTTTCCTGGATTCTTGGAGCGTTCAAATCATCTTTTTTAACCCCAACCGTATACTGTGAGATTCTTTTTAAAGGAGCGATAACTCTTGCATCTCCTTTATTAAGTGCAGTGACCATCCGCTTGTAGACATTATTTAATTCTTTGGGAAGGGAGAGACCGGGTGGGTTATTCTTTTTCAGCTGGTCTTTTCGAACAGAAGTGATAGCTTTGGGGAGACTTTGATTCGGAACTCCGGGCTGGATGAGATAGTAATAATTATAACCGGGATAAAAAGGATAGAACCAATTGGAGGAGTAGCCATAATTCCACCAATAATCGTAATCATAGAACATCCAATCCATCGGCCACCACGGTCTCCATGTATAGTTCCCAAAGTAGAAATCCCAGACTGCCCAGGCGGGCGCAAAAGTTGAGCCGGGCCTCCACAGCCAGCCGAGCTCTTCATCCCAAAACCAGAACCCGAGATGATAAGGAGCCCAGCCCCAAGCTTCCTCAGGCACCCAAAAAAGCTGGTCGTTGAGCTCTCTCCACTGTCCATAATAAAAAGGCTGCCAATTCCCTGCCGCATAATAATTATTGAAATAAGGCCTCCAGACATAGCCATAAAGGCTATTCCACGTCCATTCCCCGTAGAGAGTCGAGTATCTCTGAGCGAAATTAATGATGGCCGGGGACATCTTCTGAACAGGAGCAGGGATGAATGTCTTGCCCTGGTGGAGCTCTTCAAAATTTTGGTTTATATTCGTATTCCAAGACTCAAAATCTTCGTCTATCTCATACTTTCCCTCGATAGCCTTGTGATCCTTAGAGATTATCAGCTCGCCCGATTTCTTTATCGTCCTTCCTTCAAGGCTTTGCTCGTCAGGGCCATAAAGGACATAAACCTGCCCAAATCTGAGCTGAATGTCAGTCTCCCCTTCCTCTCTGGCATTGATCAGGGCCACTGTCCTGTGCTTCATCTTGATGGCAGCGCAAGGCGTCACTATCTGGAAAATTTCTGGTCGGTTGTAGCGCTTGTACTGGATATAGATTTCACCCTTGTTAAGAATAAGATTGCTGATTCTTTTCTTCGTGCTGAGGCTTTTGGCCATGATGGTTTCAATCTTCAGTTCGGTAGCAAAGTTAAGCCTGATGATCGTTCCTGTGTCGAACTGAATCTCGCACCTTCTCCCTTCCGGGGTGCGGATGATATCGCCAGGCACCAACGGAAAGTTCAGGACTGCAACCTCAGGTTTTTCCAGCTCTTCTCTTATAACCATGGGGTCCTTGCCGTCGTGCTTGATTTCAGTGTAGCTGATGTGCCCGAAATAAAAATCCGATTTTGGGGAATAGATATATTCATAATGCGATTCGGAGTGAATGAAAGGCGGAAGAAGAAGGAATAGAGCAAAGGTTCCCAAGGCCAAAATCTTATTTTTTCTCATTGCCTCCCTCCTTAAATCTTTTATCCATTATAAAAAAGAAGCAATATTCATGCCAAATGCAATTTGCCTTTGAGTTAAATTATACCAACTTTTTTTGTCCTTTTCTATTGCCATCTGTTCTACAAAGGGGACAGGTTTTGTCGAAACGGAGCCTAAAGATGAGTAATCTTCTCCTCCCTTCATAGAACTGGAAACGCCGATAAAAATTGATTTTTATTGACAAGTGCCGAGCAATATATTTAGAATTGTTCAGTCAATCAGTCAGACTCAATAAACTCAAGGAGGTTTAAATGAAAATAACCCTCAGTGTCCTAAAAGCGGATATAGGCAGCATTGGCGGCCATATCACGCCAAGCGAGGCCCTCTTCAATGAAGTCAAGAACTTTGTCAAGAACAACGGCAAGAATCTGATCCACGACTTCTATCTCAGCCACACCGGAGACGACATCGCCATTCTTTGCACTCACGAAAGGGGAGTTCTGGACGAAAAAATTCATAAAATGGCCTGGGATGCTTTTATAGCTGGAACGGCTGTCGCCAAAAAACAAGGGCTCTATGGCGCAGGTCAGGATTTATTAAAAGACTCTTTCAGCGGAAACATCAAAGGAATGGGACCTGCTGTGGCAGAGATGGAATTTGAAGAGCGGCCGAATGAGCCGTTTGTCTTTTTCGCGGCCGACAAAACCGACCCTGGCTGCTACAACCTGCCCTTTTATCTGGCCTTTGCCGACGTGATGTACTGCGCTGGGCTGATTTTGAGCCCCAAGATGGGCAAGGGATTCATGTTCCGCATCATCGATGTCGAACACACTGAAAAAGATAAGGTGATCGAGCTCAATGCTCCCGAGGATATCTATGACATCGCTGCTCTTCTGAGGGACAATGAGCGCTATATCATCGAGGCTATCTACGCCAGAAGCACAGGAAACCAAGCTGCTTCAGTCTCAACCACCCGCCTCCACAACATCGCCGGAACATATACAGGAAAGGATGATCCGGTGGCCCTGGTCAGGGTTCAGGGCGAATTTCCGGCGACAGGCGAATTGCTGTCTCCGTTCCAGATTGGTCATTATGTCGCCGGCTTCATGAGAGGCAGTCACAACGGGCCGCTCATGCCCTGCAAGCTGAACGCAACCATCTCCTTTTTCGACGGTCCCCCGGTTGTCACTGGGGCGGCATTCTGCGTCAGAGAGGGAAAGCTGACAGAGCCGGCTGATGTTTTTGACCATCCCTACTGGGACCATGTCAGAGACCGAATCGCTGAAAAGGCAACAGAAATCAGGCGGCAAGGGTTCAACGGCGCTGCCATGCTTCCCTACAGCGAGCTTGAATACGGAGGAATTGTCGAGAAGCTGGAAAAGCTGGAAAAGAAATTCAAATTGAGGGATTAACAGGGCGGCATTTGTATCTCCGCGACAGAAACAGACTTAGATGAGGTGCTGAGGAAAACCGTTTGAATCGATCAGGCTGAGCCCCATCAATGCGCAGCCTGATTCTTCTCTCACAAACAATTGGCAAATGCTTTCCTCTTATCGTGTTGAACTGAAGAGAATTTCGAGCATATATCTTTCTTGAAAATCATCATGAAAAAAAGCCGAAATCCTGTCCCCACTGTTGATATCATCATCGAAATCAAGAGGAAGGATGGAAAAGAAGGGATCGTGCTCATCAAGAGAAAGAATCCTCCCCACGGCTGGGCCCTGCCTGGAGGATTCGTTGACTATGGAGAATCTCTTGAGGAAGCAGCTCGTCGAGAGGCTAAAGAAGAGACATCTCTGGCTGTTCAACTCAAGCATCAGTTCCACACCTACTCAGACCCAAAGCGTGACCCTCGCCGGCATACGATTTCAACAGTCTATGTGGCCGCAGCAAAAGGAAAACCGAAGGCTAAAGACGACGCCCAGGAAATCGGAATATTCACCAGAGAAGAAATCAATCTTCCTCTTGCCTTTGACCACAGCAGGATAATTGCCGATTATTTTCGATGGAAAAAGAAAAATGAAAGAAAAAAAGAATAAACCAGAGAATGATGTCAAGCTCAAGGAAGTCCATAAAGTCTGGGGACCGGTAGAGGCTGAAGTGATCAAGAATTTTCTCGAAAGCAACGGAATCCTCTGCATTCTCAAGGGGGAGATTGTCCAGGCAGTCTCTCCTATTTCCGTTGACGGCATGGGAGCGGTTAAAATCCTGGTTTCAGAAAAAGACTATGACTTAGCCATGAAGCTTCTCAAATCCCGCATGCTCTGAAAGCAACAATCCTATCCATTGCCATCCTTTCTTTTCTCCTCGCTTCCCTATTCTCGCCTGGGAAGACGAACAGCGATTCTCGAACCGAGACAGCATTGGGAGCGAGGCCATTCCGAATAGGTTGGTCATAATACCCACATAGAATAGAAGAGAACCTTCTATACATAGTGGCTTTATTAACTCCCATACCTTATATAGAAAAATAAAAAAATAATGCATTTTTTCCTTGACATTAGTCATTTTCTCTCATATATTTCTACAAAATGGGAAGGAACGGGAGAAAATGGGAAATTTGCTGATAGGAAGTTACATAGCAAAGTTCGATAAGAGCGGCCGAATAAAGATACCTGAGAAATTCCGTACCACCATCGAAGAACGATACGGCAAAGACTTATTCATAACCTCCCTGACAGATGAATCCGTCCAAATCTATCCTCTCTCTGTCTGGGAAAAATTATCGGGCATCTCTGACGAAGGAGCACTCCACCTCAAGCCTGCTGTAAGAAAATTCATGATCAGAGTGAATAGAAGAGGGAGCCATTATCAAATCGACTCTAAAGGCCGTGTCTTGATCAACCAGATGTTAAGAGAGAGGGCAAACCTTGAAGATGAGGTTGAGGTCATCGGCCTTTCCAACCACTTAGAAATTTGGAACAGAAACAGGCTTGACACAACACTCGAGGAAAAGCCTCTCACCAACGAAGACTTTGAAAACATCTCCCAGCTTTTGCCCCAGGGAAAAGACAAATGAATGGAAACGGCCACATTCCTGTTCTTTTGAAAGAAGTCCTGGACTGTTTGGATATTGAAAGGCCGGGAGTCTACGTAGATTGCACCATCGGCCTGGCCGGACACGCCCTGGAAATCGTCAAAAGAAATCCCAAAGCGACTTTAATCGGATTCGATATCGACGAAAATTCCATTTATAAGGCAAAAGAAAGGCTCGAACCATATGCCGACCGCGTCGAACTCTATCATTCAGATTTCAGGTATCTCCCTGAGATCAAGATGGATTTCTCTCGTATCCGTGCCATTTTGCTTGATTTAGGAATCTCTTCTTTTCAGCTTGATAATCCAGAAAGGGGATTCAGTTTCAATCAAGAAGGCCCCCTCGACATGAGGATGGACTTGCGTAACAGAATAACGGCTCACAAAATTATTAATAAATACTCAGAGCGCAGTCTAGCTCAAATATTCAGGGAATACGGCGAGCTCAGCCAGGCAAATAGGTTGGCCAGGGAAATCATCTCCAGAAGAAAAAAAGAGAAAATTGAAACCACGACTCAGCTCCTGCGCATTGTCGAAGAGATTTGTCACTGGAGGCCTCAGAAAGGGAAAATTCATCCTGCGGCAAAAGTTTTTCAGGCCATACGCATCGAAGTCAATCAGGAGTTAGAGAGCCTCTCTGGATTTTTAGAAAGAATTTCAAAAAAAATTTCGAGAAAGACACGCATTGCGGCCATTTCATTCCATTACTTGGAAGATAGAGTCATCAAGCATACTTTTGCTGCCCTTGCTGCCCCTGTAAATTCGCATCCTTACCTTCAAATTCTGACAAAAAAGCCAATCGTCCCTTCGGAAGAGGAGATTGCCATGAATTTCCGAGCGCGGTCGGCCAAGCTCAGAGTCGCAGAGAGGATTTGAGTGGTTAGAAAAAAATTCAGAAAAAAAGAAATCCTGCTTGTCGTTGCCTTCACCGCTTTTATTGTTTTTGTTCTCTCCTTTTATATCTGGCATCAAATGGAATCAGTGAGAATAGGATCCGAGATCAGCGAGCTTAAGAAAAAAGTCCAAGAGCTGAGCGAAGAGGTTGAAAAATTGGAAGCAAAAAAATCGCAGCTTCTGACTCTTGAAAGAGTCGAAAAAGTTGCTAAAGAAAAGCTGGACCTGGCAGAGCCTCAGGAAGGCCAGATTATCCGTGACGACTCCAATATTTAAAGGGAATGAAGCTCTGATGGACATCTTCTGCCAGAAAAAAGCTTACCGAAGAACAATCGCCCTTTCCTTCCTTCTCGTCTTCTGGATGACCTTCATCATTATCCGTCTGCTGCAGCTCCAGGTTTTTGAATATCCCCGATGGAAAGAAGAGGTTTTGAACCAAGATCAGGCTGAAGTGAAGATTCTGCCTAAAAGAGGAACGATCTATGACCGAAGGGGAGATATTCTCGCCAGCAGCATTCTCCGAAAATCCGTCTATTACTGCCCATCTAAAGCCGAGCCTTATGAGCTTCAGATTGAAAAAATAAATAAACTGAGTGATGTCTTGGGGATATCCGAAAACGAGATTCAGAACATAAAGGAAAGAATCAAGAAAAATTCTCCATTCATCTGGATAAAGAGAAAAATTGACCAAATCCTGGAAGAAAGAGTGGAGAATCTCTCCTTGGGCGGCGTTTACCTTGTCGATGAAAACAAAAGGTTCTATCCTCATCGAAAACTCGCCGCCCAGCTCCTGGGAAGGGTCAATATTGACGACGAAGGCTTGAGCGGAGTCGAGTACAGATTCAACTCCATATTGAAGGGCGAAAAAGGCGAATATCTTGTCATGCGGGACGCCAAGAAAAGAGAATATCGCATTGAAACTCTGAAGCAAGGAAAGCCCGGCAAGGATTTGAACCTGACCATCGACGAAACCATTCAATATTATGCAGAAAAGGAACTCGAGAAAGCGGTAACCAAAACAGCAGCGAACTGGGGAACAGTCATCATCTCCAATCCTTCCAGCGGAGAAATCCTGGCCATGGCCAGCTACCCCACTTGCGATTTGAACGAGCCTCCCCAAAATCCGACAATTCTCGAAAGAAATAATGCCATCCACTACAACTACGAGCCCGGTTCAACCTTCAAGATTGTCACTTTTGCCACAGCCCTTGAAGATGGAAAAATCAGCGAGCAATCTGTTTTTGATTGCCGCCAAGCTTATATTCCCGTCGCAGGAAAATATGTCAGAGACCACGAGCGATTCGGACTCCTCACTTTTCCTGATGTCATCATTCATTCCTCCAACGTGGGGACGATGCAAATCAGCCAATCCTTGAGCGAGGACGCCTTCTTCAAGACAATAAAAGCTTTCGGTTTCGGAGAAAGAACAGGAATTGACCTCCCGGCCGAAGAGAGCGGGATCCTGAGGCCTCTTGGCGACTGGACGAGAAGCTCCATGGCCTTCCTTTCCATTGGCTATGAAATCTCCGTTACACCCATCCAGCTTCTCCAGGCGATCAACATCATTGCCAATAAAGGTCTTGTCATCCCCTTCAAGATTGTCAAGAAAAAATCAGATTTTCCCGCCTTGCCGATAGAAATGAAGTTTCGGAACAAAAGAATGATATCAGAGGAAACAACAAGGAAATTAACCTCAATGCTGGAGAGAGTCGTTCAAGAAGGGACAGGAAGAGCGGCTCAGCTCAAGGGCTACAGAGTTGCCGGCAAGACTGGAACCGCACAGAAAATCGACCCTTCCACTGGAAATTATTCATCGACCTCACATGTCGCATCCTTTGTGGGTTTTGTCTTTGCTCCAAACCCGGTGCTTTCGATGGTTATCGTTGTCGACGACCCCAAGGGACAATACTACGGAGGAGAGGTTGGAGCTCCCCTCTTCAGAGATATCGCCGCCCAGGTTCTTCGCTATCTCGAAGTTCCTCAACAAAAAGATTATCTCCAAAGCATTAGAGCCAAAAATCCCTGGAAGGGCGCCGGAAGATGAAAGTCAAAGACTTGCTCAAAGGAGTGCCCTTTCTGAGCTTATGCGGAAACGAAAAGGAAGAAATTCAGGGAATTGCTTATTCTTCAAAAAAAGTGAAGGACGGCTTTCTTTTTGCTGCCCTAAAAGGAGTGAAGGAAGACGGCTTCGACTTTATCTCGCAAGCATTAGCCAAGGGCGCAGTGGCCATTCTCTCTGAAAGGCCAAGGCCTGAAAATATAGAAAAAATCTGGGTTCAGGTCTCTGACGCCCGTCAAGCTTTGGCTTTATCCTCGGCCAATTTTTACTCCCACCCATCGAAAAGAATGAAAGTCATCGGCATCACCGGAACCAAAGGAAAAACAACAATAACCTACTTGCTCGAATCCATCATAAGAAAATCAAATTTTGTCCCTGGGGTTATCGGCACCATTTCTTACCGTTGGCCGGATAACACCAGGCCCGCTGAACGGACGACTCCCGAAGCTTCTGATTTACAGCAAATGTTAAGCGAAATGTCTTCCCAGGGTGTGACCCACTGCCTGATTGAAGTCTCCTCTCATGCTTTGGACCTGAAGCGAGTGTCGGGCATAGGTTTCGATATTGCTGTTTTCACCAATTTGAGCGGTGACCACCTCGACTACCACAAATCCATGGAGAGCTATTTTGAAGCCAAAAAAAAGCTTTTTTTCCTCAACCATAAAAAAAGAAAAGCAGTCGTGAACCTGGATGATTCGTGGGGAAAAAAGCTGATTTCCGAGCTTAAGAATGATGAGCTCCTCACCTATGGCCTGGAGCCGGCCTCCCAGGTCAGAGGGGAAAATTTTAAGTTCGATCTAAAAGGAACAGAGCTCTCAATCAAATATCCAGAAGGCAGGTTCACAGTCTTCTCTGCTCTTCTGGGAGTGCCCAACGTCTATAATATTCTGGCCTCGGCTGCTGTGGCTTTAGCCCTGAATATCCCGCTGGCTGCGATCAAAAAGGGAGTTGCTTCACTTCAAAGAATCCCGGGAAGGTTTGAGAAAATAGAAAACTCTTTCGGGTTTAATATTTTCGTCGATTACGCCCATACCGATAGCGCTCTCAGGAGCCTTTTGACAACCATTCGCGGCCTGAACCCGAAGCGCATCTTTTTGGTCTTCGGGGCCGGCGGAGATAGGGACAAGACAAAAAGGCCGAGGATGGGCGAGGTCGCTGGAGAGCTGGCTGACATGACCATCCTCACCTCGGATAATCCCCGCTCTGAAGATCCCCTGGCCATTATTGTGGATATTGAAAAAGGAATCAAAAAAACAGGGAATAAAAACTACAAAATATTGCCCGACCGAGAAGAAGCCATTGAACATGTCCTCTCCCTCTTGGAAAAAGGGGATTACCTCCTTGTGGCCGGGAAGGGGCATGAGAATTATCAAGTTTTCAAAGACAGAACCATTCCTTTTGATGACGCCCAAGTCATCAGGAAGATTCTTAAAGAGAAGATAAGCTAAATATGGATAACCTTAGAATCCTTTTCGCAGCAACAAATAAACGAAATAATAGATCAGGCTGGGTGTCTCGAAAACACACAGGCCAATTATATTTCTTGAGGCGAAGGCTGAGTGGTGAAAAAACCGTATGGAAGGCTGAGCGGGCATGGTTCCTCGACCGAAGGGAGAGGAGAGCGAAGCCTGGAATCGAGCCGCTTTTGACTCGCTGGGGCAAAAGCGGCGTGTTTTTGAACCACTCAGCCGCAGCCTTTCAAACGGTTTTCTCAACATCCAGCCTGATCTCTTTTTTTATCAATGATTTGGTGATGCTTAGATGGTGAGCCTTCGTCTGAGCGAAATCGCAGAAAAAATAGAAGGGAGAATCCTCCAGGGCTCGCCTTCTCTGACTTTTGAGAAGTTCAACATCGATTCCAGGCTGACGGAACCAGGGGAGCTTTTCTTTGCTTTGGTCGCTGGGCGGAACGGCCATGACTTTGTTCCAGAGGCGATCAATAAAGGGGCATCTGGAGCTGTGGTCTCACAAAAAATGGCCTTCCCCGATAAAGACGTTGCTCTGATTCAGGTCGCCGACACTCTTCTTGCCCTCCAGGAGCTTGCCCGGAAGGTTCTCCTGGAAAATCCGGTTAAGATCGTCGGAATAACGGGAAGCATTGGCAAGACCACGACCAAAGAATTTGCCTTTAAACTTCTCTCCCACAATTTTGTCGTCCTCAAGTCCGAATGGAACTTCAACAATCAGCTTGGCCTTCCTCTTTCTCTTCTCAAGCTGACAGACAGGCACCAGGTGGCGGTATTGGAAATGGCCATGAGCGGCCAAGGAGAAATAAGTTTGCTGACCCGCATCGCTCCTCCTGACATAGCTCTCATCACCAATATCAATCCTGTCCACCTCCAGTTCTTCAAGAGCATAGAGGAGATTGCGCTGGCCAAGAAAGAGATTTTGGATGGGACAAAGAACGGCGGAAAGGCCGTCCTCAACGGAGACGATGCCCTGGTCAGAGAAATCGCTAAAAGCTGGAAGGGAGAAAAAATATTTTTCGGACTCGGTGAGGAAAATGATATCCGGGCGCAGAAAGTGCATAAAGAGGGATGGCAGGGAATTTCGTTTGAGCTGGTCTACGGGAAAGAGGCGAAAGAAATGTGTTCACCCTTCTTCTATGAAAGTTATCTTTACAACCTTCTTGCCGCGGTATCGGTCGGATATGCTCTATCCCTGCCCTTCAAAGATGTCTTCAGTCAAGCGGGCGCTCTCAAGCCCTTGGCGACGAGAGGAAACCTTGTCTTCCTGGCCAAGAACATCAAACTTGTCGATGACTCTTACAATTCAAACCCAGTGGCTCTCGAATCAGCTCTGAAAGGATTGGCCGCTCTCCCCTCCAGGAGAAAAGTGGCTGTCCTGGGCGACATGCTGGAGCTCGGAGAGAGAGAGGGTGAGTATCACTTCCAGGCCGGACGCCAGGCTGCAAATTTGGGATGGGATGAGCTGGTCACAGTCGGCACCCTCAGCAAGCATATGGTTGAAGGAGCTCGCGGCGCGGGAATGAAAAAAAATCAAATCCATTCCTTCGATAACTCTGATAAAGCTGCAGAGGAAATCGAGTCCCTCATCCGGGATGGTGACCTTGTCCTGGTCAAGGGCTCAAGAAAAATAAAGATGGAGAAAATTGTCGAAAGATTAAGATCAAAGGCAAAATAAAGTGCTTTATTTTCTTTTAGTGCCGCTCAAAAAATATTTTATCTTCTTCAATGTCTTTCGCTACATCACGGTCCGAACGGCCTTCTCCGGAATCACAGCCCTCCTCATCTGCTTGATCTTTGCACCCTGGGTGATCAAGGTCATGAAAAAAATGCAGATCAAAGAAGGGCTGAGGCCTGACATTCCCCAATCTCATCTCGGGAAAAAAGGGACGCCTTCGATGGGAGGCATTCTGCTCATCGCGGCGACTGTTCTTCCCACTCTTCTATGGGGAGATTTGGGAAATACCTATATCCGGATAGCGATGGCGACGATGATATTTTTCGGACTGCTCGGCTTCTGGGACGATTTCCTGAAGATTGTCAAGAAAAAGCCGCAAGGTCTTATCATGAGGCGCAAGCTTCTCTTCCAAATCATCATCTCGGCAACCATGGGTCTCGTCCTTGTTTATCTTGGCCTTTCAGGCGAGTTCAACCTCCATCTGAGTTTCCCTTTTTTCAAGAAATGGTTTCCCTACTTAGGTTGGTTCTACCTTCCCTGGATTATGCTTATTCTCGTCGGTTCATCGAATGCCGTGAACCTTGCCGATGGGCTGGACGGCTTGGCCATCGGCCTGACCTTTATCAGCAGCACGGCTTTTCTGGCGCATTGTTACATTGCCGGGCATGCCCCCATCTCTCAATATTTGAATATCGTCCATGTTCCCCAGGCGGCCGAGCTGACTGTGTTTGTGGGAGCGATGTCAGGAGCCTGCCTCGGCTTTCTCTGGTACAACTCCCATCCCGCCCAAATCTTTATGGGCGATGTGGGAGCCCTCTCTTTAGGAGGCACCCTGGGCATAATCTCAATTTTGGTTAAGGAAGAGTTTCTCCTTTTCATGGTGGGAGGAGTCTTTGTCTTTGAAGCTCTTTCTGTGCTTCTCCAAGTCGGATATTTCAAATTGACAGCAGGAAAAAGAATTTTCAAGATGGCTCCCCTCCATCATCACTTTGAACTCAGCGGGTGGTCTGAGGAGAAGATTGTTGTTCGATTCTGGATTGCAGGCATCCTCTTCGCCCTTTTCAGCCTCACCGTCCTGAAACTGAGGTAATATGGATTTAGATAGAAAAAGAGTTCTGGCCGTCGGCCTGGGAAGAACCGGCGAAGCTCTCTGCCGCTTTCTCCTTCATCAGGGCGCATCGGTCACTGTCAGCGAAAAAAAGAAGGCAGAGGAGCTCGGAGCAAAAATCTCTTCTTGGAAAGAACAGGGAATCGAGGTTGAGACCGGAGGACACAGCCAAGAAACTTTCCTCAAGGCTGATTTAATCGTCCTCAGCCCAGGAGTTCCCTGGCTCCCCGAGCTTGAAGCGGCAAAAAAGCAGGGAATAAAAATTATCGCTGAGATAGAGCTGGCCTCGAGATTCTTGAAGGGGAAAATCGTGGGTATAAGCGGGTCAAACGGAAAATCAACAACAGCCACCCTGACTCACAAGATTTTAAAAGAGGGGGGGCTGAACGCTTACCTCGCCGGCAACATCGGCGTGCCTTTAATCAGCTTTGTTGAAGAAAGCAAGGATGACCAGATCTATGTCACCGAACTCTCGAGCTTCCAGCTCAAACATACTGAAAAATTTAGAGCTTCAATCTCCGTCCTCCTCAATATCACTCCCGACCATCTCGACTGGCATCCCTCATTCAAAGATTATCGAGATTCAAAGAAGAAACTCCTGACAAATCAAGGAGAAGGAGACAGCGCCGTTCTCAATCGAGACGATCCTTTGGTCTGGCCTTTAAAAAAAGAAAAAAAATTTCAAGTCTACGGTTTCAGCCAAAAGCATCGAGTCTCGCCGGGATGCTTCCTCCAAGGAAATTGGATCGTCCTTTCGGGCACAAAGGAGGCGCAGCTGATCAGAACTTCTGAAATTCCTCTTTTTGGAATTCACAACCAGGAAAACATCATGGCCAGCGCCTTAGTGGGATACATCCTGGGCGTTCCGCTTTTCAAGATAAAAGACTCCATCAAAAATTTTCAGGGACTTGAACACCGTTTGGAAAAGGTCGCGACCTTCAAGGGAATTGATTTTTACAATGACTCCAAGGCCACCAATGTCGATGCCACGCTGAAATCCATCCAGAGCTTTGAGCAGAAAATCATCCTCATCCTGGGCGGCAGAGATAAGGGAGGTGACTTTAAAAAATTAAAAAAGCCGATAAAAAAAAGGGTCAAAGGAATTATTCTCCTCGGCGAGGCTAAGGAAAAGATTCAAAAGGCACTCCGGGGCACTGTGCCGATAACGATTGCCTCCTCGATGGAGGAGGCGGTGAGGTTGGGATACTCTCTGGCTGAGCCGGGCGAAGTGGTTCTCCTCGCGCCGGCCTGCACAAGCTTCGACATGTTCCAGAACTTCGAAGAAAGAGGAATGGTTTTTAAACAAAAAGTTTTGAACCTTGGAAAAGAGGCTCAATAGGGAAGAGCATGGAAATATTCAAACCTTATGGCTTTGACAAAACTCTTTTCTTCATCACTCTCGCTCTGATCACCACCGGGCTGGTCATGGTTTTCAGCTCCTCGGCCTATTTATCCCACGAAAAATACCATAATCTCTTCCATTTTTTCATCAATCAACTCAGCGGAGCATTCTTGGGAATCGCCATCATTCTTTTCATCATACCTATCAGGAAATCTTTCTACCAGAATTTCTTCTTCATCCATGGACTTCTCCTCATTTCTTTCATCCTCTTAGTGCTCTGTCTCCTCATGCCGCCTTTGGCCAAGACAAATCGCTGGATCCAGTTTATGGGGTTTCGCTTCCAATCGTCAGAGCTGGCAAAATTGAGCCTTATCCTTTTCTTCTCTTACCATCTCGACCGGAAAAAAGAGAGACTCAAAGAATTCAAGCCATTACTTTTTCCTTTGATCGTCCTCTTTATCTTCTTGGTCTTGATCATCAGGGAGCCTGATTACGGAACAGCCCTCTTGATCTGCAGCATCTCCCTGATCTTGCTCTTCATCGCCGGAGTGAAGCTGAAATACTTTCTTTATATGGGAATATTATCGGTGGGTCTCTTTCTCTTCTATCTTTTCCAGGCTTCATACCGGCTGAACAGAATCCTCGCTTTCTTCGCCCCTGAAAGAGACCCTCAGGGAATTGGCTTCCAGGTCATTCAATCCAAGATGGCTCTCGGCTCGGGCGGCCTGGTCGGAGCCAGCATTGGGGAGGGCATCCAAAAGCTATTTTATCTTCCCTGCGCCCATACGGATTACATCTATGCCATTGTTGGCGAAGAACTTGGACTCATCGGAACTTTGTCCGTCCTCCTTCTCTTCTTCATCTTTTTCTGGAGAGGATTGAGCATCTCTCGAAGCGCACCCAACTTCTTCTCTCAAATTGTCGCCGCCGGACTAACTCTGAGCATTTTCTTCCAGGCTTTGTTGAATATAAGCATTGTCATCGGGCTCGGGCCTTCAACCGGAATACCTCTTCCTCTTATCAGCTTCGGCAGATCCTCGCTGCTCTGCACTTCTTTCTGTATAGGCATCCTGCTTCACATTTCGCAGAGAAAAGCCAATCTGGCGAGGACACAATGAAGGAGAGAAAAGTGGTCATCAGCGGCGGAGGCACGGCGGGCCATATCTACCCGGCCCTGGCTGTGGGCAACAAGCTCAAAGAAAAAGAGTCGAATCTTCTTTTGACCTATGTCGGCAGCAGTCGGAGTATTGAAAAAGAAATCATGGCGCACCACAAGGTGAATTTCATCCCCTTGAAAATAGAAGGAATCAAAGGAAGAGGTTTGAAAACCATCAAGTCCCTCCTCCTCCTCCCCTGCTGCTTCATCAAGTCGCTCTCTATTCTCCTTCGTCTAAAACCTGACTTAGTCATCGGAGTCGGAGGCTTCAGCTCCGGACCCATTGTCCTTCTCGCCTCCTGGATGAAAATCCCCACCCTGATTCTCGAACAGAACCTCCATCCCGGATTCACTAACAGGATTCTCCTGCCCTGGGTAAAAAAAGCAGTTGTCTCCTTCAGAAATTCCCTCCCTTATTTCAAGGGAAAAGGAATATTCATCGGCAATCCGGTAAGAGAAAGCTTTTACCATCTTCCCCCCAAGCAGAGGACGAGCTCCCTGACCTTGCTCATTTTCGGGGGAAGCCAGGGCTCTCATTTCTTGAACAAGGCTGTGACTTCAACTCTCCCTCTTCTTGATAAAGAAAAAGACAATTTAATCATCTTCCATCAGACCGGCGAAAAGGATTTTGAATGGGTCAAAGCGAGCTACTCTCAGGCGGGATTTGATACGGCAATTGTCGCTCCTTACTTTTTTGAGATGGCCAGCTATTTTCAAAAATCGGACTTAATCATCAGTCGAGCCGGCGCGACGACAGTGGCCGAGTTGATCGCCTCTCGGAAGGCCTCTCTGCTCATCCCCTTCTCCCAGGCAGCAGAGAACCACCAGCTCTTCAATGCCAGGGAGCTGGAAAGGCTCCAGGCCGCTGAAGTCGTCCTCGAAGAAGAGTTCAGCGCCCAGCTCTTTGCCGACAAGATTTCTTATTTTTTGAAAAAAAAGGAAAAGATCAGCCAAATGGAAAGCCGTCTGGCTCAACTTCAAACAGAAAACGTGGCAGAGAGAATCTCTGACCTCTGCTTCGAACTCATGAGAAGAAAAGGAGTCATCGGGTGGTAAAAAGCGTCTATCGGAAGATTCAACACATCCACATGATTGGAATTGGCGGGACAGGAATGAACGGCATCGCTGAGGTGCTGCTCAACACCGGCTACAAAGTCTCAGGAACAGATATCGAACAGAACGAGGCCACGCAGCGTCTGGCGCGTCTCGGAGCTGAGGTATCCATCGGCCACAGTGCAGAGAGGGTCGTGGGGGCTGATGTCGTAGTTGTTTCCTCGGCTATCAAGGAAGATAACGTCGAAGTCCAGGAAGCCAGGCGTCGGAAAATACCGGTCATTCCCCGGGCAGAAATGCTGGCCGAGTTGATGCGAATGAAGTATGGAATCGCTGTGGCGGGCTCGCACGGCAAGACAACGACAACTTCGATGATCGCGCAAGTTCTCGAATCAGGCGGTTATGACCCGACGATCATCGTCGGTGGCCGCCTCAATACTCTTGGCGCCCATGCCAAGCTCGGCGGCGGCGATTTCATGGTCGCCGAAGCCGATGAAAGCGACCGCTCGTTCCTCCTTCTCTCCCCCTTCATTGCGGTGCTGACCAATCTGGACAATGAACATCTCGACCAGTACAAGACAACAGATGAAATCAAAAAAGCATTTGTCAATTTCGCCAACAAAGTTCCTTTCTACTGCCCCATCATCCTTTGTCTCGACGACAGTCACCTCCAGAGTTTGATTCCATCTCTCACTCGAAGAATCATCAGCTACGGCTTCTCCGCCCAGGCTGATATCTTTTCCAGGGACATGGAATTTAAGAATTTTTCAAGCACATCGAATCTTCACTGGAAGGGCAAGAAACTGGGGCAGATGAGGCTCAATGTTCCAGGCAATCATAACGTTCTGAATGCCATGGCTGCCTTTGCCGTCGGCCTGGACCTGGACCTGAAGCCCCCGCTCATCCTTCAGGCCCTGGAAAGCTACAGGGGGGCCGGACGCCGCTTTGAACTGAAGAGAGAAGTCAAAGGAATCATGATCATTGAGGACTATGCCCATCATCCGACAGAAATCAAAGCCACACTTAATGCCGCTAAGAGAGGCTGGGCACGAAGGGTGGTGGCTGTCTTTCAGCCGCACCGCTACAGCCGACTTTCGATATTGATGAAAGAGTTTGCGACCTCATTCAACCAGGCCGATGTTCTCATCGTCACCGAAATCTACCCGGCAGGGGAAACACCCATTGCCGGTGTCACCGGACAGGTTCTCTACGAGAAAATCGAGCACTTTGGACATAAGAATGTCCTTTTCGAGCCTAAAAGAGAAAAAATACCCTCTCTTCTGGCCAAGATCGCCCAGAAGGAAGATTTAATTCTGATCATGGGCGCTGGAAACATCTATCAGATTATTCCAGAGCTCGCAAAGATTTTGGAAGAGAGAGCATAGAAAATGGCGACTCAGGTCAATCCATCTTTAAGAGAGAGAATTCATTCTTCTTTTCCTGAGGCGCTCTATTTCCAGCGAAGAGAAGAGGAAACAAAAAGAAAAAAAATCCAGAGGAAGCTCAAGCTGAAGTTCAGCCATATCCTTCTTGCCTTCCTTCTCTTGTTCGGAATATTCTATTCCTTGCAGCGAATCTATCTCTTCCTGATTTCTTGGGACAACCTGAACATAAAAGAGATAACCGTCGTCTGCTCCAAAAGCGAAGTCAAAGAGGAAATCCAGCAATTTCTGAGAGAGAAAAATTTAGGAAACGTTCTTCTGCTCAACATCGGCCATCTTCAGGAAGCGATTCAAGCTCACCATTGGGTTGAAGAGGTCAGAGTCAGGAAAATCTTTCCTTCCGCCTTGAACATCGAGATCAAGCCAAGGACTCCTTTTGCTCTTTTAAAAAAAGAAAACCTCTATCTTATCGACAGCTTCGGGATTGAGCTCGAAAGAGTTGAATCCCAGGAGACGACAAACCTTCCTCTTCTCGTCGATTCGAATGAATTTCAGCAAGACTTCAAAGAAAAAGTCAAAGCGGCGTGGGAATGTCTCAGCCATCTGCCACCATCAGAAAAAAACATGATAGAAGTCATAGACCTGACTGACTATGAGAATATCGCTGTTCAGCTCAAAAATGATGAGACAGACCTTGTTCTCGGCAACGACCAATATTCGCTCAAGCTCCAGCTTTTCCTCGCCTACAAGGCTAAGCTCGAAGAGTTTGGAAAACTTGAATATGTCGACCTCCGCTTTCCCGGCAGGCTTTACTTCAAAGCCAAGACAGAGACCGGCCAGGAATCCATTCCCAGCGCCTATAAGGAGGGCCATTGATGCCTAAAAACAATTATATTGTCGGACTTGACATCGGAACAAAAAAAATCGCGGCGATTATCGGCGAAATCACAAGGGAGAATAAAGTCGAAATCATCGGCATAGGAACAACTGAATCCAGGGGATTAAGAAAAGGCGTGGTCGTCAACCTGGACAGCACGGTTGACGCCATCAAAAAGGCTCAAGAAGAAGCCGAGCTCATGGCAGGGGTAGAGATAGATTCGGCCTTTGTCGGAATCTCTGGGGCTCATATCAAGAGCTTCAATTCGAGGGGCGTCATCGCTGTCTCCGGCAAAAATAGGGAGATCAGCCACGAGGATATCAAGCGTGTCATTGAACAGTCCAAAGCCCTATCCATTCCCCCTGATAGAGAAATCATCCACATCATTCCCCAGGAATATGTGGTTGACGACCAGGATGGAATCAAAGACCCCCTGGGGATGAGCGGAATAAAGCTCGAGGTCAACGTCCACATCGTGACCAGCGCCACGACTTCTGTCCAAAACCTGAGAACCTGCGTCGGCCGGGCCGGCATTGAGATCGAAGAGATTGTCCTCAATCAAATCGCTTCCAGCGCCTCAACCCTCACCCATGACGAGATGGAACTGGGAGTGGGCATGATCGACATCGGAGGAGGGACAACAGAGGTAGCCATTTTTGAGCGCGGCAGCCTCTGGTACACATCGATCATTCCCATTGGAGGAGACAATTTCACCAACGACATCGCTGTCGGACTGCGCACGCCCATTCCCGACGCAGAGAAGATAAAGAAAAAATTCGGCTGCGCTTCGAGTCCTTTGCTCGACGAACAAGACACCATAGAAGTTCCTACAGTCGGGAGGGGAAAGAAAGCCCGTGTCCTCTCCAGGCAGCTCTTAGCCGATATCATCCAACCCAGAGCCGAAGAAATCTTTCGTCTCGTTGACAACGACATCAAAAGGATGGGGTACGAAAAATCCCTGAATTCTGGAATCGTGCTCACCGGAGGGACGGCTTTGCTCGAAGGCTTGGAAGAGGTTGCCGAGGAAATCTTCGACCTGCCTGTGCGGCGGGGCGACCCCACCGGTGTCGGAGGTCTGATGGATAGGGTCAGCACTCCTGATTATGCAACTTCCGTAGGCCTTATTCTTTCCGGCTACATCCATTGGAAAGAAAAAGGCCTATCTAAAGATAGAAAAAAGAGCTTTTGGGCCAAGATTAAAGACTGGCTCAAGGAAGCTTAGGAGGGAAAAATGGCTGAAGAAATTAAAAGCAAATTAAAATTCCACCTGGTGGAAGAGCACCCCAATGCCAACATCAGAGTCATCGGCATCGGCGGCGGCGGAGGAAATGCCGTTAACCGCATGATTCAAACCGGAATCGAAGGAGTGGAATTTATCGCCATAAACACTGACCTTCAGGCTTTGAACAGCAACAACGCCAAACTCAAAATCCAGATTGGGCGCCAGCTCACCAAAGGCCTGGGGTCCGGAGGCAGGCCTGACATAGGGAAAGAGGCTGCTGTGGAGGATACGGAAAGATTGATTGAGGTCCTGCAGGGTTCGGATATGGTCTTCTTGACAGCCGGCTTGGGAGGAGGCACAGGCACAGGGGCGACTCCCATCCTGGCCAATCTGGCCATGGAGATGGGCGTTCTGGTGATTGCCATCGTCACTCTCCCCTTCGAGTTTGAAGGAAAGGTCAGGGCGAAACAAGCCATGCAGGGCATGTCCGAGCTGAAATCTGCAGTCGATACGGTCATCTCCATCCCCAACGATAGACTCCTTCAAACAGTCAACCTCGATACTTCCATCCAGGATGCCTTCAAAATGGCAGATGATGTCCTGCGCCAGGCAGTCCAGGGAATTTCTGACCTCATCACTAAACCGGGATTGATCAACCTCGATTTTGCTGACGTCAAATCCATCATGAAAGGGATGGGCATGGCCTTCATGGGCACAGGAATAGCCTCTGGAGAAAACAAGGCTCTTGAAGCAGCAACGAGGGCAATATCCAGTCCGCTCTTGGTTGACACTTCCATCGAGGGAGCCCAGGGAGTCTTAATCAACATCACCGGCGGCAAAGACCTGACTCTTCATGAAGTCTCAAAAGCTTCGGAGCTCATTCACAGCATGGCCCATCCTGAGGCCAACATCATCTTCGGCACTGTCATCGATGAAAACATGAAAGACACGGTTAAGGTGACAGTCATCGCCACCGGCTTTGAATCGTTTGCCCACAAGGAAGCTTATGCTCCTGAAAACTTGACCATGGCACCTCGCAAGATAACTCCCCCCTTTCCTGTCCAGAAAGAAACACCTCCCTACCCGTTCGAGTCAAAAGCAAGCGAAATGCTCTGGAACAAGCAGGCCTGGGAAAAGCAGTGGGACCCTTATGAAACTCCTTCTTTTATCAGAAGGAACAAGCTTGTTCCTTTGAGAAAAACACCTAATGAAATCAGCTGACCTGGCTGTTGCCAGCTGCGAGCAACTCCTCACCTGCAGAGGGCCAATTCCAAAAAGAAAAGAAGCATTGGCCGAGGTCGGGCTGCTCAAAAAAGGTTGTATTGCTTCTTATAAAGGAAAGATTGTTTTTGTCGGAGATGAGAAAGAATTCTGCCGAGAGGTTCAATTAGAAAAGAATGGCCTCTGCCTTGAAGGAAAGGGCCTGGTCGGACTTCCTGGCTTTGTCGATTCCCACACCCACCTTCCATTTGCCGGAACAAGAGAAGAAGAGTTCGTCCTCAGGTTGAAAGGCTATACTTATCAGCAGCTTTCAGAAAAGGGGCTCGGCATTCAGACCACGGTCAAGGCTACAAGGGCTGCCTCAAAGAAGGAGCTTCTCTCATTCTGCCTTTCGCGCCTGGACAGAATGCTCATCCTTGGCACAACCACTGTCGAAGCCAAGAGCGGCTACGGCTTGAGCCTCGAGGATGAAATCAAGCAGCTTGAGGTCCTGAAAGAGCTTCGGAACCTGCATCCGGTCGATGTTATCCCCACTTTCATGGGCGCCCATGAAGTCCCTCCAGAGTATAAAGAAAGGAGAAGCGACTACATCGAGCTCCTCGTCAAGAAAATCTTACCTAGAGTCAGAGAAAAAAATCTGGCTGAGTTCTTCGATATTTTCTGTGAGAAGGGAGTTTTTTCTCTGGAAGAGACAAGAAAACTTGTCCAGGCTGCAAAAAAAGCAGGGCTTAAAATCAAAATCCATGCCGATGAGTTTGTCTCTTTAGGAGGAGCCCAGCTTGCCGCAGAGGAAGGAGCAACATCGGCTGAACATCTGATCAACATCAGCGATGAAGGAATAAAAAAGCTTGCCCGAAGCTCGACTGCTGCTGTTCTCCTTCCAGGTGTCTCCTTCTTTTTGATGCTTGAGAAAAAGGCGCCAGCAAGAAGGCTCATCGATGAGGGAGCTGTTGTTGCTTTAGCCACGGACTTCAACCCAGGAAGCTCGATGACTGAAAACATGCTCTTTGTCCTTCAGCTTGGAGTCTTCACCTTGAAGATGAGCATCGAGGAAGCGATAAATGCAGCAACAGCCAATGCGGCTTACGCCGTAGACAGACATCAGGAAACAGGAAGCCTTGAAGTCGGCAAGAAAATGGACCTCATCCTCTGCGAAGCCCCGAATTATCCCACACTTGTCTACCGCTTAGGTATCAATCCCATCAAACACGTCATCAAGAACGGAAAGCTTGTGGTCAAGGATGGGAAAATTGTAAGGGGGAATTC
>CAZGMN010000006.1:0-33108 GCA_964526905.1 uncultured Eubacteriales bacterium
CCCTCAAAGAGCGAATTCCGAAGGCAAATCCGAAATGGTCGCTTCGGCTATTTCCCAAAACCTTAGCAAAGGAAATAATAATCTAATGCTATAGAATCGAGATTGATTTTGACCTTGGCTTCTAATCGAAGGGATTTTCGCTTTTGTAGAGCATCCCTTTCGGCTGGTTAAAGGAGACATCCTCAACACCCAGGACTTTCATCGCAGCGAAAAGAGATTTTCCTGCGTGTTTAAAGGCAATTGCCGTGTGGTGGGGGAATCTTTTCTCGATGAGCACATGGCGGTAAAAGCGGCTCATCTCTTTAACGGCAAAGACGCCGATGCCTCCGAATGACTTAGGATCGATGTCGAGCACTTCTCCTTCAGCAGCATAGGAGCGGGGGGTCGTGTCCGCTGTCGATTGCAGGCGGAAGATGGTTATCTTTCCAGGCTTGATTCTTCCTTCAAGAGTTCCTCTTGTTATTTCCGGCTTTTTGCCTCCTTCCAGAAGGCGGTTCATGATCAGCTGGTATTTGAGCTCACTTCGAATTAGGCAGGAGGAGGGGGTGTTTCCGCAGTGGAAGCCCATGAACAGGTCGCTGGGCTGGTAACTTCCCACGGCTTTTTTTGATTTTTTGTACATATCATAAGGGACAGTATTATTGATATCGAGCAATGTCGCTGGAAGCTCGGTGGCGCAGCAAGCGATGTATTCGCTCAGGGCGCCGTAGATATCGACCTCGCAGGAGACTGGTATGCCGCGCGAGGCGAGGCGGGAGTTGACATAGCAGGGGACAAAGCCGAAGTAGTGTTCGAAAGCCGGCCAGCATTTGTTGGCGAAAATTCCGAATTCCGAGGCTCCCAGATTCTGCTCCCTGAATCTGGTCAAGGCAAGTTCATACTTGGCAAGCTTTTCCAAAAGCTCAGGATAGGTGTTTCCTTCTCCCAACTCTCTTGACATATCCCTGGCAATGGCTTTGACTTTCGGGCCATCCTCAGTTCGCAGGAAGATATCGTAGAGGTCAAGCTCTGAATTTTCCATGACCTCGACCCCGATGTCATAGAGAGGCTTGATGGGAGCGTTGCAGGCCAGAAAATCCTGAGGCCGCGGCCCGAAAGAAAATATCTTGAGCTTTCGCAGGCCGAGCAGGATTCTTGCCACCGGGATGAATTCTTCGATCATTTGCGCCACTTCTTGGGGAATTCCGACCGGATATTCAGGGATGTAAGGTCTGAGCTTCCTTAAGCCCGAGTTATAAGACGTGTTGAGCATGCCACAATAGGCATCGCCTCTTCCCTGGATCAGGTTGTCCGCGGATTCTTCGGCAGCCGCAGCGAACATCAGCGGCCCTTCAAATTTTTTGGCGAGAAGCGTGGTTGGACCCTCCGGGCCGAAATTTCCGAGAAAAATAACCAGGGCGTTTATCTTTTTCCGGCCGATCTCATCCAGCGCTTTGAGCGCGTCTCTTTCATTCTCGACGACGGTTTCAATCCTGATGATGGGGATTTTTTTCCTGCGGCATTCTTCGCTGACTTTATCCCTTCTTTTCTTGGAGAGCTCCACAGGGAAGCAGTCGCGGCTGACCGCCACCAATCCCAGACGAATATTTGGCATATTGCTCATTTTTCACTCCCTCTTTTTTGCCCGTAATAGGCATCCGGGCCGTGCTTTCTTTGAAAATGCTTCCTCAAGATGTAATCCGGCAATGGCTTTTTTTCCGGATCGACCAATAGAGTTCCCAGAGCCATCTTTGCCACTTTTTCAAGAATGAGGTTGTTCTCCACGGCTTCTGAAGGAGTCCTTCCCCAGCAGAAAGGGCCGTGCCCGGCAACCAGAACTGCGGGCATCTGCGCGGGATTCAAGCCGGCCAAGCGCTCGATGATCACTTTTCCGGTGTTCCCTTCATAATCCTCTCTGACTTCTTCTTGGCTTAAAAAGCGCGTAACAGGAATTGGGCCGTAAAAGTGGTCGGCATGCGTTGTTCCCAAACACGGGATTTCCATTGCAGCTTGAGCAAAGATCGTCGCACATTCGCTGTGGGCATGGCTTACCCCGCCGATTCCCTCGAAAGCTTTATAAAGCCTCAAGTGGGTTGGAGTATCTGAGGAAGGGGTAAGCGCTCCCTCGATGGCTCTTCCTTCCAAATCGACAACAACGATATCTTCGACTTTGAGTTGCTCGTAAGATATTCCGCTGGGCTTGATGGCCATCAAACCTTTTTCGCGGTCAAAGCCGCTGGCATTGCCGAAAGTCAAAGTGACAAGATTATATTTCGCCAGATTGAGATTGGCCTTTAAGACTTTTTCTTTTAAGTCGTCAAACATCGGCTTCCTTCGAGCTGCTTATCACGCAGCGAAAGCAGGTCTTTCATGACATTATACAGCGTCCCCCGCCATTCCTTTGTTCCAAAGGCGTCATGGAGCTGGCGGTAGAGACGGTAAAGCTCCTGATATATTTTATGGTATTCAAGGTTTGGCTTGAAGATTTTTTTCTTTATGCCGCAGATGGCGGCTTGGGCATCGGTGAAATTCTCGTAGCCGCCGTTCTTTTTCCCGGCGACGACAGCTCCGGCTATGGCCGCGCCCAGGGCGCAGGTTTGAGCCGAGCGGGTGACTTTCATTTCCTTGCCGATGACATCGGCATAGACTTGCATCACTAAAGGATTTTTCTCGGCGATACCGCCGCAATTGATGATTTCCGTGATTTTGATTCCATATTCTTCGAGTCTATTGATAATCGTCAGCGCTCCAAAGGCCGTGGCTTCGACGAGTGCCCGATAGACCTCTTCCGGCTTTGTCTGCAGTGTCTGGCCGAGAAGAAGTCCGGTCAGTCTCTGGTCGACAAGCACGGTTCTGTTGCCGTTGTTCCAGTCAAGAGCAAGGAGCCCGGACTGGGCCGGCTTTAATCTTGCCGCCTTTTTTGTCAGGGCTTCGTGGGAGCCAGTCCTCGCTCCTCCTGGCTGAAGGTAGTTGACAAACCAGTTGAAGATATCACCCACAGCCGATTGCCCGGCTTCGATGCCGAAATATCCGGGCAGCACAGAGCCGTCGACAATGCCGCAGACGCCGGGGATGTCAGCCAGCGGCTGGTCATTCGGCCAGACGCAGATGTCGCAGGTGCTTGTTCCGATGATCTTGACCAGCTTTCGAGGAGAGACGCCTGAGCCGACAGCTCCCAGGTGAGCGTCAAAGGCTCCTGCAGCCACAGGGATGCCGGGATAAAGACCCAGCCTGCGGGCCCATTCCGCAGAGAGCCTTCCAGCAGGTACGTCTGCTGTCCAGGTTTTTTCGTAGAGCCTGCGGCGAAGAGCGCCAAGCTTGGGATGGAGCTTGGCCAGAAAATCTTCGGCAGGAAGCCCTCCCCAGGAAGCGTTGAACATCGCTTTATGCCCGGCAGCGCACCGACTGCGCTTGATCAATCCGGGCTTTGTTGTCGCTGTCAGGAGTGCAGGAATGTAATCGCAGCATTCCACCCAGCTCGCCGCCGCATCAAACACTTTGGGGTCGGTTCGCAGGCAATGGAGAATCTTGCTGAAAAACCATTCTGAGGAGTAAGTCCCGCCGCACTTGGCCAGATACTCAGGGTGTTCCTTTGCCGCGAGCTCTGTGATTTCAGCTGCTTCTGCATACCCGGTATGGTCCTTCCAGAGCCAGGCATAAGCATTGGGATTTTTCTTGAACTCTTTGTGCCTGCTCAAAGGCAGACCCTCTTCATCGACTGGAAGCGGAGTTGAGCCTGTGGTGTCGATGCCGATGCCTATCACCTGGCCGGGGTCAAATTTTTTATAGGCCTTTTTTGCCTCAAAAAGAATTCTCTTGGTAACGATTGATATTCCCTGGGCATACTCTGCCGGATCCTGCCTCGCCAGGTTGGGGTTGGAGCGGTCAAGGATGATGCCTTCCTGGCCGCTCTGATAATCATAGATGGCGGTTGATAGTTCCTGGCCGTTTCCAGCGTCGACAAGCAGGGCTCTTACCGAGTTCGTTCCAAAATCAAGGCCTAAGCTGAATTTTCTAATCTCCTTTTTCATCGAGCCTCCACTTCTTTGAGATTTATTTTCTTCTTTTTGACCAAGCCGAGCTTTATCGATTCGACCACCTCTCCCTTCTCCTTTTCTCCGCTCATTCCATCGAAAACAACAAACTCCATCCTCATTTTGCTCTTATAATAGATTATCCAGTAGGGATAATAAAGAATTTTTGTTTCCGGACAGGGAGTGATATCCATCCTCCTGTATCTCAAGTTCCCGCTTATTCTCATCAGGTCATACATCAGCAGATGCTTGCCCTTTTTTATGGCTTCCTCATCCTTAAGGATAGCCGGCAAAACCTGGTCTACCTTAGCTTCTTTTCTTTGAATGGCTGCAGAGATTTTTCGGTTTTCTGAGGTAGGGAAGAGGTCCCTGAAGCCTTGGAATTCCCTCTGCAGCTCTCCCTTCAGCTCGAATCTTGTATTCCTGCGGATATTCATCGGCGTGCCCTGGACGAGGTCAACAAGGAAGAGGCTTTCTTCTGTTTTTTTGCGGCCAAAGAAAGGGGTCAGCTCAATCTTATATCTAAATAAAACGAAGGGGAGATAGAGAAGCTCGACCGCATAGGGGGTTTTAAGAGTTCTTGCGCAGAACTTTCTAACGGCTTCATCCGGGTCTGAGGAAAGGGGAACAAAGGCTACGATATTCATGTTTTTTTCAATCGTTTTAAGCGGATATAGCCCCCGATGGAAAAGCCCAGGCCGACGAGAATGATGCTTCCGTTGCTGATGAGAGAGCTTGCCCGAATGAAGGGAACCATGGAGCGAATCGGGCTCAGAATAAGGACCAGGGCTCCCAGAATGAGGAGGATGACGCCTATCGAAAACATCTGGATGGCGACAATAAGTTTTGGGTCAACGCTCTTTTTTTCTTCCATGATATTTTCCTCCTTACTCCTCTAAGATATTTAGCCAAAAAAGAACAAGAGAAGGATCTGGACGAGTAAGACAGCAGTTGCCCAGTATTTGAGATTCAAGTACCAGGGCGGCCGGACGATTTTTCTCGGCACAATCTCTGTCACTCTCATCGCTTTTTTCTCAGCGCGCTCCTCGATGACCGCCCCGACCATCGATTCAAAATCACTTTCCCAGGTGATTCCTTCAACCTTTTCATTTTTCGGGGGTTTTGTCAGTGAACTGACAATGACGGTTACCAATAGGGTAACGACGAATGACCACCAGCTGATTTGAAAGAAGACTTTGACACCGAAACCCTGCTGGAGGATGATGGCAAAAACCGCTCCGGTGAGGAAGCCGACAAAGCTTCCTGGCGTGTTCGCCCTGCGCCAGAAGATGGCCAGAACCAGAACTCCCATGAAAGGACCCAAGGCCATGGCCAACAGCGTCTGCTCCAGCCACATGATGAGAGGGACTTTGAGGACGACAGGGACGAGGAGAAGAGAAGCAACAATCACGGCAAAGGTTGCCAGCCGGCCGGCGATAAAATAATGATGATCGCTCTTGCCTTTGACCAGGAATTTTTCATAGATATCCTTGATGAGCATGGTCGAAGAGGAGTTGAGCACGCTGCCGATGCTGGAGAGCCCGGCAGAGAGCAAGCCGGCGATAAATAACCCTAACATGCCTGAGGGCAGCAGGTTGAGAATGAGCTTGCCGTAGGCGGCATCGGCTTTTTCAACGAATATTCCGTAGCGGGCAAAGATGACCGGCGCCGCGATCATCGGCACGACATAGAGAAAAGCGCCGAGAGTTTTTGGAATGGCGGCGACAACATAGCCGAGCTTTGAGTCGTAGAGGGAGCGGGCTCCCAGGTTTCTCTGGACCATCGATTGGTGCCCGGCGCACCAGCCGATGGTGACGACCAGGCATTGGCCGAGGATAATCCAGGGGCCAGGGCCGTAGGGATGATGGATATCAGGCAGGACTGTGAAGTACTGAGAACTGACGCCCCACTGGCTGATTAAAATATTCTTGATTCCGCCAAAGCCTCCGACAAGATGAAGGAGGATGAAGAGAAGGGGCATGGTGCCGAGCATCATGATTACAAACTGGACAAACTCCATCATGATCGCAGCCCCAAGACCGCCCAATAAGGTATAGGTGCCGACGACTCCAGTCAGGATAAAGACAGTCGGCCAGAAGGGAATGTGGAGGAGGTTTTTGAGAAACATTCCTCCCAAGTACAGTTCGGCGGCGATGGTGACGACGAAGATGATGATCCAGGCGCTGGAATAGATGACCCGAATTCCTGTTCCGTATCTTCTTTCAAGGAATTGGGGGACAGTATAAATGCCAGCCCTCCAGTAAAAGGCGATAAAGAAAATTCCGGTGAGGACATAGCCAAAGGGACCTTGAAACCATTCAAAGTTAGCTTGAATGAGTCCCCATTCATAGGCGGCCCCGCCGTGGGCCAGATAGCCGTGAAGGAAACCGATGTTCGTTGCCCAGACCGCACCCATGATCCAGAACCAGGGAGCCGAGCGTGCAGCCAGAAAATAATCTGCGGTGTTCTTGATGTTCCGGCTGAAAAATATCCCGGCTCCAAACATGAGGGCCAAATAGGCGATGATGATGATAGAATCAGCGTACATGGCTTCACCTTTTAATTCATGATTTGGATTTTCTTGTAGCGGCGATAATAGGACCTTCTCAGGTATAAACCGAAAAAGGTGGCAAAGATGCAGAATCCGACGCCAATTCCCAAGGCAAAGACCCAATCCCAGATTGAGTATCTCGGATTGGGAACATCGAATCCGCGGGGATGATGGCTTATCCCCCAGATGACGGCGTTCACTTTTGATTCAATGCCTTCTGTGTTTTTATCTTCCAGGATTTGAGCCAGGCTGTTCAAGTCAGCCTCAATCTCAAGCATCCGCTTGAAGTATTCACTGTACTTCTCATCTGTCTTTAGGCCTTCATTGATCATGGGCTTGACTTCACCTAACCAGATGTCCTTTGCCCTGGCGAGATTCTCCAGAGCTGAAGCCCAGTCAGTCTTGGCCGCAGCGCTTTTTACGGCTGTGAGCCTGTTGGCCATCTCCTGGCGAACGTCGATGAATTTTTCCTGGGCACGACTATTCAGGGCAAAAGATAAAACACCCAGCGCGATAAATAAAAAAATAGCCTTTCTCATCATTTTGAACTCCTTGATTTTCCCTTATTCATACAGATATTCGTCAGGGATGAGCCAGATGAAAATGATTGTCCCCAGCATGACCAACATATAGGCTATGGCATAGGGATTATCCCAGCCGGTCCAGTTAAGCATATGAAGTCACCTCCTCTGGAAAGATTTATGAAAATTCCCTCGCTCCATCGAATTTCCCTCATTCTATAAAATTCAATGATACAAGACAAATAAAATTGGAGAGTGGCAAAAATCTTAGTTCTGCAAGCATCTTCGTTTGCAAGATTTTCTTTCGGTGTTGGAATCGCCCCTCGGCCCCCTGGGGAACCAGTCCCGTCGGTTCCCCCCGTCGAAAAATCGACGGGGCCCCCCTCCGCTATGGGGCCTTAGGGGCGATTCCAACACCTCTTTAGAAATCGCATATTTTGAGCTTCTTCCTTACTGATCATAGTTTTGCTTTATTGGAAAGCAGGAAGCGTTGAACATCTAACATTTTTTTGATAGGCTATTGCCCGGACAAAAGAGATTCATCACTTTTCTGCAATGAAACTCTCAGGTTTGAAAATCCCTATGGCCGGAAACTTTCCGGGCTGTCAGGTCGAATTTCCGTCGTTCAACATTAGAGGAAAAACCATTCTCTATGCCTTATGAATTATTTCTTTGTTCGTGAATGATAACCCTATCGTCACCAATGAGAAGAGAAAGGAGCGAACGAAAGATGAATAAGAAATGCATTATCCGGAAAATAATCCTTTGCGCAGCAATTTTAGCGTTTATCAATGCCTGCGGGAAAAAAGTGAAAAATGATTATCCTATCAAGCCTGTGCCTTTCACCGCAGTCACCTTCAGCGACCAATTCTGGGCTCCGCGCCTTGAAACCAACCGCACAGTGACCATCCCTTATGCTTTCAAACAGTGTGAAGAGACGGGCCGCATCGCCAATTTTGAAATCGCCGGCGGGCTGAAAAAAGGCACCTTTCGCACCAGATATTCCTTCGACGATTCCGATGTTTACAAAATCATTGAGGGCGCCTCTTATTCTTTAGCTCAGCATCCTGACCCGGCTCTCGATAAATATCTCGATGACCTCATTGCCAAGATTGCCGCGGCTCAGGAAGATGATGGTTATCTTTTTACAGCCCGGACGGCGAATCCTGAGTCGCCGATAGAGATGGCTGGAAAAGAGCGCTGGTCAAACCTTCAATGGAGCCATGAGCTTTACAATGTCGGCCATCTCTACGAAGCCGCTGTGGCCCATTATCAAGCGACCGGAAAAAAGACCCTGCTTGATGTGGCCTTGAAGAGTGCTGACTTGGTTGCCAGAGAGTTCGGGCCGAAAGAGATGAGGCGGGTTCCGGGCCATCAGGAGATCGAGATTGGCCTGGTAAAGCTCTTCAGGATGATAAACAACAGAAAGTATTTGAACCTGGCCAAGTTCTTTTTGGATGAGCGAGGGAATGCCCAGGGCCACCAGCTTTATGGTGAATATGCCCAGGACCACATTCCAATCGTTAAGCAGACCGAGGCTGTTGGCCATGCGGTGAGGGCAGCTTATATGTATTCCGGCATGGCTGATGTGGCTGCGCTCACAGGAGAAAGAGCTTATATCGAGGCCATCGACCGCCTCTGGGAGAATGTGGTGTGCAGGAAGATTTATTTAACCGGCGGAATCGGCGCCACCGGCGCCTGGGAAGGCTTTGGACCCGATTATGAGCTTCCCAATGCCAGCGCCTATGCTGAGACATGCGCTTCCATCGCCAACGCTCTCTGGAACTATCGCCTCTTCCTTCTTCATGGCGATTCGAAATACATCGATGTTTTAGAGCGGATTGTTTACAACGGATTGCTCTCCGGAGTTTCTTTAAGCGGCGACCGCTTCTTCTATGCCAATCCCTTAGCCTCTCTTGGCCAGCACGAGCGAAGCCCCTGGTTTACCTGCGCCTGCTGCCCGGGCAACATCAGCCGCTTCATACCTTCTCTGCCGGGCTATGTCTATGCTTTTTCAGACGATAATCTCTATATCAATCTTTTTGTTCAAGGAACAGCCAGCATCAAGACCAGAGCCAACAAGATTCAGGTTGAGCAGACGACTGAATATCCCTGGAAAGGAGAAGTCAGGATTCGGATAAGCCCGGAAAAGCCTTCCAACTTTACACTGCATCTCCGCATTCCGGGCTGGGCTCAGAATCAACCTCTTCCCGGCGACCTTTACCGTGATCTGAAAATTTCGGACGAGAAACCGGTTTTAAAGGTAAATGGAGAGGTCGTTCCCATCAACCTTGAAAAAGGCTATGCTCTTTTGAATCGGAGCTGGGAGAAAGAGAGCACGGTCGAGCTCAGCCTGCCCATGCCAGTCCACCGTGTGCTTGCCGATGATAACGTGAAAGCGGACAAAGGCCGTGTTGCCGTCGAAAGAGGGCCAATTGTCTATTGTGCCGAATGGCCGGACAATATGGGCTATGTTAGAAACATTGTTCTTGAGGACAGCTCGCCTTTGAGCGCCGAGTTCCAGCCTGAGCTTTTAAATGGAGTGGAAGTCATCGTCGGCGAAGCAGCGGCCTACCGCTACAAAGGAGGCCGGCTTGTCAGCCAAAAGCAGAAGCTGACGTTGATTCCCTATTATGCCTGGGCCCATCGCGGCAAGGGTGAGATGGCTGTCTGGCTGGCCCGTTCCAAAGAAGCCGTCCAGCCATTGCTCGAGCCGTCCCTCGCCTCCACAAGCAAGGCGAGCGCCTCTGGCGGCAGAGGAATTGAAGCCCTGAATGACCAGTTTGAGCCTGAAAGCTCCAACGACCACTCAACTCGTTATTTTCACTGGTGGCCGAAGAAGGGGACTCTGGAATGGGTTCAGTATGATTTTAAAAATATGAGCCGTATCTCTGAAGTCTCTGTCTATTGGTTCGATGATACAGGCACAGGCGAGTGCCGCGTGCCCAAATCCTGGAGGGCTCTCTACAAGTCCGGCGAAAAATGGCTCCCTGTGAAGAACTCGAGTCCATATGGTATCGAGAAAGATAAATACAACACAGTCCGCTTCACTCCTGTCAACACCAAAGCTCTCCGGCTGGAGATTCAATTGCCCGAGAAATTTTCAAGCGGCATTCAAGAATGGAGGGTAAAATAGCTCAGGCTGGGTGGTTCGAAGACACGTCGCTTTTGCCCCAGCGAGTCAAAAGCGACTCGATGTCAGGCTTCGCTCTCCTCTCCCTTTGGTCGAGGAACCGTGCCCGCTCAGCCTTCCATACGGTCTTCTCACCACCCAACCCGAGCTATTTTATATCGGAGACTGTCCAGATTTTGCATTGAGGGAGGTAAATGATGAGCATAAAAAACACAGTTGAAATTTTCTTCTTTGCCTGCTTAATTGTTTCTCTAACGCTTATCGCTTTTGGAGCAGGCTTTGCTCAATCTCAGAAAGAGAAAAGCTCTGCGCTTGAAGAAAAACTTGTGATTAAGAATCCGTCATTTGAAGAGCTTGAACAGAATTTGCCCAAAGGATGGGAGACTGCCCAATGGCGGCCCAAAGCCAGCTTCGATGTCGATACCATCGCCCACAGCGGGATGCGGAGCGTGAAAATTTCTTCTGCCGAAGGAGCGGACGCATCCTGGACAACGGTTGTTGCTGTGAAGCCGTATTCTCAATACCGCCTCAGCGGCTGGATCAAGACTCAGGATGTGAAACCGATAACAGGAAAAGGCGCCCTGCTCAACCTCCATAACCTTCGGCCTGTTCAGACACAGGCCATCACCGGCACCCAGGACTGGACCAAGGTTGAACTGACTTTTGACACAGAAGCTAACGATGCGGTTCAGGTCAACTGCCTTCTTGGCGGTTGGGGAAGGGCTGCAGGCACAGCCTGGTACGACGATATCCAGCTTGAGCTTGTTTCCAGCAGGAAGCTAAAGCCGGAGGTTGTCGTTGAGACAGCGCAGACTCTCCTCCCGATTTCAAAATATATCTACGGACAGTTCATCGAACACCTCGGGCGCTGCATCTACGGCGGAATCTGGGCAGAGATGCTCGAAGACCGAAAGTTCTTCTATTCGGTCGGAAGCGGAGATTCTCCATGGAAGATTATCGGCAATCCTTCGAACGTCAAGATGAATCCCATTCTCGCCTATGTGGGGGTGCATGCTCCTGATGTTCGATTAAAGGGGAATGGAGAGCAGGGGGGTATCTTTCAGGAAAATTTAGCAGTGATACAAGGCAGGAGCTATGTCGGAAGGATTGTTCTTGCCGGCGATCCCGGCGCTGCGCCGCTTCAGGTCAATTTAGTTTGGGGGACAGGGGATAATCAAAGGGCTGTGGCCACAATCCAGGAGCTGGGAAGCGAATACCAAACCTTCCCCCTCTCTTTTAAGGCTGAGGAGAGCAGCGAAAATGCGCGGCTTGAAATTTCATCGTGCGGCAGTGAATCCTTTCGGGTGGGAACCGTATCGCTCATGCCTGAAGACAACATCGAGGGAATGCGTCCGGATGTGCTCAAGCTGCTCAAGGAGCTCAATGCCCCTGTCTACCGCTGGCCTGGCGGAAATTTTGTCAGCGGCTACAACTGGAAGGACGGAATCGGAGACCGTGACCGGCGGCCTCCGCGGAAGAATCCGGCTTGGAAGGGAATTGAGCACAACGATTTCGGCATCCACGAATTCATGAATTTTTGCCGCGTAGTCGGCGCCGAGCCTTATATCTCGGTCAACAGCGGACAGGGGAACGAGGTTCTGGCAGCAGAAGAAGTTGAGTATGTCAACGGCTTTGCTGAAACGCCGCTGGGAAAGCTGCGAGCTGCGAACGGCGATCCACAGCCGTTTGGCTGCAAATGGTGGTCGGTCGGAAACGAGATGTATGGAAGCTGGCAGCTGGGGTACATGCCGCTTGCAGATTATGCCAAGAAGCACAACCGCTTTGCCCAGGCGATGAAAGCCAAAGACCCGGATATCAAAGTCATCGCTGTCGGAACAGTCGGAGCCTGGGATGAGGGCATGCTGGCCGAGTGCAGCAACAACATGGACCTCATCAGCGAGCACTTTTACTGCGGAGAAGCCAAAGGCCTTTTAAGCCATGTCTCGCAGATTCCCCGCGAGGTGAGACGGATTGCCGAGACTCACCGCAATTATCGAAAGACCATTCCCGCGCTCAAGGACAAAGATATCCTCATCGCTCTCGATGAGTGGAATTACTGGTATGGGCCTGACCTTTACGGCGAAATCGGGGTGCGCTATTTTCTTAAAGACGCTCTGGGTGTTGCTTCTGGGCTCCATGAATATTTCCGGCAGGCTGACATCATCTTCATGGCCAACTACGCCCAGACAGTCAATGTCATCGGCGCTATAAAGACAAGCAAGACCGCAGCCGAGTTTGACACAACCGGGCTTGTCTTAAAGCTCTACCGCTCCTGCTTCGGTGAAGTTCCGGTGAAAGTGAGCGGTGCGCCTGAGCCTTTGGACGTGGCAGTAGCCTGGAAAGACGGAAAACGAATATTGACTCTGGCCGTTGTCAACCCGACTCATTCCGAGCAAAGTCTTTCCTTGTCTTTTAAAGGAATGAGGATTCCAAGGACAGGCCGTCTGCGGCGAATAAGCGGCGACGACGAGATGGCTTACAATGAGCCTGGCCAAGAGCCGAGAGTCAGTGTCCAGGAAATTGATGGCGCTCCGTTCAAGAGCCGTTTAACTGTCCCGCCGATCAGCATCTCTCTTTATGAGCTGGAGCTGAAGAAATAAATATTTTAATCTGTCAGGCAAAGGCAACATAAAGGGCTATCATAGTCATGAATAAAATAAAGGCGATGAGTCTGTAGTCGAAGAATCCGGCTCCTCTGCTGCGCAGGGCTTCGATAGGTGTCGGCCGAATCTTCTACGGCCGGAAGCTTTCCCTTGCGAACCAATCCGTCTGCAACGAGTCCCGGCAGGACGAACAAGAATACAGGGAGAATTTTGATAAACCCGGTGAAAAGCGGGCAAGACAGCGGCATGGAGCTTCTTGTAATACTCGACTTTCTCCGGCTTAAGCCCGATGACCATACCATAGCGCTGAACAGGCTGCTGCGTCTGGCCGAAAAGGCTGACAATAGCCAAGGCTGCGGCTAAAACCATAGCTCCGCCGACGATTGGTTTGGCGCATGTCCGAGCTATCATTCATCCCTCCTTCTTTGCGGTTTTTTCAGCCGGTTTGACATTTGTAATCTTGATGGCTACAGGCCAGTCCGGGCCCCAAGTGAGCGGACTGATTTTAGCCTCCTGGTTCGCGCCTTCTTTGAGGCTTGGCGTCTTGATGAGCTGGATGGTATGAATGCGGGATAAGGTGATATGAAGGCCCTGCTCGTCCTCTATCCATTCGCAGCCGCCCGCCTGGCTCAGAACAGAGACCTTGGTTTCAGGCGTTGTTTTCACGGATTCCAGCGTGAAGCGGCAGCAAGCAGGAGCCTTGATGCCTTCCAAGCCATACTCTAAGTCAGCAAAGGCATAGACCGTTCCCTCGTTCCTGCGGCAGGTCAGCCAGACATCGCCCTCATTGGTGATGGCCCACGGCCGCACGCCGCGGATGGCTTCGCCGTAGAGCATCATCCACAGCCCGAGCTCGCGAAGCAGGTCTTCGTCCGGCGGCGAAATCCGGCCGTCCGGCCGAGGCCCGACATTGAGCAGCAGGTTCCCGCCGCGAGCCCGGATGCGGATCAAGTTGTGGATGACTTCCTTGGCGGTGCGGATATCCGGATTCGGCTGATATGACCATTGCCAGCTCGTGGTCATGCAGCTCTCCCAGGCAAAGTCAGAGGCCTGGCCGGGAATCTCCTGCTCAGGCGTCGGTATTTCGCCCCGCCCGATGAAGATATCCTGTTTGACCCGCCAGGCATGTTTCTTGAGCGGCTCACACTTGCCGTCGAACCAGAGCATGAAGATGTCTCCGTATCTGGTCAGGAGCTCTTCGACATGACCGCGCTCGTAGTCGACAAAAGGCTTATTCAGCGGGCCGAAAGTCTCGACCGCGCTGAAATCTGCGTCGTAAAGATGGCTGAAGCGGTGCGCAGTCTCGTATTGGTAGCGGAAGTCGCCGGGCGAATAATAAAAACCGACCAGGATTCCTTCCCGTCTGAAGGCTTCGGCGACCTGGGCTGCGATGTCTTTCCCGTAAGGCGTCTTAGTAATTTTAAAGTCGCTGTAGGCCGTGTCGAACATGCAGAAGCCGTCATGGTGCTTGGCCGTAAAGACGACATACTCCATTCCGGCCAGCTTGGCCAGACGCGCCCATTCCCCAGGGTCGAAGCGTATCGGATTGAACGTCCCGGCTAAGGCATAATATTTTTTAATGTAATCGTCCGAAGCGTTGTAAAGCGGCCAGGAAATCTCGGTTCCCATCTGGGAGTTCGGGCCCCAGTGGATGAAGAGCCCAAGTCCGGCGTCGCGGAAAGTTTCGGTTTTTTGCGGGTCGTTAGACAAGCGGACCTTGTCTTCTGGAATCAGGGAGACGGCTTGAGTTCCAGAAGCAGCTGTCTTTTCCTCCGGCCTTTGAGGCCCGCAGGATTCTATGCTGAAAACCGCCAAGACAGCGCTCATCATTATTATCAGGATTAAACTTCTGCGAATGGTTTTTCTCATCTAAGCCTCCTTTTCATATCCGCCGCAGGCGCGGCAGGAAGAAGCGGCAGAACATTCTCTCGCCGACCGCCGGGCCGGTCTGAGTCCCGAAATCGTTGCCGATAAAAAAGATATCGATCGCACCTTGCGCTGCCTCGAAGATGCGGCGGCTCACCTCCCAATAGTAATCGACAAGATGGCTGAGCAGGGTGTCGACAACTTCGGGCGATTCGCAGAGGAGAAGCATGAAATGCTCCATGCTCAGAAGGTCGATGGCATCATGAAAAAAAGGCGACCAATCACCGCCCAGAATGGCGAATTCGCCTTTCCACTGCAGGGCATCCTCGCGGATGCGCGAGACATCCATCCAAGCCGGATCTGGCCAGGAAAATCGCTCGATGTCGGCAGCAGTGCTGGCATGAGCCAGCGGATGGTCAAAAGGCTGGCCGTAGCCGTAGCCATGGCGCTCGACGCCGAACGGCGTGCGCGATGTGGCTTGGGGGTGGGTGAAAGAGGACACCAAGGAGCGCTCCTCCGGCCCGGCATACCGGGCATAAAGACGGCGGAAGTCGTCGCCGAGATAGAGCGAGAGCTCTTCGTCGTCGGCAAGAGCGAGGTGGCGGCGGGCAAGGTCACGAAACTCGGGCGATGCGCCGCACCAGGCCGGCACGCGGTCGGGCTGGCGAAGGTCGAAGGCAGTGAGCACCCGTTCGCGGGAGTTCATTGTTTTTCTTTTATATGCCGCAGGTTTGGCTTTGTCAAATACAATGCATTTTTCAAAACCAGATTGAACAGCAGGGCTTGACTTTATTCAATGAAGGGCGGCCTTTGCTCAGGCAAGAGTCGAGGGGCTGTCCAACTCGGTCGCGAGCCTTGGGCTGGCTTGGGGCGCTTTTAAATGAGTTTTTCCCGCTTCTGCAGACGGAGGAGGGCCAGCATCGTCAGCAAAATGGACCCGCTGATGAAATAAAGCCTGTTGGCGATCGTCGTTTTGACCAAAACCAGATTCTGGACCTCGTCCGAGCCGGGGAAAGGATTGTGAAAAAGATACCAGGGGCTTCCTGCGAGAAGCTCTCGGAAAAGCCAGAAGAAGAGAACAACAACGACCATGACCACGGCTGTGGCGAAGCCGCTTCCCGTTTGGCTGGCCACAAAAAAAGCCAAACTCCCCACGAAGACGACCGGGACCATCAACTCCAGCACCATCTTTCCCAGAGGGAAGCTTGTCAGTCCGATGCGGCACAGGACTGACAGGAGAAAAAGAAATGCTGCTACAAGAATATAGAGGCTGAGATAGCGGGCCAGCCAAATTTTATAGCGGTAATCAGGAATGCCGAACAGGGTCTCGATCATTCCGGCATCCTTGTCGTTCTGAATGGAGAAGACGGCAGGATAGAAGACAAGCAGAATTCCGGGGACAAGAAGAAGGTCGTATATTTTTTGGCTGGTAAAGGTCGACTCTCGGCTGAGGAGACTCAGGACAACAACTGTCAAAAAAACGGCGCCGGCTAAGACCATGAAATAGATTGCCCGGCCGGAAAAAACATTGGCGGCGTTGTATCTGAAGAAGGTCCAGGCCTCGAAGATGCCGCTGACCCATTTTCGGCCGGCTTGACTTTTAAGACTGTGGACCGTTGCCAATTTATCCCTCCTGCCCCAGCAGCCACATATAGGAATCCTCGAGCGTGGGAAGCACCGGCTGGGCCTGCTCCAAAGGTTTTTCAGCAGAGAGGATCCTGGCCCTGATCTTGTCCCCATCGCGGAGATGGTGCACGACCTTGCATCTTTGGCGCACAGCCTCAAAGCCTTTGTCATCCACAGAGACCTGCCAAACAAAGCCTTTGGTCAGACTCACCAGCTCTGAGGGCGTTCCGACAAATCGGATGCTTCCCTTCAACAGAACCGCCAGACGGTTGCATGAGCTCGAGATGTCTTCAATGATATGCGTCGAGAGGATCACGATTCGGTCTCTGGCCAGTTCAGACAGGAGGTTGCGGAAAGAAATCCTTTCGGCCGGGTCAAGTCCTGCGGTCGGCTCATCGACCACCAGAATCCTGGGAAGGTGGAGAAGGGTTTGGGCGATTCCGAGACGTTGCTTCATGCCGCCTGAATAAGTTTTAATCCGGTCGTTTCGTCTTTCCATGAGATGAGTGGAGCGCAGAGATGCTTCCACAGCTGCCTTTCGCTTCTTCTTGTTCCAGAGACCTTTGAGCTGGGCTTGATAATCCAGGAATTGATTGGCGGTCATGTTCTCGTAGACGCCGAATTCCTGAGGCAGGTAGCCGATGAGAGACTGAAGCTCCTCCCGGAACTTGCCCAGGTCCAGGTCGTTGAAATAGACCTTGCCTCTGGTTGGAGGAAGGATTCCGCAGATGATGCGCATCAGCGTTGTCTTTCCCGATCCGTTAGGGCCGACAAGGCCGAACATGCCGCTGCCGATCTCCAGGCTGATCCGGTCAAGGGCTTGAAAGGGAATCTTGCGTCCGCCGATCACCGGTATCTTCCTCACGAAGCGGTAGAAGACCGTTTTGACTCTGCGCCAGCGGCCGGTGATGCGGTTGATATTGATCTTCCTCTCCTCGATCTTTTGCGCTGTGCGGTAAATGACGAGCGCTGCATACCAGAGAACGATGACCACAGCCACCGCGCCCCACCTCTGCCAGCGCGATTGAAGCCAAAGGCCATTGGCTAAAGGCAGAGCCCAGATGATCAGGAGCGAGATGGCTTTTTCGAGCTTTGTCCTAACAGGCTCCAATCCATTTTGTTTCTTTTTCGCCCATGACTTGAGAATCCTCAGGACAAGTAAATAATCCAGCACAGCGAAAATCAAAAGCCAGGCGTTTCCTCGCAAATAAAAATAAGTGAAGTAAAAAAGAAATATAAAGACCGGGATTTGCCAGAGAAGCGACTGCTTCCGCTCCTGCCGAAGGATAGGTTCGGGGACTTCCCGGTGCTCCTTCTCCTTCTTGCCCTTCCGCCACTCCTTGGTGAATCGGGCGAAGTCGTCATACAACATGCTGATATTGCGGATGGTAATGGCCAGGGAAGTTCCGGCCGGGATGAGTTTCGCCCGGCTTCGCCGCAGGCTGGTTAGAGCGAAAAAGGTGAAGGCTGGAATTCCCAGAAATAGAACAAGGGAATAGGCGGCCCGCCAGAGCAAGGAATCGATATTTTCGATGAGGAGCCACTCAGCTCCAACAAAGACCAAAGCTTGAACAGCTTTTATTTTCCAGCTCAGCCCGCGCCACCAAATCAACGCATTTTCCAGGCCGAAAGAGACAGTCGGAATCAGAACCAGGGTGAACAGCGTGGCTACGCCCAACCCGCCGATCACGGTGATGGCGAACGGAGCACCAATGAGAGAAATATATTCCTGCTTGCCCATGGCGATGGGCAGCATGCCCAGGATGGTGGTGATGGCTGTAATCAGGATGGGACGCACCCGGGTCAATCCTGCTGTCAGCAGAGCCCGCTCCCTCCTCTGTTTCCGGCGCTCGAGCTGCCGCGAATAGTCGATCAAGAGAACTCCGTTATTGACCACCACGCCGAAAAGAATGAGGAATCCTATTAAGACATTAGCGTTATAAAGGGAATTCGAAGTCAGGACAAGCCCGGAAAAGGCGCCGATTCCAGCCAGGGGAAGGGTGAACATCATCACCAAGGGCAAACGAAGGGATTCGAAGGTCGAGGCGAGGATCATGTAAATAAGAAGGATGCCCAGGGAAATCAAAAAGTAGAACTCGGACATGTTACTTTCATCGCGGATGACTTCAATAATCACTCCGGGCGGAGGAGTAATCCCGGAAACGATTTCTTCCACAGATGCCCTGGCCTGTTCCAGCAGGCTCTTGGAGCGTTCGATCTCCGAATTAAAGCGGTATACCACTTGAACCTGTTTTTCCTGGTTGACCCTGTTGATATTCGAATAGCCGCTGGAATAGACAAGGCGGGCGAGCTGCTGGAGGGGAACCAATCCTCCTGCCGTGGATGGGAATTGGAGCCGGCGAAGGTCTTCTGTCTTTTTCTCTGTTTCAGATGCGCTTTTAAGGATGATGTCGACCTCTTCGTTTCCGGCTTTGAATTTGATGTCGGCCGCGGTTTCCCTTTGGAATCCTGAAAGTTCGGACCTCACCGTCTGGAGGCCGACATTGAAATGGCTCATTGACGCCTGGTCGAGAAGGAGGTCGATGCTCGGCTGCTGGTCTGAGACATTGATCTGAGCGCTCTGGACTGTGTCCAAGTTGACGATGTTGTATTGCACGTCTTCGGCGATGGAGCGCAGAAGCTCCAGGTCCTGGCCGCGGATAAGGACTTTTTCCTGGGCGGCTCCGATGCCCAGCAGGCGGGTTAAGCTCACGCCTCCCTGTCTGCCGCTCCCTGCCCCTCCTCCCATGAAGCGGGAATTCTGCTGGGGCTCTGTAGCGGAAAACTCAACACGAGGGTAGGCCTTAGAGAGACGGTCGATGATATCTTCCTTGATCTCGTTGACGCTGCGTGTGGACTTGCGCTTGAAGTCATCGGCGAGCTTAAAGGCGAGGATGATGTTGTCTTCCTCAATCGTCGCCAGGCGATCGGAGACCTCGGGAATGTTTTTGAGGAGAGAATCCATAGCCTTGACCTGTTCGTCTGCGGCTTCCAGCGTTGTTCCTGAAGGCATCAAGGCATAGATATTGAAGGTGAGCAGCTCGACTTCGCGCGGGACATCCACGCTGAGCGTCAAGCATAAACCTAAGCTGAGGAAGAAAAGGGCGATAGTCACGACAATTGTCCGAACCGGATAGCGAAGGCAGGTTTTCAATAAGACGACATAGACCTGCCTCATCCGGCTCAAGGGACGAACGCGCGGTGGATTCCCGCTGTGCACGCTCTGGCGGCGGGATAAGAAGTGAAAGGCAAGAACCGGAATCAGCAGAAAAGCCACCCCCAGCGAAACCAAAAGGGTGGTGATGACCGAGGCGCCGGCCTGCGCGCCGAGAGTTCGCACCTCAAACTTGGTGGAGAAAAGAAAAGGACAGAACACGGCGACTGTGGTTAAAGTGGAGGCAAAGATCGCTCTGGCCACTTCCTTTGTCCCCCGAACAACGGCTTGCCGGACGTCCCCCGTAAGACTTGCATGGCGAACAATGTTCTCTAAGACGACAACGCTGCAGTCGACGAGCATGCCGATGGCAATGGCCAGGCCGACCATGGTCAAGGTGTTGATTGTGATCTTCAGCGCGTAAAAAACATTCATGGAAATGAGGATGGAGATGGGAACGCTTGCCGAAACTGTCAAGACAAGAGAAGCGTTGCGCAGAAAAACCCAGAGGACAGCCACGGCCAGCAGTCCTCCGATCAGGATCAGCCAAAGAATGGAATGGATATTATCCTCGATGGTCTTGGCCTCGTCGGCTTGAATGACAAGGCTTATTCCGTCCGGCCTGACTTTATTGTCGAGCGCGGCGATGGCCTGGCGGGTCCGCCGCGCAAGGCTGATAAGGTTGGCCTCCCAACTGCGTTGGAGAGAGATGGTGACTGCCTCCTGGCCGTTAATGCGGGAGATCGTTTGTTGTTCTTCGCCCCCCTCTACGATTTGCGCGATTTGTTTAAGGACAACAGGCCCTTTGTCTTTAATGATCAGGTCGCCGATGGAGGGAAGAGTTGTATATTCGCTGATCAGATTGACAAAAAACTCCTTCCTGTTTTCCTCTGCCTGGCCGAGATAAAGACGCCGGCCGGATTGCTCGGAAATCCTGGATGCTACCTGGCCGACGGTCAATCCGTAGGCTTTCATCGTCTCTTCGTCCAGAAGGACTTCGATCGAGCGGCGTCTGCCGCCATAAACTTCAACGCTGGCCACGCCGTCAATACTCATCAGGTCCGATGTTATCTTTTCGTCGATCACCGCGCGAATCTGATCAAGGCTTCCCTCGCCGCGGGCCTGAAGGACGAGGAATCGATTGGAGAGCTGCTCTGTGTCGGATTTTGACACCGCAACTATGAAGTCAGTCCCGATCTGGGCCCGGACAGCGGCGACGCACTGTTGAAGCTTGAGGTAGGCATATTTGAGGTTGGCGTTTTTTTCATAATAGACCAAGATGGCCGCCCGCCTCTGGTCGATTCGAGTTTCGATTCGTTCGATCTTATCCAGCCCGGCAATAGCGCTTTCCATAGGAATGACAGCATGCTTCTCCACATAGCCTGGGTCCGAGGCCTGGCTGCTTCTGATGATGACCATCATCCGCGGCAGCTCGGATTGGGGCAGAAGTTCCATGGGAAGCTGAAGATAAGAAATTACGCCCAGGAGACAGAGGCCGGTCAAGAGCATGGCCACGAATACAGGACGCCGGATGAAGAAATCGATCATGCCTTGCCCTTTCCGCCGGTTAAGGGACGTTTTCCGATGAGGCGGTAGACAGCAGGAATCACGGCCAGCGTCAGCAGCGTCGAGCTGACCAGCCCTCCGATCACAGCCACTGCCATCGGTGCTCTCAGCGAGGCGCCCGCTCCAATTCCAAAAATCATAGGAAGAAGGGCGAGAATGGTTGTCGAGCTGGTCATGAGGATGGGGCGAATCCTGTTCCGGCCGGCAAAGACAATTGCCTCGTCGAGCCCCATGCCGGCCCGCCGGCTCTGGTTGATCATATCCACCAGGACGATGGCGTTATTGACGGCGATCCCGGCCAGAATGATCAGGCCGATGATCGACATAATATTGAACGGAACGTTCAGGATCAACATCAGGAAGACTGCTCCAACAGCGGCGAGAGGGATGGTGAGCAGGACGATGAAAGGGTGGACAAAGGATTCAAACTGCGCGGCCATCACCATATAGACGAGGATGACGGCCAGGAGAAGGGCGAATTTAAGGTTCTTGAACGATTCGCGGCGCAGGAGCTCCTCGCCTGTGATTGACATCAAGTACCCCTCTGGCAGAGCGGTGTCCCTGATCGCACCCTTGACCCTGGAGATGACTCTATCGAACGGAGTATGACCGGCCAGTTGAGCCCGAATCTCAGCGACGCGTGTCTGATTGTTGCGGATGATCTCACGCGGGGATTCTGTCCTGACCAGCCTGGCAACGTCGCTCAAAGGCACTCGAAGACCGGAGGGAGTGACGATAACGATATCCTGGAGCTGCCCGACAGAAACCTTTGGGTTGCGAAGCATAATCTGGATGTATTCTCCTCGGTCTTCCAGCTCGCCCAGGTCGCTGCCGGATAGGACATTTTTAATCTGGGTTCCGATCGTGTCCGCCCGCAAGGAGAAGCGTGCTGCCTGCGCCTTGTCGACTTCGATGTCAACCTCAGGACGTCCTGCTTGAAAGCTGGTTTCGACATTGATCAGTTCGGGAAGCTTTGTGAGCTTGTCTTTGACCTCGTCGGCCAGCTTGGCCAGGGCGTCCAAGTCTTTGCCCTTGATTTCGACGACCAGCGGCGAACTTTCAGTTCCTAAGGCCATCTGCAGCGTCGTCTGTTGTCTGACGAATTGGACGGCAAGGTCCGGAATCGCGGACAGCTCATTTTCCAGCTTAGGGATTAGACTCTGAAGCGAGGGCAGAGACTCTTTCTTAAAGCCAATCTGAATGACGGCGTTATTCTCGTCTTCCAGCATCTCGGAGGCGCTCTGGGCGATTCCCTTAGGCCCGACCCTGGCAAAGATGTTGTCAACCCGCTCGCCGGCCCTTTCATCAATCATGGCTTCGATATTCCGGACTGTGCCGTCTGTCCTTTCGAGACCGGTCCCTTCAGGCAGATTGAGATTGATGACCAGCTCATTCTGGGTCTGCTGGGGCATGAATTCGCTGCCGATAAAACGCAGGCAGTAGACCGCAGCTCCAATCGTTCCCAGAGCCAATCCGACGACGAGCCAGCGCTTGCGCAAAATCCCCTTGAGAACCCGGCCGTAAAAATTGAAGCGCACGGATTTAGGGGCGGTCAGCAAGCTCTGCGGTTTGATTATCCGCGAATAGAGCATGGGGATCACGGCTATGGCCACCAGAAGCGAGGAAAGCAAGGAAAAGGCGACAGTCCAAGCCTGGTCCTTGAAGAGCTCCCCGGATATTCCGTGGAGATAGACGATGGGCAGGAAGACGACGATCGTGGTCAAAGTGGAGCTGGTGATGGCACCGCCGACTTCCCCGGCTCCGCGGACGGCAGCTTCCTGGATGGACAAGCCCCCTTCGACATGGCGAAAGATGTTTTCTCCGACGACGATGGCGTTGTCAACGAGCATGCCCACACCGAGGGCCAGCCCGCCGAGGGTCATGATGTTGAGCGTCAGGTGGTTGAAATACATTAAATTAAAGGTGGCGATAACAGAGATGGGGATAGCCAGGCTGATGACGGCCGTAACGCCGATCTTCCGCAGGAAGAAGTAAAGGATCAATATCGCCAAGACGCCGCCGATGATTCCTGACTGCTCCACCTCGCCGATCGCCGCCTTGATGAAGGTCGCCTGATCCTGGATGATGTGGGTCTGGTATCCGGGAAGCGAGCGGCGCAGCGAATCTAATTCGTCTCTGATGCTCTTCGAGGCGGCCGTGGTGTTTGATCCTGCCTCTTTATAGATTTCCAGGGCGATGGCTGGCCGCCCGTTGAAGCGAACAACGTTCTTCGGCTCGCTCAAAACGAAGCGGACATCGGCCACATCCCGGAGATAGATGGGCGTTCGTTCTGCCGGCTGCTGGCTCGTCGCCGCCTTGGTCTTGTAGGCGACGATGAGGTTTGCGATATCTTCGAGCGAAGTCAACTGCCCAACCCCCCGAATCGTATAGCGGATGCCCATCTCGACGATAGTCCCGCCCGATAGATTCCGGTTGAAGTTCTGTATCGTGGAGCCGAGCTGCTCCATGGTCAGGCCGCAGGCTTCGAGCGTGTAGGCGTCTGATTTGACTTCGATCTCCCGCTGCCTGTCTCCCAAGAGCTCGACAGCCGCGACTCCAGGCAGGCGAACGAGCTCATTGCGGATGTTGTTTTCCGCCGTCAACCTCAGTCTGTCCAGGTCGGTGATTTCGTCGTGAGTCAGAACAGCCGTGATCACGGGTTGAGCGTTAGGGTCGAGCTGGGTCACATTGATCTCATCGGCACTGCTGTTCTGGCTGAAATCGGCAACGGCCTTCTGCAGGTCAAGATAGGCTTCATCCATGTCTGCGTTCCACTGGTATTCCACGGTAATCAAGGCCTTGCCCACGCGTGACAGGGACAGGACGTTGATCACGTTCCGCCCGCGGGAGGCGAGGGATTCGATCTTTTCCACAAACTGCTTCTCCATTTCCTCGGGCGGCCGCTCTCCGGCCTGGACTTCGATAAACAGCCGCGGACTGTTGAGTCGGGGAAGGAGGTCCATTCCCAATCTCTGGAAGGAAATATATCCGAGGAGGATGACGGCCAGGACGAGCATGGCAACCGTTGTCGGATATTTGACCGAAAAACGAGCAAGTCTGAACATCAGGGCCCTTATTCCATAATCTTGACCCGCGAGCGGTCGCGCAGGGTCTCGAAGCCTTCTATGACCAGACGGTCGGAGGGTCGCAGGCCGCTCGTCACCTCCGCTTCGTCAATGTTTTCAATCCCGGTTTGGATTCTCCTCTCAAGAGCGATGCCTCTTTCGATGATAAAGACGGTCTTAGCGCCGCGGCGTTCGAGAATGATATTCTTGGGGATGACCAAAACAGAGGCCTTTTCTTGAACAACAATATCCGTCTTGATAAAGCTGCCTGGTTTGAGCTTGAGGTCAGGATTGGGAATCTCGATCTTCACCTTGAACATGCGGCTTTCCGGGTCGAGGGCCGGAGAAATTTGAGTCACGACCGCGGTCAGCGCGTTTTTGGGCTGGCTGTAATCGCTGACAATGACCTGCTGCCTCTGGGCCACCCTGTCCATTTCTTTCCCGGGCAGGGTGAGCTCGGCATAGAGGCTGGAATAGTCCATGATCTGGACCACGGCTGTGTTCGCCTCGATCCACTGGCTGTTGGTGAAATGAGGCAAGTCGACGATGACCCCGTCGAACGGAGACTTGATCTCCAGCTTTTTCAAGGCCAGCACAGCGTTCTCATAACTGTATTTTGAGTCTATAAAAGCCCTTTCCGCATCGGTCAGCTCTTTGAGGGTGATGCCGCCTTTCTCATAAACGCTCTGCTGCTTGGTATATTCCCTCTGGGCGGATTCATGCTGCAGTTTCTTGGATTCGAAGGCGATTTGGTTGACGAACTCGGGGTTGTCCAGAGAAATGAGAATCTCGTCCTTCTTGATGTTGTCTCCCATCTTAAAGGGCACACCCGTGCGGGGATTGATGTGAAGCAGGTAGCGGCCCGTTTGTTCGGTTTTAAGCAACACCTCGCGGATGGCGAATGCCGTCCCTGTGGCGGTCACAAACTCTTGGATGGACTTAGGCTGGAGCTCAGCCGCCTTGACCGGAATCGTCGATTCGGTGTCCACGCTGAGGTTCTCCTCCTTGCAGCTGACAAGCATTGCCAGAAAGGCTATGCTCAGAAATAAAATCATCTTTTTTTTCATGGTCTTTCTCCTATAGCTTGACCATGATGGAGCTGTTTGTTTCAAAATCCCAGAGGGAACGGATTTTGATGTCCAGCAAGGCAAGCTTATAGCTGATTAAAGCGGAGACTTCGTTAAGCTTCGACTCGGAGAGTTGAAGCTGATAGAATTGCATATCCTTGGAAGAGAGGTCTCCATTCTTGTAACGCTCGAGGTTGATGTCATAGGTCAACTGGGCGTTCTTGATGTTCTTTTCCGCGATTTCGATCTGCCTCGTTTGGTTCTGCAGGCTGCGGTACGCCTGCCGAATCTCGAACTGAATCTGTTTTCTTTCCTCCAGGGACGAGAGTTTCTGAGTGTCCACCTGGGCCTGGCTGGCGGCCAGGACATGTTTTTTCTGCCCCCAGTCGAAAATAGGAATATTCAAGGAGATCGCTACCTGTTTGTCGACGTCCGAGGACTCGTAGACATTCCGGAAGGATTCGTTGACGCCGGTCAAGCCCAGAGAGAGGTCAACTGAAGCTTTGAATTCATTCAAAGCGCCGGCCTTGATGAGGTCGTCGAGCGCATTCTGGATGGCGATATCCTGCTGGCGAAGTTCCATGCGGTGCTCCAGGCCGTTCTCGATGGCCTTTTGGAGGTCCACCTCCACCAGCTTCTTGCGGATGTCTGTCACGACTTCGATCTCCTCATCCAGGGAAACACCCAATAGGATCTTGAAGCTGTCCATGGCGTTTTCATACTGAGTCTGCTTGTTCTCGAGGGATGCTTGGCTGTTCAGCCGGGTCACATCGGCCTGGTAAAGCTCTCCCGGCGCGGAAATCCCTGCTTTGACCTTGCTTTCGATGATCTGATAGCTCTCCTCGGAGTTTTTGAAATCCTCTTCAGCGATTTTAACGCTTTCCCTGTAATAAAATAGGTTGAGGAATTGCTGAGTGACCTGCCTTTCAATCTGCAGCTTTTGGATGGCATAATTCAACTGGGCGCCTTCCAGGGCCCTCTCCAGTTCGTTGACTTGGAGCATGGTTCGGTTATAGGTGAACACAGGCTGACTGAACCTTAGTGTCAAGGAGTTGTTGTAGGTCCCCTGCTTGACGCCGCCCGTAAAGGAGCTTGAGGCCTCCTGCCAGTTGAATCGATTGCTGACAGTCAGCGTCCCGTCCGTCCATTTGATGGGTTGGGTGATGGAAAATCGGGCTTCGGATTTGGTCAGGTCCTGGTAGTTGTAGCGCGAGGTCAGGTCGCTGAATGTTCTGGTGTTGGAGAGGGTGAGCGGCGTGAGGCTCAGGTTGAACTGAGATTTCAAGCCGGCCTGCTGGGCCTTGAGATTTTGTTGGCTGGTCTCCAGTCTGTAAAAGGCTTCTTTGATGGACGGGCTGTTAGCAAAGGCGATCTCCAATGCTTTTTCCAGGGTTAAATATTGCGTCGCTGAGAGCGGAATGAGCAGGAAGAGGAGCAGCCCCAAAGCCAGTAGCCTCTTCATTGTCTTTGCTGTTTTTCTAAGAAAGGATAAACACGGCGCGTATTTTCTCATCTTCACCACTCCTGATGATTTTTTATTTTTTAAGGATCGTTATTTTTGTTGGACCCACTTGATAGCATCCGCTAAGACAAAGCGCGCATCATTCTTATCTGTCAGCTCGATACGGTTCTCGCCCGCAAGCAACCGGAAGTTGCCGATCAGGTTCCAGCCGGCCTGAGCGTCCTCAAGGTCGATAACAACTTCTTCGGCTCCGTCCTCGTAATGGACCAGGAAGTGCTTTTTTCCGGGCTTGAGTCGTTGGGCAGTGAAGCCGCGGCCCACGGCTTGGGCGCCGGATATCCTTCCGCCTGCTCGTTGGCCGCCTGCGAATTGCGGCCCTGGCGGCGGGGAGCCGCCGGCTGTTCCAGGAAAATTTCCTCTTTGAGCTGGCCTGGCGCCCAGGCCTTCGTTGTAATAATAAATGTTATAATTCCCCGGCTCCTTGAGGTTCACCGTCCAGACGACTTTTTCGGTACCCTGCCCGGATTTCTTCACATATGCCGAGCGAACGAACCGGCCGTAAAAATTCTGCATAATGACCGGCTGCCAATTCTCCGGAGGATTCAAAAGGCCGAAGACGGCCATATAATCTTGGTCGGTTTGCTCTTTGATAAATATCCGCCGGACAAAGCTGCGCAGCCAGTTTTCTCTCCCATTGGAGGGCAAGATGAATCCCTTGTCCTCGTTGTCGACGATATATTCCCCATCTGTGCCCGGTGGAGCCTGAATATATGTTTTGGCTGATTCGCCATCGAGAGCTTTAACCCCGGGATTAGGACTCTGACTGCTGAAGGGAAAGATAAAAGCCCCGGGCAGGTTCTTGGACATGGCAGTATCGATAGTTGTCATGACCGAAACCTGGTCCAGGACGATGCCGACGTCTTTGACAGTCCGGGCCGGGACAAGGACCGTTCGGGTCTCCGTTGCTGCCGTTTGACCTCCCATCCCCCCTCCTCCTCGAAAGCCGAAACCACCCCGGGTGACTGTGTTGACCTTGACCACGCCTTCCAAGTCCGTCGGGTTGGCGACCTGGAACTTGATCTGGAATTTAGTCTTCTCTCCTTCGATGACCCTGTAGCTCTGAACGTTTTCGAATAAGAATCCCGGCAACCCTTTTTCCTGATACCAATCCGAAATAGTCTTGTCCAGGTCCAAGCGGCCCAGGCCGGCGACGAAATCTTCCACGGCCTTTCGCTTGAGCGGCTGGAATCGGCGGCTTTTGAGAAATTCGATAAGCCTCTCGTCGAAGTCTGCTGTCCCCAGCTTAGCCTTGATGAGCGTCAGGAGATATTTCCCTTTTTCCTCCATGATTGGGGCGAGCGGCAAGGATTCCTGAGCGGGCTGCCGCAGGGCCTCGGCCAGAGAATGCTCCTGCAAATATTTATTGATTTGCTCCTGAACCGGGTTCTGCTGACCGAAGCGCATCGGAAGCAGAGGCTGATTGTTGACGCGCTCCTGGAGATAAGCCTCCACAGCGTAGCCCAGGAGCGGCCACTGCCCAATGCCGAAATGAGAAGTATAAGAAAAGAAGTTGGGAAAGATGTTGAAGCTGGCTTCGGAATTCGTTTCGACCCGGATGCCCAGAGGGCCACGCCGGAAAATATTGAATTGAGACATCTGCGTCGAGGTCAGGTTGGCCTGGACAAAGCGGTTGAAAAGCTGACGCTGAATGTCTTTCGGGCCGAATCCGGCTCCAGCCCTGAGCGCCATTGCCCGCTGGCCGATGGCGATGCCCGCTCTAAATTCGGCTCCAGTGCAGAAGGCTCCCATCTCGGGCAGGAAGACGAGCTGCGGTTGAACCTGCTCCTGAGCCGAAGTCCACAGCCGATTGTAGCTTGTGACATGAAGCGGAACTTCCACCAGCGAAAATTGCTTGTAAGGATAATTCAGGCCCAGGAGGACTTCGTATCCGTCTTTAATCTGCTTGATGAGCTGAGGCAGCTCTCCGGCTATTTCGGTGAGATGGGAGGTGAATTGATCATGTCCTGCAAGCAGAAAGAGCGAAAAGCGTACTCCGTCTACAGTGATTGATTTTTGCTCGTAGCGGCCCATGGTGAGGGAGATTTGAGGGAGAGGGACCTCGGGTTGAAAGGTGCAAAGTTTCTCGCGGCCGGTGACGCTCGTCGTCTCCAGCCCCTGGGATATGGCCGTCAGGGACTCGGGCCCTGTGACTGTCAGAGTGTAGCGACAGTAGTCCTGCTTGACTATTGAAGGGAAGAGCAGCGATTCAGGAAGGCCCGGCCTTGGATACCAACCGCATTCTGGAGTCAAATGGACAAACTCCGGACTCAAGACTGCATACCGCTTGGGCACGTTTACAAACCAAATCCGGAGAGGAGTTTCACGCCTCGAATCGTCAATATCAAGATAGCAGTAGCGCTCATCGATCATCCCTGAGTATGAAAGGGAGAGACGGACCTGTTTCCCGGGCTCAATCTCCTGACGGGTATCTATAGAAAGGAGATGATGGTTTCTTTTATAGGGAAGGGAGCCTGTTTCGCCTTTACACTCACTGACTTGAAGTCCTGGATTGAGAGAGAGGACGATTGTTTTCAGGGCGACATCATTGTTGTTGGCTAAAGTCAAGTCGGCAGCAGCGGTGATGCTTTTTCCTTCATGCCGCAGCCGGATATCGCAGGCAAGAAGGGTCATCGTTGGAGTTTCCGCAATTTCTTGGCTCTCTGTTTTCATCGCTTCTCGGAAGTCTTGAGCTGTGGTTTTCCCGCGAAGATACGCGTAGCCCAGGACAAAGGCAGAGGCTGCAAAGAGGATGGCCAGCGATCCAAATGTGCGGTTCAAGGCAGGGGACTGGCGCAGCCTTTTCATCAGCAGCGTTGACCCCAAAGCCAATCCCAAACCCAGAAAGAAATAAGCGCCCCTGACCAGGAGGAGCTCGCGCAAGTTGCCCAGGCCAATGAAATCCGAATAAAAGATCGGCGTATGAAAGGCAAAGCCGTCAAAAATGGAATAGAATCGAGGCCCGATGACGATGAGCGAGAGAAAAACATAGGAGAGGGTTAGAAGATAGACGATCGCCTGGCTGCGGATTAAGAAGCCGAGAAAAATCGTCAGGCCGATGATGAAGACGAGAGTCGGCACGCTCAGGAAAGCAGCATAAAGCAGGTAGGATAATCCGGCAAAAAGTGATCTGGAAAAAAAGAGATTGATGATGACCGCAATCAAGAGGACTGCGATATTCAAAACGGCAAAGGCGCTGAAGATGCCGATGAATTTTCCAATAATATATTGTCCGTTGGCAAAGGAATGGGCATAAATCACTTCGGTCGAATCCTGCTTACGGTCGCGCTTCAGGAATTCTGCGGCGATAATCACCGCCATGATTCCTTGGAAGACATTCAGCAGCTTGATGATGATCAGGGGAAAAACTCCGGAAAGCGCCCGGCTGAAATAGAACCCTGAATAGGGAGCAAGGGTGAGGATGACCATGATTAAAGTCAGAATAACGAGAGTCAATCCCGAAAAAATTCGAAACCCCCAGGAACGGAAGAGTAATCGAGCCTCATAGCGGGCGATGGTTGAGACAGAGTACAGCGAGCTCATCTCCGACTCCTTTAACTGAATGGCGAGGGTTCGGCCAACTCACAAACCCGGCCGGCCTTTGAACGCATGAAATAGACATAGGCGTCCTCGAGGTTGGGCTCTGCGGGCACTGCTGCGCCGCCGGCAAAATCGTCTGCGACAAGACGGAGCTGGTATCCGGCCTCTGAGGGAATAGCCGAGATCACCGGATATTTTGCTTTAAAGCCGTCCAGTTCTTCGGGCATGACAGAGACGCTCCAGACTTTCCCCTGGACATCGGCTATCAAATTGGCCGGTGTGCCGTTGAATGCGACCTGGCCTTCGTTCAAAAGAACGATCCTCGAGCAGGTGGAGGAGATGTCGCTTACGATGTGCGTCGAGAGAAGAATGATTTTGTCTTGACGTGAGAGGTCGGAGAGGAGGTTGCGGAAGCGGATGCGTTCTTCAGGGTCCAGGCCTGAGGTCGGTTCATCGATGATCATGATCTGAGGGTTGCCGATGAGGATCTGCGCAATTCCCAGCCTTCGCTTCATTCCTCCAGAGAGGTTGCTGGCTTTGCGATCCCGCGCTTCAAAGAGCCCAACGTCCTCGAGGACTTTTTCAACGAGAGCCTGCCGTTTTCGCTTGGGTCGAATCATCCTCAGGCTGCCCACATAGTCTAAGAATTCCCAGGCGGTCAGTTTAGGAAATGACGAGAATTCCTGAGGCACATAGCCGGTCATTTGGCGGATCTGCTTCCGGTTTTTCTGGAGGTCCATGCCGTTGATCGATACCCGGCCTGATGTAGGCTTGAGAAGCGTCACCAGGATGCGGATGAGAGTGGTCTTCCCTGAGCCGTTCGGGCCGAGGAGTCCGAACATCCCGCTTCCGATATCAAGATTGACATCCTGAAGTGCAGCCTTGTTTCTTTGGTAGCAGTGGGTGAGATGACGAACAGTTATGAGCTCCATTCTTATTTCCAATTATATTATATATTCTGAACCAATAGACAACTCACCAGAAGCATTCCTTTGGATAAGCGTAGGTGTATCCGCCATTTTCATGTCTTTAGACGAAGAGCATAGGCATATCTTCCTTTTCAGTTGGGGTTTGCGCTTTAGTCTGAGACCAAGACGTTTTAATCCTTTGAACCGGCGACGGATTTCTTTGGTCAAATTCAAAGGTCTGCACTCGGTATCGAAATCTTGCTGCCGACTGGGGAGAGGTGAAGAAGGCTAAATAGAACAGGCGGCGCTCGCCATTAGAGAGGAGAATTTGAAGGTGTTACTGCGAAAAGCTAAAACGAGGGCTTGACTAACAGATGGAGCATCTTTATTATATTTCGTATTAGTGCTAAAAAAAGCACTTTTTAGAAATAAGATGAATTACATTAAATTGCGTGGCTCACTTAAGGATTTTACAATTTTTTCTCTCCACGATATTCTTCAGATTGATCCCACTTTTCACCGCAGGCGATTAAATGATTGGCAAAATAAGGGATACATCAAGAAAGTCATAAAAGGATTTTATATCTTTTCGGACCTTGCTCTTAACGAGAATGTTTTGTTTGAAATTGCCAATAGAATATATAAACCTTCTTATGTTTCCTTGGAAATGGCACTTTTCCATTATCACTTGATACCAGAAAGCGCATATGGCGTTACATCCGTTTCCACTCGGCGCACCTATGAATTCAAGACATCCTTTGCTGAATTCAGCTATAAGACAGTCAGGGCAAACCTTTTTTTTGGATATGAGATCCAAACTTATAATCAAAAGGCCTTTAAGATTGCGCAGCCTGAAAAGGCGATTCTTGATTATTTTTATTTGAATCCTCATCTCAAGGATGAAAAAGATTTTGAGAGCTTGCGGGTGAATCCTGGAACATTTTTTGAGAAAATCGATACAAAAAAACTCATGGATCACCTGAAAATATTTTCGCAAAAATCTCTTGGCGATAAGGTAAGGCGTTTTTTAGATTATATTCATGCTCAAAAATGACCTAAGACGATGCTTGATATAAGGCAGATCGAATCATTTTATCCAGAATCATTGAGAATATTTAAGAGGAACCTGCTCAGAGAGTACCTGCAGTACAAGATCCTTGAAATCATTTATGGCTCTAAGTATGGAAATAGACTCGCATTTATGGGCGGAACCGCCATCCACCTTGTTCACTTCAACGCCAGATTTTCCGAAGACCTGGATTTTGATAATTTGGGTTTAAGTAAAAAAGAGTTTGAGAGTCTCGGGGCTACCATAAAAGAAAAGCTTCAACTCCAAGGGTGCTATGTAGAAGCAAGGCCTGTCGTCAGAAAAGCCTTTCGTCTCTACCTTAGAATACCCGAATTGCTCTATCGAAATAATCTCACAAAGGACCCGTTAGAAAAAATTCATTTGCAAATTGATATGGAACCTCAAAATTTCGAATATCAGTCAGAGCAAATATTGGTCAACAAATTCGATGTCTTCGGACGAATCTCTGTTGTACCTGCGGATATTTTGTTAGCCCAGAAAATATACTGTATTTTTGCCCGAAAGCGCCCCATGGGAAGAGATGTTTATGATACTCTTTTTCTTATGGGAAAAACGAAGCCTAATCTCAATTATCTGAATGAGAAGCTTCATACAGAAAATTTTCTAAATTTAAAATCCAGGCTTATTCAAAAATGTAAGGTCCTCAATTTTAAGCAATTGGCTAAAGACGTTGAGCCTTTTCTATTTCGGCCAAGTGATGCAAAAAAAATCTTGTTGTTTGCCGAATACATTGAAAATTATGAATTTTTGTAAAAAAGAATGAGAGTAATCTTTATTCTTCTGTTGGCAAAGTTCTCGATATGATATAATTTTAGCCGACCTGCGGAAATTCAAAAAAGATTGCTAATGCCGGGGTGGCGGAAGTGGTAGACGCAAGGGACTTAAA
>CAZGMN010000007.1:0-32230 GCA_964526905.1 uncultured Eubacteriales bacterium
TTGTTAAATTATCATCGGCAGCGGTCAGACCAAGCGCCGTTATCTTTTCAGGTCAAATTTAGGAGATAGGCGCCGTGCTTCGCTCTTGATGATGATTTGGGAAGAATGTCTTGGAGTTTTGCTCTTCTTTAGGGTATATGAAATTTTGCGCAGGTATCAATCTCGCTATTTTTTAATCAGGAGGAACGATGAAAAAAAACTTGGCTTTGGCTTTGACTGGCGTCACTTTCTGTTTCTTTTGTTTTTATTCCCAAGCGCAGGGGCAGAGCGCTGACAAAGTTGGAACTCTTTTTGAGAAGCTTTCTTGGAGATGCATCGGGCCTGCGCCGATGGGGGGCCGGACAGTTGACATTGATGTCGTGGAGAAAAAACCATGGATTATTTATGCTGCCATCGGCCCCAGCGGTGTCTGGAAATCCGAGAACAACGGCATCACCTGGGAGCCTGTTTTTCATAAAGAGAGCACAGTCTCTGTGGGCGATGTTACAGTTTCTCAATCTCATCCAGACATAGTCTGGGTCGGCACTGGCGAAGCAACTTGCCGCAACAGCGTCTCAATCGGAGACGGAGTCTACAAGTCCACTGATGGGGGAAAGACATGGACAAACATGGGGCTTAAAGACACCTTCCATATCAGCCGGATCATTATCAATCCTGGAGACCCGAACATCGTCTATGTCGCAGCCATGGGGCATCTCTGGGGCCCCAACCAGGAACGCGGCATCTATAAGACCTTTGACGGAGGGAAAACATGGAGGAAAGTCCTCTATATCAACGAAAACACGGGCTTTGCCGATTTAGCCATCGACCCTTCAAACAGCCTGATTCTCTACGCTGCAGCCTATGAACACCGCCGGCTGCCTTATTATTTTTCGAGCGGCGGACCGGGAAGCGGCATCTATAAAACGACAGACGGGGGAGAGACCTGGACAAAGCTGATCAAAGACCTGCCTCAGGGAGTGATGGGGAGGATAGGAATCGATGTTTCCCGCAGCAAACCAAATGTTGTCTATGCCCTGATCGAGCATCGGGACGGAGGAATTTGGCGCTCAGAGGATAAGGGTCAGAGCTGGAAGAGAACCTGCGATAACAGGACTTTTACCCAAGTCAACTTCCGTCCATTCTATTACAGCCAGATTCGAGTCGACCCCAGCGATGACAAGGTTATTTATGTTTTCTCAGGCAGCTCTTACCGCTCGCAGGATATGGGCACAAGATTCATAGCCATCTCTGCAGGAATCCATCCTGACCACCATGCTCTGTGGATAGACCCGACCAATCCCCTTCACTTGATTGACGGCAACGACGGCGGTATCGACATCAGCTATGACGGCGGCAAGACCTGGTATGCGGTCCAGAACATGACCCTGGCCGAGGTCTATCAGGTCGGATTTGACATGAGAAGCCCGTATTCCGTCTATTGCGGCTTGCAGGATAACGGCGTCTGGGGAGGACCGAGCGCAACTTATGACTATACTGGAATCAGCAATGATGACTGGTACATGATTGGAGGAGGGGATGGATTTTTTGCGCAGGTTGACCCTGCCGACTCCAATACCATCTACTCCAATTCTCAGATGAATGGCTTGAGCAGGTATGATTTGAGGATAAAGAAAGGAAAGTTTATCAGGCCTCAGGCCCCTCTCCAAGAGCCTCCTTACCGCTTCAACTGGAATTCTCCCATCCATATCTCTCCTCATGACCCGAAGACTGTCTATACCGGAGGCAACTATCTCTTTAAGACGGCTGATGGAGGAAATTCGTGGGAGAAAATCAGCCCTGACCTTTCGACCAACAACCCTTCAAAGCAGAAAGACTCAGGCGGTCCCATAACCCCGGATAACACCGGCGCTGAGATCCACTGCACCATCGTCACCATCTCCGAGTCCCCTGTGGAAAAGGGAGTCATCTGGTGCGGGACCGATGATGGAAACGTCCAGATAACTCGCGACGGCGGAAAGACGTGGAAAAACGTGGTCAAAAATATCAGCGGGCTCCCGCCGAACACCTGGTGTTCCCGTATCGAAGCCTCGCATTTTGAAGGAGGGACAGCCTATGCCGCCTTTGACGGCCACCGCCATGATGACTACAACTCCTACCTCTTCAAGACAAGCGATCTTGGCAAGACCTGGAAATCCCTCAAAGGCAACCTGCCTTTTGGCTGGGTGAACGTTATCCGCCAAGATTTAAAGAACAAGAATCTCCTCTTTGTCGGGACTGAATTCGGAATCTATGCCTCACTTGATGGCGGTCAAACTTGGTTTTCGCTCAAGAACAACCTGCCGACTGTGGCCGTTGATGATATTGCCATCCATCCCAGGGAGAATGACTTAATCATCGGAACACACGGCAGGGGAATCTGGATCCTGGACGACATCTCGCCTCTTCAAGAAATGACAGACGGACTCTTGCAATCTGACTTTTATCTCTTCAGAATCCGGCCGACAACCCAGTACTATCCGGCGACGACTCGTGAGATGTACGGCAGAGTATATTATGCAGAGAGAAACCCTGTTTACGGGATGAATATCTATGCTTACTTCAAGGCAAAGCCTGCCGAAAAACCAAAGGTTGTCATCAAGAATGAAAAAGGGGAAGAGGTCTTTCAAATCAGCCTCTCGGCCATTGAAGGCCTGCAGAGGGTCGCCTGGAACCTGCAGTATCTTCCCAAGACAAAGGAAGGAGAAGAGATCAAGCCTTCTCCCATGAGCTTTGTCGCCTCTCCCTATGCCGCTTCGGGCGAATACACCGCGGAATTGATTTCTGGCGAAAAAAAGTCAGTCCAGAAAGGAACAGTTTTTTCAGATTCACGTTTTAGTCTGAGTGATGAAGATAGAACCGCGCAGGTTTCGACCACGGTTGATGTTATGGTCCTTTCCAAGAAGATGAGCTCGGCCATCACTGCCACAAGAAATATCAGGCAGGAGCTCTCCAATTTCTATAAAGAAACGGAGAAAAAAGAAGGAATAAAAGAAGAGGTTCGGACAAGCGTTAAAGATTTCGACGGAAGATTCAGCGCCTTAGAGAAAGAAATCATGCCCAAGGGATTCGGCTACCGGGGCTCGATGGAAGATGCTCTGAGAGGGGGCTCTCTTCAGCAGCTGATTATGACGGTGGGCAGCTCTGTCTCAGGTTTTCCTTCAGCCCCGACACAGACAGAATTATCCCAGCTCAAGGACCTTACAGATGCTCTTAACGCTCTTGTGGACAAGCTTAATGCTTTTATCAAAGACGAAATTCCCAAGCTCAACAAAATTCTTGAGGCAAACGGGCTCAAACCGCTCAAGGCGCCGGATGAAGTAAAATAAGAAAGACAAGGTTAAAGCAAAGAAGATTTCAGGCCCTTATCTCAGGCAAAGAATAAATACCATAATTCTTGGCATCCAAGAGCATTATTTTCCTGAGCTCATCAAGAACGCCCTTGTCGGGAGGAACAGGCGGTTTCTCCTTGAGAATCCTTTCAACTTCACCCGCTGCCCTGTCAGCGACCGATTTTTTTCCCAAGGAAGCCCAGGCATCATAAGTATCGCGGTCGATTATTCGGGGAAAAGTGTGCTCAGCCCTGTACCACTTTCTGGTGTGGGGCAAGGATAGAAACTGACCTGCAGTTGCAAAGGCCTCGAATAGATTCTTGGCAATGGGCTCGTCGCGCTGGGAGATTCCTTCTATGAGCCTGTAAGCCATGCCGCATATCTCATTATCGATGACGAGTTTTTCCAGACTCTGGCAGCTTTCAAAGTTCATCATCCCTGGGCCTGAGACGACATTGACTCCGGACAATGCTGCCAGCACTGCTCCGATTCCTGTTTCAAAGCCTGCCTGGGAATCATTGATTTTTGAATCGCTCAGTCCCATGTAGGCATGAGTGGGGAGGTTGAGGTGCTTCCCAATCTGGGCGTAGGCAGAGTCAATCATCATCGTCTCCACAGCGCCCATCGGCGTTGTTCCTTTTCTCATGTCAAAGCTTGAAGGAGAGCCTCCAAAGATGACAGAAGCTCCTTTCTTGGCTGACTGGCAGATGACGAGCCCTGAAAGATTTTCTGCGACATGCTGGACAAGGGTTCCGGCTATGGTCACCGGAGATGTCGCGCCGGTCAAGCCCATGGAGATAATCTCAGAAGGGATGCCTGCCATAGCGCAGTCAATTAAGCTCTGAGCAGTCAAGTTGCTCCATTTCAAGGGAGGGGAGGGGCAGGCGTCAAAGATGGCCAGCGGCTTCTCGACCAGATTCTTCTCGCTTCCCCTGATTGCGACAAGCATCTCGTGCATTGGCTGGAAGCCTTGGACCCGGAATGTTCCTGTGACCACAGGCTTTGTCGAGAATTGAAGCCCGAGGAAAAGACGGTAGCTATCAGCGATCAAATCAGGGACATCGCTGCTGACGATTCCCGTGCTCTGAAAATGAATATTCTCCAGGCATTCTGTGAGCTGGCAGAACTTCACCAGGTCTTCACTCGCGGCTTTTCTCTGCTCAGAGGTCTTATGGTCAAGAATGAAGATAGCTGCAGAGCCGGGATCAAAATGGACATGGTCCTCACCGACGATATACTCCTTTTCTCCTTTTCTATCGTAAAGCTTGATTGTGGAAGGTGCAGAGGAAAGAGAGTCCTCGACAAGACGAGAAGCGAACTTAACTCTCTGCGCTGAGACATCAACCTTTGCCCCTGCTTCCTTCAAGAGTTTCAAGGCTTCCTGATTTTCAATGAATACACCATGCTCTTCGAGGATACAGAGGGCCTCATCGATGATTTTCTTAATGAATTCCTTGCTTAAAAGCTTCAGTTTGGGTCTTAAGGTCTTGATCATAAGTCTTTACCTCTGAATTCGAGTTGTAAATTTTTTCTCCTTATAGAAATTTATTCTGAAGGAGATAGATTTTCTCGGGACCATCATGCATGACTCTCTGAGGCTCACTCCGATTTCTTGGCCAGGAAGAATGCCGAAGATGAATCGCTGTTGGGTGATGTCCCATTTTCCATAGCCGGGGCTGAAGCGCTTACTCGGCCAGAGGTTCATCTCTCTCGCTTTTTCGGCAAGTATCTTGTCGGATTGGATGGCGACCTCCTCAGCCGCCTCAGAGCCCAGGGCGTCGAGAATCAGTGCCCGGAGCAGCTCGTTTTTTTGAGTGAGGCTTTGAACTTCCTTCTCCAGCTTCTGTCCGATGGTGCAGATGCAGAGGGCAACTTTCTGGGCGTGGGCGAAGATGGGATGCTTATTGGTTTGGCGATAGTCGATGATGGTATATACGGCTGCAGGCTGCAAAAGGCTGGCGAGCTTCTTTTTTTCTTCGCTGATCAGCTTGGAAACTGGCTCTTTTATCGTTACCTGTCTTTTTTTGTAGCCGATAAGCCCCAGGATTCTTCTCTCGTCGAATTCGACTTTGAAATCTTTAATGACCTTGGCAGAGACAGTTACACCCATCTTATCCCCGGATAAGCCTCTGAGCTATTTTGACAGCAGCCATGGCGTTTTCTGCATATCCGTCTGCTCCGATATCATCGGCCCATTTTTGGTTTACGGGTGCGCCGCCAACCATGACTTTAATCCTTCCTTCAAGGTTTTTTTCCTTCAAGATTTCAACGACTCTTTTCTGGCCGAGCATGGTCGTCGTCAGCAAGGCAGAAAGGCAGATGAAATCAGCATCCTTTTCAACTGCCATTTCCACGAATTTTTCCAGCTTGACGTCTGCTCCGAGGTCGAAGACTTCAAAGCCGTTGGCTGAGAGCATCGAGGACACCAGATTCTTGCCGATATCGTGGATATCGCCTTCGACTGTGCCGATAACAACCTTCGCCTTCGATTTTGTTGAAATTTGTGCTTTCTCCAGCTCTGGCTGAAGAACTCCCATGGCCGCTTTCATGCATTCGGCGCTGGTGATGAGTTCAGGAAGAAAGTATTCGCCTTTTTCCCACATCTCTCCCACAATTTGAATTCCAGGCACATAGCCTTTTTCGATGACTTCGATGAGGTCCATCTTTTTTTCGACTGCTTCTTTGGCCAGAGCCTGGGCTTGGTCTCTATCGCCTTCGATTATGGCTTTTTCCATCCTTTGCAGGTGCTCTTCTTTCTCCATTCCTTCTCCTTGTTTCCAGGCCGTTCAAGATTGAAATCTTACAACTCATATCTCATAACTCATAAAAAGATTTTTTACAAGTTTTCTCATTCCTTAAAAACGAATTTAGCCGAGAAAAAGCAGAGAAAAGGGTGAACTGTCCTTTTTTTATCCAAAGCAATTGTATAGCCGCGACAAAATAAGCTCTTGATTTAAGAAAGATTTTTCATAGAATTTTAGTTTTAGCTCTTTGAAAAAGGGGCTTCCTCTCTGTTTTTTCTTCTCTTTTCTGTTTCTTCGAGAAGGCCTGTTGCCATGAGTCAAATTTTTATTGTCACCATAATTTTTGTCTGGCTGACCATATCAGTTGAATCTGCAAGTTTAATCCTTCAATTGAAAGGCAAAAAACTGAGCCGCTGGTTTGGGCCAAAGGCCTTTGCTTTTCATGCCATAACGACTGGATTATTTTGGATCATCACCTTTTCCCTGATTGTTGTCCTCCAGTTTGGCAGACATCCTTTTTTTCATCAAATCGCGGCCTTGAAGTACGGAGGATTGATTCTTTCGGTCTGCGGTCTTATCCTGGCTTCATGGGGTCTCAAGTTATTGGGATTGAAAAGGTCGCTCTGCTTGAATTTCTTTGAAGAAAATATCCCTGTTGTCAATAATTCTTTGTACAGATTCATCAAGAATCCCGAGGATTATGGCCTGTGGATGATTCTTGGAGGGTTTGCACTCTTTACGTGTTCCAGCTATAACCTAATCATTGCTGTTGAGTTCATGGTCATCATGATCCCCCATATCATTCTGGAGAGTCAGCCCTTGAAAAAATGAACAGGAGTCTGTATTTTCAATTCATCCTGTTTTTGATAAAGAAGGAAAAGATATGAAAGTAAGCATCTTTTCTTCTGTGGTGAAAGAGCTTGTTCTGGATCAAGCTGAGTGTCTCGAAGACATGCCGTTTTTGCCCCTGCGAGGCAAAAACGGCTCGATTCCAGGCTTCGCTCTCCTCGACCTTCGGTCGAGGAACCATGCCCGCTCAGCCTTCCATACGGTCTTCTCAACACTCAGCCTGATCCTTTTCATACAACAAATTTGTGGATGCTTCCTAGATGACCTGGATGAATCCATGTCAGTTTAAGAGAGGTTAAGCGATGAATTCTAAGAAATATCTGGCGTTGTTATTTGCTCTGTTAGCCATTTCCATGGTTTTTTCAAGCATTTCTTGCACAAAGAAAGAAGAAGTCAAACCTGAGGAAGTCCTGTCCCCGAGTTCAAAGCTTTTAAAAGAGGTGGGGGAGGAGTGCTGGAATCTCATCGTCGAAGAAAATCTGGCCATCCGCATCAGGCGCGGGCTGAAAATTGTAGAATTGCCGGATGTCTCCTATCCCTATGCGAGCTATCAGGCGGCCTTCGCCGAGTCCATCTTGAAGAGACTTCAAGATGTGAAGCTTGAAGAACTGAGCCATCAAGAGGCAATTTCTCTTGAAATCTTGAAATGGGAAGCAAGAAATTCGAGCGAAGCCCTAAAATTTTATTGGCTCTCTATTCCTGTCACTCCTTACTCCTCACCACTGCGGGCCGTTCATCAGATTTATACTGGCTTCCAGTTCCAGAAGAAAGAGGACCTCTCCAGCTACCTCGACCTTCTGAAACAATATCCTTCCCTTGTCGAAAGCATTCAAGCCAAGCTCGAAGAACAGTTCGCCAAAAATATCATCCTTCCTGAAGAAGAGATTGGATTGGTCCTTTCCTTCCTGAATTCTCTGACTCATGAAGGAGTTCAGAGCCTTTTTTATGTGAGCGAAGAGAGGCTGGGCAAGATAAAGAGGTCATTGAGAGAGCGATTCGAGAAGGAAGTGGCGGAGATAATCAAGAGCGGAATCAATCCCGCCCTGGAGAAGCTTTCTCGCTTTATAAGCGGAGAGTATAAAGCGAAGGCGCCTCGCTCAGTCGGGCTCTGGCAATACCCCGACGGCAGGGAATACTATAAATATCTTGCCCGAGTCAGCACCACTATGGACATGGCTCCAGAGGAGATTCATAGAATTGGGCTCCAGCAGGTCAAAAAAGACAGATTAAAGGTTGATGAGCTCCGCCAATCCATAGGATTCAAGGGAACGATGGAAGAATTCCGCCAATTCCTGAAAACAGATTCAAGGTTTTTCCCTAAAACAGCAGAGGAGATAGGGGAGAGGCTGCTTTCCTATGTCAATGCCCTGAACACCAGGCTGGATGAGGTTTTCCTGCGCAGGCCAAAAGCTCCATACGGAGTCAGGAGGCTGGCGCCGGAGCTTGAGGGTTCGATGACTTTTGGCTACTACAAGCCTCCAACTCCGTCCCAGCCAGAAGGGATTTATTATTACAACGGCTCTCATCTTGAAGAGAGGTCTCTTATCTGGGCTGAAGGGCTCATTTACCATGAGCTCGTTCCGGGTCATCACTTTCAGTTTGCTTTTCAGTTGGAGAATGAAGAGCTTCCTGATTTCCGGCGCGAAAGCTTCTTCAACGCCTTTAGTGAGGGATGGGCAGAATATGCCTCCTGGCTCGGACTGGATTTGGGCTTATACCAGGACCCTTACAGCCTCTGCGGAAGATACATGATGGACATGTTCCTTTCTTCGAGGCTGGCGGTCGACACCGGCATGAATTATTTTGAATGGCCGCGTTCTCAGGCAGTGAAATTTATGAAAGATAACCTCCTCGAGTCTGAAACTCAGATCAACAGTGAAACTCTGCGCTATTCTGCGGACATGCCGGCGCAGGCGCTCGCCTACAAGTTGGGAAGCATGAAGATGTTTGAGCTGCGGGAGAAAGCCAAGAGAGCATTGGGCGATAAATTTGACATCCGGAAATTCCATGATGCCATTTTGGGCAGCGGCTCGATGCCCCTGCCAATTCTGGAGCAGCACATTGAGTGGTTTATCGATCAAGAGCTCGCTGCTTCAAGAAAATAGATTTAAAAAAAATTTGGGCGTCATGTCTAAGCGGGGTGCTTCAAAAGAATAATGCTTGAACAATACGATTTCCCTCCCTTCAGGCCGCCGAATGAAGCAGGGAGCGCGCTGATCCGCATCACCAGAGGTTGCCCCTGGAACAAGTGCGAATTCTGCTCGATGTACAAGCAGGTCAAATTTGAAGTCAAAGCTCTCCATGTGGTCAAGGATGATGTCTTAAGAGCCAGACAGCTTTATCCTGCCGCCTCTTCCATCTTTCTCGGCGATAGCGACAACCTTGTCCATAATGAGCTTCCTGAGATAATGGCCTTTATCAAGGAAACATTTCCAGAGGTGAAGAGAGCGACAGCTTATGCGCGGGCAAAGACCATTTTGCGCCGGAAAATGGATTTTTTGGTTGCAGTTCGAAAGGCCGGCCTCAATCGGCTTCACATCGGGCTTGAATCGGGAGACGAAGTTGTGCTTGAAAGGCTTCGCAAGGGAGTGAAACCAGAGGAGATGATTGAGGCGGGGCGAAAGGCAAAAGAAGCGGGCTTTGAGGTTTCTTTCTATGTCTTATGCGGCGCTGGCGGAAAGGACAGGTGGCGAGAGCACGCTGAAGGCAGCGCCAGAGTTCTCAACGAAGCAAAGCCTGATTTCATCAGGCTGAGGACTCTGACCGTACAGCAGGGGACACCTTTGAGGGAGAAGATGGATAAAGGAGATTTTGTCATCACTCCGCCGCTGGAAAGATTGAAGGAGGTGGAGCTCTTCATCGCAGGCCTCGCTCTTAAGGATTGTTTCCTGGCCAGCGACCACCTGACAAATTACCTCTGGGCCGGGCAGGCTGTTTTTTACAGGGGAGTAGCCGGCGAGTTGCCCAAGGACAAGGAAGCGATGCTTAAAACTGTGCGCCGTGCCATCGGCTTCATCGAATCAACAGCTCTTGAAATCAAGGATTCCAACCAGCTCTACGATGAAGGATTTCTCACTTCTCTCTGAGGCTTCAGAAGATTTAAAAATAAAAAAGGAGAAAGACATGAAAATTGAAAGCGTATCTTTTTGTGTAACGGACTGGAAAGAAATTTCTGCAATTGAGCATAAAGGAGAGACCGGAACTTCTTTTTGGCGGACCTTGGAAGCGAGCAACATTCGGGTGAGGATTGTGGAATATTCTGCTGGGTATAAAGCCGACCACTGGTGCGGCAGAGGCCATGTCCTGCTTGTTCTGGAAGGAGAGCTGGTTTGTGAGCTAAAAGACGGCAGGACATTCAAGCTAAGCTCTGGAAATAGTTTTCAAGTTTCGGATGCAGACGCCAATCCGCACTTTGTTTTTTCTGAAAAAGGGGCAAAGGTATTTATCGTCGATTGAGGAAATGACTTATAGCCAGGCAGAGATTTCTTTTAAGAGACTTCGTAACATTTCCTTTTTTTAACAACGTGGACATTAGACGTCGAGCCGTTGAGTATAAGATCACGTTTTCATTCAAATGATGCTCGCTGAAGCCGCTGAAGAAGCTGATAAAAAAGTGTAAACTAATTTTATTCTTTTTTAAAACTCTTTTATGGACGGGATTGGAATGAACATATAATTATTTTATTTTCAAGTAAATACCTAACATTTTATATTTGGCATAAAAAGTGCTGGTATCTTTTAAAAACATGAGGAGGCCGGCAATGAGAAATTCTTCTTCAGCTGATCTTAAAAAGCTCTATTCTCTTGTTTTCATGTCTTTACTTCTGTTGATTGCTCAAGGGGCGCCTGCCCTGCAGACGTTTTTCACTCCTTCCGAGCCTCCCCAGTCGCATTATAAGATCGAGGCCAGAATTGACCTTGAAAAAGCTTTGGTTGAAGGCAAAGAGACTGTCGTCTTCAAGAACAAATCCTCAATTCCGATTTCTATTTTAGCTTTTGACTGGGCAATAAAGGACGGCCGCACGATAGAGTTAGAAATGGACGGTAGGCCATTAGTCCTTCTGAATTCTAAAAAGACTCCACCCTTCTCATCGCCCCTTCTTTATGAGCTTCCCAAGCCTGTGCGCCCCAGGGCAAAGGTCAAGATAGATATAAAATTCAGCTCAGCTGATTTCATGCGGGCTAAAGCTGATGAAATAAAATTCGTAAATTGGTATCCGCGGCTCTGGTGGGATGACCTTCCCGTCCATGACAGCTTTGAGGTTAAAATTGAAGGAACTGCAGGATATGCCGTTGCAGCCAGCGGACTGCTCGACAAGAAATCCGGCTATTATCAAAACAACGGTGTAAAAACCTTTGGTCTTTTCCTCGGAAAAGACTTAAAGACTGAAACAAGGGAAGTGGAAGGCGTTCTTATCACTTCTCTCTTCACCGAAAGGGGAAGGCAATGTGCCCAACTCTGTCTTGAGACTGCAGCCGATGTTGTCAAATTTTATAAGGGCTGGCTCGGCTTTTATCCCTTAAAATTTCTGTCCATTGTCCCTGGAGATGCGATTCCCATGGGCGGTTATCCGTTTGCTTCAGGCATCGTCGTCATTCACGGACAGGAGCAGTTTGATAAGAGGCCGCCTATTTTCTGGAAGTGGATAACAGCCCATGAAATCGGTCATCAATACTGGGGAGAGTATGTCATGGACGATGACACCCCATCCTGGCTTTGGATAGGGATGGGAATCTATGCTGACAGAGAATATATGCTCAATGCAAATCTTGGCTTGGAAGTCCATTCCGGCCTCATCTCACGCTATCTCAACGGGCTTCGAAATCACCATGATACGACGGCCGACATTCCTCCTGCTCAATTGAAAAAGATAAAATTCGACTTCAACAATATTGTCATTCATGGCAAGGGCTTCAGCATCATCAGCGCGCTTGATTCTGTTCTGGGAAAAGAGACCTTTGTGAAAATATACAAAAAATGCTTAAAAGATTATGGCGATAAGCGGCTTGGCTATAAGGAATTTAAAGAGGTGTGTGAAAAGAAGAGCGGTCAGAACTTGAGCTGGTTTTTTGAGCAGTGGGTTCGCAGCAATAGATATCTTTGCTATCAGATTGTCTCTCAGGAGAGCATTCAGGAAGGGGAGAGATATGTTTCCACGGTAAGAGTCGAATCAACAGGGTCGATGGAAATGCCGATTGAGGTCAAGGCTGTTTTTGAGGATGGAACGAGCGAGATAAAATTTACAGAGAGGCTGTTAAAAATAAATAGCTTAAGGTTTGAGAGCAAATCAAAGCTCAAAGAAGTCATCTTAGACCCTGATAAAAAGCTGGCCAGGGTTGAGGCCCCCATCCCTCTCGGGACTGAGGAGCTTGCCGAAAAGATCCAGCAAATGCCCTGGTCAGGCAGCGCAGAAGCAGCCCTCGACTCCTACAAGAAAGCTATAGATTTGAAAATTGCAGATGTGAGCTTATGGTTCAGACTCGGGTTACTCCTCTTTGGCAGCGGCTGCGACCAAGAGTCCTTTGCTGCCTTTAAAAAGGTTATCGAGCTCAAACCCACCGCGACTACCCATTTTGCCACTCTGGTCTGGATGGGTCATCTGAAAGATTTAGAGGGAAGAAGGGATGAAGCATTAAAACTTTACAACGAAGCTTTAAAGCATGATAGCGGAGATGCAATGAGGCATGACCAGTGGGGATTGCAGATCAACAAGGCTTGGGTGGAAGAAAGGCTGAAGACTCCTTTTAGACGGGTTGATAAAAACAATTCTTAATAAATGAATTGTTCTTGGAGTTTTTGGATCGAATTCAATATTTGCTTGATATAACTCTAGGAGGTCAAAGATGCATGTCACAGAAATATTAAACCTAATCTCGCCGGGTAAAATTCATAAGAGCACAATCAATCCAAGAATAAGCATGATAAAGCCGATGCTTTTTTGCATATTCTTTTTTTTCCTTAGCGTTCATCTGAGCTGGATGAGAGAGGAAAGCCAGGTTATGAAAGCCGATGAAACAGGAAAGGTTACGGCCATAAGAGATGTGCGGATTTTTGACGGCACAAAGGTTATTCCAAGGGGAACTGTGCTTTTTTCAAAGGGGATAATCGCTGCTGTCGGGACTGAGATCAAGATTCCTCAAGGCGCAGAGATTGTCGAAGGCTATGGAAGGACACTCCTTCCGGGATTGATCGATGCCCATGTCCATGCTTTCCCTGGAGATTTGGAGCGCGCTCTGCTTTTCGGCATTACCACCGAACTCGATATGGGAGCCGTTTATCCTCAAATTATCTCCAAATGGCGCAGTGAACAGAAAGAGGGTCATGTTTATGGAAGGGCAGACATCTTCTCATCCGGATTCCTGACTACGGCTCCGGGAGGGCACGGCACGGAGTACGGCGTCAAGATCCCAACGCTTAGCGGAGCAGAGGAAGCCGCAGCTTTTATCGATGCCCGGATCGCAGAAGGCTCGGATTATATTAAGATTATCTATGACGATGGGACGAACTGGGGCCCAAAGATAAATACGCTTAGCTGGGAGACGATGAAAGCTGTTGTTGATGCTGCTCATAAGCGCGGCAAGCTGGCAGTGGCTCATGCCATGACTCTTCGGGAAGCGAGGGAAGCTTTGAAAGCTGGCGTGAATGGTTTCGCCCACATCTTTGGCGATAAAATGCCGGACAAGAAGTTTGCAGAGGAAGTTTTCAAGCGAGGAGCTTTTGTGATTCCAACTTTAGTCGTTTTTGAAAGCCTCGGCGGAGTTCCGAGCGGCACTTCTCTTGTAAAGGATAATTGCCTTGTTCCATTCCTTTCTCAGGCCGAAGAGAGCAATCTCGTTCGGGCCTTTCCTCAAGGCTCAAACAATGACTTTAATATTGCTCTAAAAGTGGTCAGGATGCTCAAGGAAGCTGGTGTTCCGCTCTTGGCTGGCACAGATTCCCCGAATCCGGGGACAGCCCATGGTGTGAGTATCCACCGAGAGCTTGAGCTTCTGGTCAAGGCTGGGCTCCAGCCAAGTGAAGCTCTGGCTGCAGCCACTTCTGTCCCGGCAAAAATCTTTAGCCTTAAGAATCGGGGCAGAATCGCTTCTGGACTTCGCGCAGATTTGCTGCTTGTCAAGGGAGATCCCACCTCTGATATAACGACGACACGGGATATTGTGGCAGTCTGGAAAGAAGGTGTCTCGTTTAAACGGCTTCTCGCCCAAAAGCTAACCACTCCGACGATTGTGCCTTTTGAAGGCAAATCCGGGCAAGTCAGCAATTTCGATGACGGGAAGCTCGGCTCCTTTTTTGGCTGCGGCTGGCAGGTCTCGACCGACCAAATGCTCGGCGGCAAGTCGTCGGCAGAGATGAAAGTCGTGGAAGGTGGAGCCGAAGCCAGCCCATATGCTTTGCAGGTCAAAGGGAATATAGCGCCTGGAGCCATGTACAAATGGGCAGGCGCCATGTTTTTCCCTGGATCAAAACCGATGGTTCCTGTTGACCTTTCGCGGTTCAAGCAGATTGTCTTTTGGGCAAAAGGGGAAGGTAAAGATTATCGGATCATGCTCTATGCTGAGCGATTCGGCTACATCCCTCTGCAGAAGAACTTTTTTGCCGGCCCGGAGTGGAAGCAGTACGTTTTTCCTCTGAATGATTTTTCCCAGTTTGACGGCAAAGGCCTGATGGGAGTTCTTTTTACCGGAATCGAAGAAGGCGACTTCAGCTTGTTTATCGACGGCGTTGAGTTTCGTTAGAAACAACTAAAATTAGGCTTTTTCTTTCAGAGCCTTCCAGACAGCTTTGCTGATTTGGATGTCCTGCACGGCGACTCCTGTCAGGTCAGCAACCGTGATTTCAGCTTCCGAAGCCCGCCGGAGGTTTTTATTGGCTATGACCATTCCCAGCTCGACGAGATTTTCTTTCTTAACCAGGCCCTGCTGCAGAGCATGAAAGGTCTCTCCGCGGAGGAGACACTGGCTTATGCTATCGACGACAACTCTGTCAGCCTTTTTTAAAATAGCCGCATCAAGCTCCTGCTTTTCAGGCGTATCAGCGCCCACGGCCGTGATATGAGTGCCCTTCTGGATTTGATCCGCTTGAAGAAGAGGCTTTTTTGATGGCGTGCAGGTGACGATGACATTGCAGTTCGACGCAACTTCCTCCCTATAAAGAGTCGTATGGATGTTAAAGCCGAGAGGTGCCATATCTCTTTTATAGGCGTCGAGCTCCTGGCTGTTGATTCCCCAGAGGATAACGTCCTTGAATTCCCTGACGAACCTCAAGTACCCGAGCTGCATTCGTCCTTGAATTCCTGCGCCAATAATCCCGACACGACGGACTTTTTGAGGAGCTAGGTATTTAGCAGCAATAGCGCCCGCAGCAGCTGTCCGGATATTCGTTAGATAGGCCTCATCATGCAAGACACAGACCAATTCACCATTCTTCTGGCTGAAAAGAAGCATTAAGCCATGACCCATGGCACGCCCTATTCTTGTCTTCTCATAAAATCCTGAGGCAATCTTAACGACATAGTAGTCATCACCTTTGATATAGCCGTACTTGATATGGGCATCGCCAGGGGGGTCTTCAAAAATCATTTCCCCGATAGGCGGGACGACGACTCGTCCGTGGGAATAGGCGACAAAGCCTTCCTCAATCAAGGGAATAATAACCTCAACAGGGTCTATATTTTTAAGAACCTCTTTAATCTGTTGAATACTGACCAGAATAGCCATTTTGAATCCCTTTTTAACTCATTTCAACTGCACCGTCAAGCCGAGTTTTTGAATTTTTGTCTTGATTGATTGAACAGCAAGAGCATAGTATAAAATAAAGGAAAAAATAATTTTTTCAAGGAATGTCGTTGTGCTTACTATTTTGACTTTGAAAACAGTGAAAAAATTGGGGGAAAGGCTATTCGCATTATTGTTTTTGCAGCTGATAATATCAGACTTAAATTGAACATCGCTTTCGCCTGTGATACGATTACGTGTCTTTTACTGAATGGAATGTAAAGTAAAAGGGAGAATGCTTATGCCGTCCAACGAAACAAAGTCCAGTGACACAACAAAAAAATGGCTTATCGGCTGCGGCATCGGCTGCGGTGCCATCATCCTGATTCTCATTATTCTTGGCCTAGGCGGCTATTTCTTTTTCAGGAACATTGTCGCCGGGTTCAGAGACTCAGAAGCCATAATGAGCACATTGACCGACCGCTTCGGGAAAATCGAAGATTTTTGCCCTGACCCTGAGGGAGCGATAAAATCCGAGCGCCTGGAGGCTTTCCTTTCGGTCAGGGATACTTGTGCTCCTGTCCGGGAGAAAGTGGCTGTGACCTTTGAGGGTCTCAAACAGGAAAGGGTCAAGGGCGAGATAGAATTAAAGAGGTCTAATATTTTTAAAATGGTGAGGCTGGGTGTGGGTGTGATTCCTCAGATAGCAGAGCTCCTCAAAAGCCGCAACCAGGCGCTTCTTGATAAAGGAATGGGGATAGGCGAGTATTATTATATCTATGTCATCGCCTATTATTCTTGGCTTAAAAAATCTCCTGAAGATGGGCCTGATGTCCAACTCGTCGAGTATGAAGAAAGAGGAGATTATAGGGATAGAAAAGAATTTTTGGAGATGCGCCGCGAGGTCACGCTCAAGCGAGTTAACCGTCAGCTTCTGCCCGTGCTTCGCAACCAGCTTGAAAAGCTCATTGAGAGCGATAAGTCAGGAGCCCAGGCGAAATGGCGAAAGAGGCTGGAGGCTGAGCTCAAAGCCATAGAGTCGGACCGTGCTCGAATTCTATGGAAGGATGGCCTTCCTTCGGTTCTCGAGGCCTCGCTTCGTCCTTTCAAGGAGCGTTTGGAGTCAAGCTACAATCCCCTGACCAATTCTTTAGAAGTCATCATCGAACAGAGGGAGCGAGTTTCGGAGGCAAAAAGCAAAAATCAAATTAGGTAAAAGAAATTATCTGACTGGGGAGAGGAGTATTCAGTTTTATCTCGATAATTTCGGATTTTCGAACTTGTCATAAAAATTGAAAAAGCTTAAAAAAGGATTTCGAACCTCATTCGCCTTTTTTTCAATTCAGTGACAAGCCTTTGTTTGTATTCGCGGAAGAATTCTTCACTTGCCGCTTCTTTTAATCCGCAGCGATAATAGAATCCTCTTATGGCGCTCATGTAATTCATCCGGTCGATGTAGACCTTGTCTGTCTTTCCTTCGATATGCTCGACAAGCTTTTCCGGGTTTCCTGGAAGGAGGGGGCCGATGAAGGCAAAAGTCTGGATCCCGTTGGAATGAATTTTATCCAGAGCCCCAAGACGCTCCTTGACAGACGAGGCCCTTGGCTCAAAGAGCTTAGCCACTCGGTCGTTGTCTGTGGCAATGGTGAAGCCAACTTCTCTCTCTTTAAACTGAAGGATGAGGTCCAGGTCGCGAAGAACCAGTGCTGATTTTGTCTGGATGTTAATGGGAAATTGTTTTTTTAGCAGCTCCTCCAAGCACCGCCTGGTCAGTCTGTATTTTGCCTCAAGGGGCTGATAGGGGTCGCAGACAGAGGAAATCCAGACCGTGCCTTTTTTTGCCCTTTCCAGCTGCCTTCTCAAGATTTCTGGGGCATTGACTTTGACATCGACAAACTCTCCCCAGGGCTCGCTGTGGCCGGAATAGCGTCTCATGAATAGGCGGGCATAGCAATAGGCGCAGTTGTGCTCGCAGCCCGTATAAGGGTTGAGGCAATAATCGAAGATTTTCGATTTATTGAGGATGCTCTTGGCCTTGATTTCTTTGATTATGACCATCGAAATTCACTTTAGCCATAAAATTATGTTTTTAGCTTTGGCTTCAAATTGATGATTTTTATGCCCAATTTTTTCAAGGCTATATAATACAAGATGAGGCCCAATGCTGAAAATAGATTTCTTAGAAAAATATATTAGCCAACTTGTGTGAGACAGGCCACAAAGAGAGCTCGAATAATAATGAAGATTCTCCTTGACAGCTTGGGACGTCATTTGTTAAAAAAATCAATGATGATAAGAAGCAGGATTTTCATAGTCCACATGATATCGAGCCTCATTCCTCTTATAGCTTTCATCTGTTTTCTCCGCAAAAATAATAACAATAATGTCCCCTTTTAAGGGGACACACGCCTGATATTTCCACGTCTATTTTCCTACGCACTCCCAGAGCATTTTCAATTCTATAAAAAGGAGAAAAAAGATGTTTGATATTGATAACTATTTAACGCTTATTCAATCTGAAAAGATGAGGAGAAGCCTGAAGATTCAGAATCAAATTTTAAGTTCATCAGGGGAATTTTTAAGGCAAAAGCAGTTTGTTGAAATACTTCCCGTTGTCATCTCCCCGATAACCGACCCTTTAACCGACTACCGAGTTCGAGGAGAAATTGAATGCTACGGCTTTAAGTACCAAATCACCAAGAGCATGATCTTCCATAAACAGATTGCGCTCCTTTCTCAGCCGCGAATCTTCTGCTTTTCTCCAAATGTGAGGATTGAGCCGCGCGAACGTCAGAAAAGCGGAAAGCATCTCATCGAATTTGTTCAGCTCGACCTAGAGGTGAAAGATGCCGCAAGGGAGGAGGTCATGAAACTTGGAGAAGAACTTCTTATATATGTTCTTGAAGAAGTCAAAAAACTCTGTGCAAGCGACTTAGAATTCTTCCAGAGAGACTTGAAGATTCCAAAGGTCCCTTTCAAGAAAATATGCTGCAAGGAAGCTATTAGTCTTTATGGAGAGGGCTATGAAATCAAGCTCTCAGAAAGGATTTCTGAGCCGATCTGGGTTCTTGATTTTCCGATTGAAATCAGAGAATTTTACGACAAGGAATATCCAGAGCAGCCTGGAATTCTCAACGATATGGATTTGGTCTATCCCGAAGGATTTGGCGAAGCCCTTTCTGGCGGGGAGAGAGAGTTCGAGCTGGAGAAAGTAAAGAGAAGAATCGAGCAGAAGAATATCGATTTGAAGGCATATGACCTTTACCTTCAGTTTATCAGAAAAGGGATATTTCCTTCAGCCGGTTTTGGCTTAGGCATTGAAAGGATGACCCGCTTTATCTGCGGACTTCGAGAAATCAAAGAGACGAGATTGTTTGCAAAATTGCCGGGAGAGCTGGGATTGTAGGTTGCGCTCCTGGTTGGGAGTAAATAGAGATTCGGTAATATTGACATCTCATTTAAGAAGCCAGCTAGGCATGTCTCAGTCTCATGGCCCTTTTTGTTAAAATTTCATGGGAAATGTGGTATCCTTTTATCTAAGAGAGAGATATTCACGATGAAACGAGAGTTATTCATTAGAAATCTCTTAAAGGAGTTCGTCATTGGAATGTCGGCCTGGCTTGCTCTTAACTGCTTTGCTCAGTCGCCGGCCTCAACGGCTCAAACCGAAAAACCTGAAATAGAGAAAGAGTCTCTCGATATTTTAAAAGAGATTTACAAAGAAGTAATAGAATTCAGAAAAGTGGGAAAGGAAGGATTTATAAATCAAGAATTTCATCTGGACCTTGATAGCGACGCGGCAAACAGCGAAGAGCATGTGAATGTTTTGATTTACGATAGCGGCGGCAGGAAGAAGATGGTTCTCCAGGTGACTTATTTCGAGCCGATAAACAGGGTTATTAAACATGCCAAGGAAATTCGACAGATTATTTGCTTTCTTAGAGGAGAGCAAATGGAGATTGAGAGATGCGATTACAACCAGAAGCAGATAAAATCTATACTGCCAGAGATTCTTAAGGAAATAAGATACGAAAAAGAATTGCTTAAGCAGATCGATCGCCAAAATTGGTAATTTTTGGCTTTCAAAGGGAGCTAAGAAGATGAAGAACCCTTCAAATCAATTTTGGATTGTTGCTTTTCTCTGTATGATGCTGATTTTTACTCCTTTGCCCTCAGGCAGCCAGGAGAAGGAGAAGAAAGAGGAAGAGAAACAGAAAATCATTACCGAAGAGGTTGTTGTTGAAGCTCCCTTACCCAAAGACTTCTTAATCTCGAGCACATCTTCAATAAAAAGGGAAAAGATTGAGTCCTTTTTCCCCCGGGACCTCTCTGAAGTCCTGCCCTTCACCTCCGGGACATTCATCTCCTCCGGCTCAAAAAATGAGTTCAGGATAAAAATCAGAGGATTGGCGAATGAGAGGATTGCTTTGCTCTATGATGGCATACCCATCTATGAGCCTTTCTTTAACTCTTTCGACCTCAAGACTCTTGCATCTGAAGAGGTCGAGAGTATCAAAATCGTAAAAGGCGCCTCTTCTGTCCTTTACGGCCCCAACGCCCTAGGGGGAGTTGTCGAGGTCTTGACCAAAAGGCCGAGTTCCCCTTCCTTTTCATTGAAAACGCTCTATGACAGCAATAGCTCTCTTGATATCTCTTCCTCTGGCTCTATTCGTTGGAACAACTTCTTTTTCTCAGGTTTTGCGCAACTCGACAAGTCAGATGGATTCAAATGGAACAGAGATGGAGAGATGGCCCGCAGAGCAAACAGCGATTATGAACGCAGAAATATCACAACGAAACTCTATTTTTATCCCAGTAAAAAGAGTGAGATCCTCTTTGAGGTTGGTTATTATTCCTCTGAGTTCGGCATTCCTTCTGCCACAGAATATTACAATCCCCGCTACTGGAGGTTTAAAAGCTGGAACCGTTTTCAATTGAACCTTGGAGGAACATTCTCCTTGTGGAAAAACGGTAGCTTCAAGCTCCGTAGCTACTATGTCAGGCATGACAATGTCCTTGATGCCTACACAGGCGCTGAGATGGACGAACTCCAGTGGGAGTCCACCTATAAGAATGATTCCTACGGTTCTTTTCTCCTCGGCTCTTTCCCAATATTGCCTGATGATGAGCTGAAATTCAGCTTGAATTTTAGGGATGACAGGGCCAGGACTCAGGATGACCTCGGGCTTGAATGGGAGGAGTATGAACATAGAACTCTTTCCTTGGGTTTCGAGAATCACTTCAGCTTGACCTCAAGATGGAAGTTTGTGGCAGGAGCGAGCCTTGACCACTTGAATAAGCAATCAGGAGAGAACAAAACCTCTCTCAACCCCATTTTAGGCCTGAAATTCAATCCCACGGATTATATCGACCTCCATGCCACCTTTTCTCAGAAATCAAGGTTTCCCTCGATGAAGTCCTTGTACAGCACCCAAGCTGGAAATCCTGACCTTAGAGACGAAAGAGGAACAGGCTATGAGTTGGGCGTAAGGTATGAAAAAAATCTTATTATCTCCGGAGCAGTCTTTTATGACAGGATAAAGGACTTGATCCAGTCTGTCCGCTTGCCGAGCGGCTTCCAGACAAATTTGAATATCGGAAAGGCGCGCATCTTTGGCTTTGAACTGGAATTCGAGAAGCCCTTCCGCTGGTTAGATTTCTCTTTCAACTATACCTACCTTGATGGCAAGAATGAGGACGAAAACCGGCGGCTTGACCTCGTGCCTGAATCTCAACTGAATTTTGTCCTCGGCGTCAGAAGCAGAAATGAGTTTCAATTCAATCTATGGGGTCTGGCCGTATCCAGTTCTGAAGTTAAAATTTTCAATGAGATTGTTTCTGTTCCAAGCTATTTTGTTCTAAGCACCGTGCTCTCAAAAGACTTTTCAAATTTCACAGTCCTTTTGAAAGCAGAAAATATCCTTAATGTTTCCTATGCCACAGAGCCGGGCTACCCGATGAAAGGGAGGGTGTTTGCTTTGGGGATAAAGTATCATTTTATGCCAGGCAGAGATTGAGTCGGCAATTGCATTTAAGAGTATTCATAAAAAGCAGAGACTGAATTTTTAAAGAAAAAAGTGGAAAGCTCTTTTTCAGTTTTTTATTTCTTAAAGACCAAAAGATAGACCTTTTTCCCTTCTCCTGTAGGAGAGAGTCTTTCATCGGGAATGATTTTCTCCAGATGATATCCTTTGATGGCGAACTGGTTAAGCTTTTCTGTAAGGTCTCTATCGTTATTGTCCATTTCTTCCACTTTTTGTTTTAGGAGCAAGGTCTTGACTATATATTCCATTTTTTCCTCCTCTCTCTTTGTGAGATTGTAAAAAGTCATAACCAAAATTTATGCGGGGCAAAAGGGGTAGCCCCGTTCAGCCCCACTTCCACTTGTTTAGTCGATGGATCGCCGATATGTTGCCAAGAATAATTCCTCGATGTTAAGAGGCATCTTTCTTCCGTGGTGAAAAACATAATTAGGGATCAGACAGGCTGTTTCAAAGATAAATCCCTCAGCCGAAGCCTCTCCTACGATCTTTTCAACACCAGGCCCGGTCTTCTTAAGATTGCGGAGTTGCTATTGTTTTCTCAGTTTTGATTTCGATTGACCTTTCTTTTTTTCTATGATATTAGCTTGTCTAATTTCTCATGAAAAGCGTGCCGTGGTTCACAAGAATTGCTTTAATGATTCTTTTTCTGGCAAGTGCCAAAGAGCATAATATTTAGGAGGTTATTCATGAAAAATTATAAACATTATCTCCGGTTTGCAGCCGTTATCGTCTTCTTTTTGCCTTTGCTTCTACCGCCTGACATTTCAGGCCAGGCCGTGAGTGAAGAGCTCTTGAAGGGCTTGACTTACCGCTCGATCGGGCCAACACGACAGAGTGGAAGATTTGTCGATTTTGCTGTTCCCAAACAGCAACCCTACACTTTCTATGCAGCAACTGGCTCTGGTGGGCTGTGGAAGACAACAAATAACGGGATTACCTTTGAGCCGATTTTTGACCACGAAAAGTCTTTCTCCATCGGCGACATAGCCGTCGCTCCCTCTAACCCGAATATCATCTGGGTCGGAACAGGAGAGGCCAACAACTCAAGGAGCACTTACTGGGGAGATGGTGTTTACAAGTCAAGTGACGGCGGCAAAACCTGGACCAACATGGGATTAAAAGAGTCCCATCATATCGGACGCATCATTATCCATCCTAAAAATCCGGATATTGTTTATGTGGCTTGCCTCGGCCACCTTTACTCTGAGAATCCAGAGCGGGGATTGTATAAGACAACAGACGGCGGAAAGACGTGGACAAAGATTCTGGATATTGTTGTTCGCAACAAGAACATCGGAGTTGTCGATCTGACTATGGATCCCAAGAATCCAGATATCCTCTATGCCGCAGCGTATGATAAGGTTCGCAGGGCATGGACTTTTAACCTTGGAGGGCCGGGTAGCGGAATTTATAAGACGCGAGATGGAGGAAAAACCTGGAAAAAACTTGGAGGCGGACTTCCAGGAGGAATGCTGGGAAGAATCGGTATTGATGTCTATGCCAAAAATTCCAATATTCTTTACGCCTGCGTTGAGAACGCCAATAAGCCCGGCATGCCTGATGAGCAAAGAGAGAAGGAGCTGCTTGAAGGTAAAGCGAGCGTCGGCATGATAGACGGCGAAGTCTACCGCTCTGATGACGGCGGCGAGACATGGAAGAAAGTAAGCCCGGACAAACAGAGCATCGGCGGTGCTCCTGGATACTACTATGGCCAGATTAGAATTGACCCTAATGACGAGAATGTTGTTTATATCTTGAGCGTTTCGACCATGGGAACAAAAGACGGCGGAAAGACCTGGCTGAGGCGTCTTTTTAACTTCGGAGGAGATGACCACGCTTTATGGATTGACCCTGAGAATTCGAATCACATGCTCCTGGGCTTTGACCACGGCATGGGGATAACCTATGACGGCGGAAAGAGCTGGTATCACCCTGACATCTTGCCCTTGGCTCAGTTTTATGCGGTTGACGTCGATCTGTCCTATCCCTACAACGTAGCTGGCGGCCTCCAGGACAACGGCTCAGTCATGGGACCCAGCACAAAAAGAGGCATGGGGCCGATCCGGCTTGAAGATTGGCAGACAGTCGGCGGCGGAGACGGTATGTACAACGTCTTTGACCGAACGACAAACCGCTATCTTTACAACGAGTCACAATTCGGCCCTCTGAACAGGGTTGACCTCAAGACCGGCGAGAGGAAGAGCATCGCTTATCAAATCAAGAAACCCGAGCTTCGCTGGAACTGGTGTTCACCAATCTTGGTCTCCCCTCACAACAGCGATGTCATCTATCATGCCGGAAACATCGTAGTCAGGTCGCCCTATAGAGGCGAATACTGGGAGGAAATCAGCCCTGACCTGACGACAAACGACCCGGTAAAGCTCACCACAGGAAAAGGTGGAGATGGGGGTATTCAATACTGCACGATTGTCGCCTTTGATGAATCGCCCCTTGTCGAAGGCCTGCTCTGGGCCGGAACAGACGACGGCAATGTCTGGGTGACAAGAGACCGAGGCAAGAACTGGACAAAGCTCAACGAGCGGATAACAGGAAATCCCGGCTATTGGGTGAGCAGGATCGTTGCTTCAAGCCAAGATGCAGGAACTGCCTATGTCTCTTACACTGGATACAGGAATGATGATTTTCGGCCATTTCTCTACAAGACCACAGATTACGGTCAGACCTGGACTTCGATAGTCGGCAATCTTCCTCAAGAGCCGATCAATGTCATCAGAGAAGACAGCAAGAATCCCAATCTTCTTTTTGTAGGAACAGAATTTGCAGTCTATGTCTCCATCGATGGCGGAAAGAGCTGGACCAGGATGAGGAACAATATGCCCACCCAGCCAGTCCATGACTTAGTCATCCATCCTAGAGAGAATGACCTTATCGTTGCCACCCATGGAAGGGGAATCTTCATTGCTGACATCAGCCCTCTTCAGGAATTAACGCCTCAAGTTCTGGCCAAGGATGCCCATCTTTTCGAAATTGAACCTAAAGTGAGATGGGTGGGCGCCAAGAACACTCACTCCAGCTCATCAAACTATAATGGCGAGAGCGAGCCAAACGGCCTCGCTGTTTATTATTATCTCAAGAGCAGCGTCAAAGATGAGGTCAAAATTTCTGTTTACAAAGGAAATATGCTCATCAACGAAATTAAAGGAGACAGCTCTGCTGGAATCAATAAAATCGTCTGGAACATGACCAAACGCAGGGAAAGGACAGAAGAAGAGGTCAAGCAACTCCAAGAAAGGATGCAGAGGTTCAGGGGCATGGGCTTTGGACGAGAGATGGATTTAAAATATGCCTATACCCCTGCGCTCTTAGGGGAATACAGGTTTGTCCTTTCCATCGGAAGCAAGCAGCTTGAAGCGTTCGGCTCGATTCTTGAGGACCAGTGGGTCGAGAGATAACAGAAATTTAAAAAGTTCAAGATAGACAATTTTTGGATGAGGCTGAGAGCCCTAAAAACACACTTGAGTTTTCTATGTGGCTTCTAATACTCAGCCTGAGCCTATCCCAATCATCTTTTGGCCATGAATCATTGTTAAGGAGCAGTCGATGGGAAAGACAATAGCTCTGAGACGACTTGGAAAATCTGATTTGATGGTCTCGCCAATCGGGTTGGGATGTTGGCAGTTCAGCCGACAAAAGGGATTGAGCGGAAAATACTGGCCTTTTCTCGAGGCGAGCGAGATTTTAGAAATTGTCAAGAATAGCCTGGAGGGAGGAATAAACTGGTTTGATACGGCCGAGGCCTATGGAAGCGGCGAATCTGAGAAGGCCCTTTCTGAGGCGCTGAGAATATTGGGCAAATCAAAAGAAGAAGTGATAATTGCCACAAAATGGATGCCGATTTTTAGAAAGGCAGCATCGATCATCAAGACAATCGGCAAGCGAATCCAGTGTCTGAATAATTATCGCATCGACCTTTATCAAATTCACCAGCCGTGGTCTTTTTCTTCGATAAAGGCTCAGATGAGAGCCATGGCTCAACTCGTTCGTGAAAAAAAGGTCCGCTGCATCGGAGTCAGCAATTTCTCAGCCAAAAGAATGAGAAGGGCTCACCTCGAGCTTTCCAACCTCGGTCTTGACCTTATTTCGAATCAAGTCCGCTACAGCCTCCTCGACCGAAGGATAGAAACAAACGGCATTCTGGACACAGCCAAAGAGCTGGGTGTATCCATTATTGCTTATTCGCCCTTGGCTCAGGGGGTCTTATCCGGCAAGTTTCATGATGAGCCTGGACTCATCCGCCAGCGCTCCGGATACAGAAAATACATGGGGGGATTCAAGCCAAAGGGGCTAGAGAGAAGCAGGGGAGTGGTCAATGCGCTTAAAGAATTGGCAACAAAATACGATGTTACACCTTCCCAGATAGCTCTGAACTGGGTTATTCATTTTTGCGGGGAAATAATCGTCGCTATTCCTGGAGCGACAAGCTCAACTCAAGCCAAAGATAATACAGGTGCAATGAGTTTCAGGCTGGCTGAAGAGGAACTCCTTGCGCTTGACGAAATATCAGCTCCGTTTAAGATTTAATGACTTAAGAAGACGACTTTAAAAATATCTTCTTTATCGCCAGGTCAGAGAAAAGGGTATTGAAATTTTGAGTCGTTGTTAACTATCATTATTCGCTTGAAGTTCCAGGCTGCAGAAAGAGCCGGCTCGAGGTGAAAGAGGCTTTATAAATTGACAATAAAAATAAATATTCTTATTATGAAAGATATCAATCAATAATGAATTGATTGAAAACGAAAGGAGCCATAAGATGAGAATAATAAAAAAATACTGGCCTTTGCTCATCCTGGGACTTATCCTGGGATTTGCAGGAGGAATGGTTGCTTCATCCTCGGGCCCAAAGAATCCAGGATTGGCTCCAGCTAAGGCAGAGGAGCCTCAGCAGGCTTCAAATCCAGCCCAAGCCCGAACGATCCTTAACCAGTTTAGCCAGGCTTTTGAGGATGCGGCCAATAAGGTGAGCTCATCGGTCGTTTCAATTTTTGCCGAGCAGGTCGTTGAGCAAGAGAGCCCCTTCGGCTTTCCGGATGATTCCCTCCGTGATTTTTTTGGCGATGATTTTTTCAAGCGTTTTTTTGATATTCCAGAGCTGAAGGGAGAAAAGCGCACGGTCCGAAGTCTGGGGTCGGGCGTGATTGTCAGCAGAGATGGGTATATCCTGACTAATAACCATGTGGTCGAGAATGCCCAGAAACTCTCAGTCGTCATCGGAGACAAGAAAAAGTATGATGCCAAAGTCATTGGCACTGATCCTAAAACTGATGTGGCAGTGATCAAAATCAATGCCAAGGACTTACCTACAGCAACTCTGGGGAATTCTGATGAATGCAAAGTCGGCCAATGGGTGATTGCTGTCGGTAATCCATTCTCGCTGATGCATACGGTCACTGCCGGAATTATAAGCGCCAAGGGACGCTCAGACGTGACTCAGGGATCCTATCAGGATTTCATTCAGACTGATGCTGCCATCAATCCTGGAAACAGCGGCGGCGCGCTGGCTGACTTGGAAGGAAGAGTCATCGGAATCAACAGTGCCATCGTCACCCCTTCTGGAGGGAACGTTGGCATTGGATTTGCCATTCCGGTCAATATGGCCAAGCAGGTGATGGATTCCCTTATTTCCAAGGGCAAAGTGACAAGAGGTTACCTTGCTATCCTCCCTCAGGACGTTGACGAGGATCTGGCAAAGCAGCTCAAGCTGAAAAGCACTGAGGGCTCTCTCGTCTCAAATGTCACGCCAGGCGGGGCGGCAGATAAGGCAGGAATAAAGAAGGGTGATTTTATCGTCGAATTTAACAGGAAGAAGGTAAAGAATACTACCGACCTGCGCAACTTCGTGGCCGAGACTCCACCCGGGACTTCAGTTAAGGTGGTTTTTATACGGGACGGCCAGACAAAAGAAGTGACAGCAGTTGTCGGAGAGATGCCAGAGGAGCATCCTGAGCGGGCTGCCCGTGCGGAGATGAAGGAAGAGCAAGTCAATAAGAAAACTGGATTGAGCATCCAGGACCTGACTCCGGCTATTGCCCGTCAGCTTGGCTACCAGGGCGAAAGCGGCGTTCTCGTCACCGCTGTCGAGGCAGGAAGCCCGGCCGAAGATGCACAACTTCAAAGTGGTGACTTGATCAAGGAAGTCAACCGAATTGAAGTGAAGAACGTGGAGGATTTTAACAAGGCGATGTCAGGCCTCAAGTCCGGTGATACGGCAGTTTTATATGTGCGCAGTGGCCAAAACTTCTTCTTTACAACGATTAAAATCCGGTAGAGCTGTAGGACCATTGTTATTCTTTCTATTCTTCTGAATCGAGGCGGCAGAATTTCGTATCTTTTTTTAACCGATGAAAAGATAAAAGGATTTTGTAAACAATCAATATAAAAAGAATTTCATGCAAGATAAATTCCAATCGTTTTTTAGAGGAAGAGTTGCCATGCGAGGAAAATATTTTAAGATAATCCTTCCTTTCTTAATTTTTCTCTTGATATTAGCGTTCTCAGGGTGTTGTCAAAGAAAAAAAGAGCAGCAAAGCAAGCTCCGCTTTGGCATTTCATTCACAGGGGAGCAGAGCAAAATCGCCCTTGAGGGCCGAATGCTGTTGATGGTCTCCACAGACGGCAGCAATGAGCCAAGGTTTCAGATCAGCGACGGCTCGAATACGCAGCTCATTTTTGGCATAGATGTTGAATGTCTGAAACCTGGAGAATTGGCTATTATCGACTCGAATGCCTTTGGTTACCCTTTAAAAAGCATTGCCGAGATCCCGGCAGGGGAGTACTACGTCCAGGCTCTTCTTCATATCTATGAGACTTTTCATCGGGCTGATGGCCATACGGTAAAGCTACCGATGGACAGAGGCGAAGGCCAGCAGTGGAATAGGGCGCCCGGCAATCTTTTCAGCGTTCCCCTGAAGATTTATATTGACCCCAAAAAAGATGAGATGATCCAAATTGTCCTCGATAAAAAAATTCCGCCTATCCCAGAACCAGAGGATACAAAATATATCAAGCACATCAAAATCCAGAGTAAGCTCCTGACAGAATTCTGGGGCCGTCCAATATATCTAGGGGCTTGTGTTCTTTTGCCCGAAGGCTTTGATAATCACCCTGAATCCCACTACCCGCTTGTTATTTTCCATGGCCATTTTCCTTATACTTTCGGAGGATTTCGAGAAACTCCTCCTGATCCAGATTTGAAGCCAGAATACAGCGAGAGGTTCAGGGTTGATGGCTATAACAAGATTGTCCAGGAATATGCCTATAAATTCTACCAGGAATGGACAGGACCCAATTTCCCACGGATGGTGATCATTGAGATTCAGCATGCTAATCCTTACTACGACGATTCTTATGCTGTGAATTCTGCCAATCTCGGTCCGTATGGAGATGCGATTACATATGAGCTTATCCCTTGTATCGAGAAGAAATTCCGGTGTCTTGGAAAGGGCTGGTCAAGATTTCTTTACGGAGGATCGACAGGAGGATGGGAAGCGCTTGCTGCCCAGGTATTCTATCCTGATGAGTACAATGGCTGTTGGGCCGCTTGCCCTGACCCAATAGATTTTCGTGCTTATACGGTCGTCAATATCTATGAACATAAGAATGCCTATTACCTGGACAGCCGCTGGAAGCGAACTCCCAGGCCCGGATTGAGGAATTATTTGGGTGAGGTCAGCGCAACCCTTGAAGAGATGAACCAAAGGGAGCTTGTTCTCGGCACTCATTCCCGCTCGGGCGGGCAATGGGATATCTGGCAGGCAGTATTTTCTCCGGTTGGAGAGGATGGCTATCCCCAGCCAATCTGGGATAAGTTGACAGGAGAGATCGACCCTTCGGTTAGCGAATACTGGCGTGAGAATTATGACCTTCGCTATATCCTGGAGCGGGGCTGGAGAATCCTTGGTCCCAAGCTCAAAGGAAAGATCCATATCTACTGCGGCGATATGGACAATTTCTACCTTAACAATGCTGTTTATTTGACAGAGGAATTTCTGAAAAGCACAAAAGAGCCCTATTATGAAGGCGAGGTTGACTACGGCGACAGGGCTGAGCACTGCTGGAACGGAGACCATACAAGGCCCAATGCCATTTCCCGGCTGAGATATCATCAGATGTTCGTTCCCAGGATTATAGAGCGAATTCTCAAGAGCGCACCGCCTGGCTCAGACTTGACCAGCTGGCGGTATTGACGGCATAAATTTCTTTAAGGAGGATTGATCGTGAAAGAAGTGCTATTCGTTTTTTCCATCATTTCAATGGTTTTTTTGCTCATCTGCCCTGCTTTTATTTATCCTCAAGCTCAGGAGCTTAAAGAGATCAAGCTTCCCGCTCCCCAAGTTGATGGTGGACGTCCCCTGATGCAGGCGTTAAAAGAAAGACAGTCTTTGCGCGAATTCGGCACTGAAAAACTTCCCCTTCAGGTACTTTCCAACCTGCTCTGGGCAGCCGACGGAGTCAACCGCCCTGATGTGAAAAAGAGAACGGCTCCCTCTGCCGTCAACTGGCAGAACATCGATATCTACGTTGCCCTGGCTGAGGGCCTTTATCTCTATGATCCACTGGAGCACTCGTTGAAGCCGATTCTTGGGGAGGATATCAGGGCCTTAACCGGCAGACAGGATTTTGTCAAGGATGTACCTTTAAACCTGGTCTATGTCGCGGATTTTGCAAAGATAACCAGGGGAACGGAGGAAGACAAGAATTTTTACTCAGCTGCGCACACTGGCTTCATCAGCCAGAATGTCTATCTCTACTGCGCTTCTGAAGGCCTGGCAACCGTGGTTCGCGGTATGGTCGACCGGGAAGCTTTGGCCAAGGCTTTGAAGCTGCGGCCAGACCAGAAAGTCATGTTGGCCCAGTCTGTGGGCTATCCCAAAAAATAGGCGCAAGCAGAATTTCCTCAACTTTAAGCATGGCTGCTCGGCTGTTATAAAGATAAAGGGGCAGAAGTATTTTCTGTCTTTCTCTGTGTTTTGAAGCAAGTTTGAGCCAGCATCTAAGGAAAATGACCGAAAAAATTGAATTGATTTTTTACTTTATTTGAATAGAATTTAAGCAAGGAGGAGTGAATGAAGAAAATTGTTTTGTCTGCTCTTTGTCTTGCTTTTCTTTTTTGTATCACAAGCCAGAATTCTCAAGCGCTTATCAAGCCTTTCAGCCTCTACCTCAGCGGAGGTGTCCAGACGGATACCAAATTGTCGTTCGACCCCTTCTACTGGACAGCAGGTGCCAACATGGATTTTTCCTTCGCCCTCTTGCCCTTCACCATAAGCCCAGAATGCTACGTCATTGTCAACAAGTTCAATTTTGATGCCTTCTGGCTAGCTCCGGCAGTGATGGCAAACTTAAAACTTGCCAACCTCTTTGTCGGTGCAGGATTGACAAAATGGTTTTTAGTCGGCACTGAAGTTACAGAAACCCTTTCTACTGATTTCAAGCTTAAGCTCAATGCCGGCTTAAAGGGACCAGGCGTAAAATTGACGGTATTTGCTGTAACGGAATTTGATCATTTGCTCAAATCGGATTACATGTGGATCGGTGCCACCATCTCTTTTGGTCTTCTTTAAAAGAATTAAGCAGATCAATCCTGATTTATTTTTTCCAGAGAGATAAAAACTTCGAGGACTTCGCTTTTCTTTCCAATTAGAGAGATTGCGCAGCTTGTTCCGAGCGAGGAGAGGAATCCTCTTCGCCCATCGCCTTGCCCGCTTAGCCCTTCAGACAGCTTTCTTGCTTCCTGCCTTTGCCTTACAATATATAGCGGTTTTCCATCGTTGAACAAAAGCTGTTGACCCCGTCTTAAAATACTTTAAAAAATAGCTCATTCGACTATAATAATGAGCTTAATTCAAGAGAAAGAAGATGAAATCCAGATGATTGACCAGAAAAAAATTCATGTTATCAATTTCAGCCGGAAGCTGACAGCCAATACGATCTTCTTCTTAATTCCGCTCTATTTCTTGAGAATCGGGCTTAGCGGCTGGCAGATCGGCTTGATCATCTCCCTCTACGCCTTTGCCCCCTTGTTTTTCTCTTTCCCTACCGGCTGGATCAATGACCGTATTTCTATAAAGAGAGTTATTCAGGGGGGATTCCTTGTCCAAGGATTAGCCTTTCTGCTCGTGGGTCTGACGAGTCATTTTTTCTTGATGGCCATTCTTTTTTTGCTGCTGGGAATGGCCAATAATGCGCTGGATGTTTCGACCAACAGCCTCTATTTCAAAGATGAGACTCATCAAGATCTTAATAAGAAATACAGCCGACTGACTTTCTGGCTAGCCCTTGGTCCTGCCTTTGGAATCCTGTTGGGAGGAATCCTGATCTATCTCTCCAATTTTCACACCTTGTTCTGTCTTTATGCTCTCTTTATTCTGGTTATTCTGGCCTTGATTGGAGATATAGGGAAAGAAAAGTTTGAATCTGTTTCCATTAAAGACTACGGGCTTGACCTCTTCAATAGAAAGACCATGCTTTTTTCCGTAATGATTTTTGTGCTGGGCCTTCATTGGGGAGTCGAAGGAACGGTTTATAGCCCTTTCCTGCAGAGGCACTT
>CAZGMN010000008.1:0-2669 GCA_964526905.1 uncultured Eubacteriales bacterium
GCTCAAGAATATCTCGATGATTGGAAACGACCTGCTTGTCATCGGCGGCGGATCCTGCGGCAAAGACGGACAGAGCAAGCCGGTCGGTTTCGGCAACCCCACATTGAAAGTCGATAAAATCACCGTGGGCGGGAAAAAGGCATAAGGAGAATGACCATGGATTTCAAGAAAATCGGTGAAGACGTCGTCAAGAAGGCAATCCAATACGGGGCCGATGAGGCGGAAGCTCTCATCGATACTGCCAAGGAATTCAGCGTCAACGTCAGAAAAGGCGAAATCGAGACGCTCCAAAAATCTGTCTCCAAAGGTTTGGGCCTGCGGCTTTTCATCAACAAGCAGCTCGGTTTCTCCTACACCTCCGACCTTTCTTCAGAATCTCTGGATGATACGGTCAAGAAAACGATCGAGCTGGCAAAGATAACGGAAGCAAAACCGTGGCAAGGGCTGCCCGACTTCGGGCCGCAGCCGCTCGCTGACCTCGATATCTATGACCCCGAGATGGCCAGGGTCCCGGATGAGAAGAAAATTGCCATCGCCAAAGAAGTCGAGCGCATCGCCATGGCTCAGGACAAGCGCATCACCAATAGCGAAGGCGGCTCGTTTTACAATGTTGAACGGGAAGCCGGCTTATTCAACTCCAAGGGCATCTCTTATATCCTGAAAGAAACAGGATACTCCTTCAGTGCCTACGTTATCGCCGGAGAAGGCAACAACATGCAGGGCGGAGGCTGGTCGAGCTCAAAGCGGTTTTTCAAGGAGCTGGCTCCAGTCGAAGAAGTCGCCAAGATTGCCGCCCAAAGGGCTGTGGAAATGTTGGGCGCAAAGACCGTCGAAACGAAGAAGGTTCCGGTGGTATTTGACCGCTACGCAGCCCCCTCATTCTGGATGGGAATCCTTTCTGCTTTGAACGGGGATGCCGTTTATCGAAAAACAACCTTCATGACCGAAATGCTGGATAAGGCCATCGCTTCCTCGCTGATCACCGTCAACGACAATCCGACGATACCACGATTTATCAGCTCTCGTCCCTTTGACGGCGAGGGCAATGTCACGCGAAAGAATACGATAGTCGATAAGGGCGTGCTGAAGATGTTTTATTACGATTCCCAAACCGCACGGAAAGCCGGGGTCAAGGTCAATACCATAGCTCGGCGCGGCGGATATAAAGGAGGCCCTTCGGCCGGGTCCCTGTGCATCATCGTCGAAAACGGCCAGGACAAACCGGCCGCGCTCTTCAAGGACATCAAAGAAGGGCTTCTCGTCACCGGCATGAGAGGAACGGGGACTGATGTCACGACGGGCGCTTTCTCAACCGGCTGCAGCGGATTCTGGATCGTGGACGGCGCCAGGGCATTCCCGGTGGATGGAGTAACCCTCGGCGGGACCACTCTCGAAATCCTGAAAAATATTGATAAAGTGGCTAACGACCTTGATCTGCGCAGCAGCCTGAACAGTCCGTCTTTCCGAGTATTCGAGATCACAGTCGGAGGGAAAAAAGCCTAGCCTGTTTTATATTCTTACACAGGCCGGAAATAAAATCCGTATCGCCTGGCTTCCTCAAGAGATGATTTTTATGACGGTGATTTTTTGACAAAACCTTATATTAATGGTAGTATTTCTTTAAAATTTAAATAAAAGGAGATGAAGGTGAAGAGATTCATGATTCCCAGAGTTTCCCACTGTAAAGAAGGCTGCAAGCGTGCATCCTGAGCACGATGTAAAACTGCTCTTTAGCTTCTGACTTTTTTCTTTGCAACTCTGCTTTTCGTGCTCGATTGAAAGATTTTCTCTGTGATTTCGCTTGTGGAGCGGCCCTTAAGATAAGGAATGATAACCACTTTCCCCCCGGCTTGCTCAACCTCTTTCCTGCCTACCACCTGGTCCGGAGCCCAATCTCCGCCCTTGACCAAAATGTCGGGCAAAAGCCGGGAGATGATTCTCTGCGGCGTCTTCTCGGAGAAAGATGTCAGATAATCAATATCCTCGATAGCCTCTAAAATCTCGAGCCTCTCCCTTAAAGGAAAGATAGGACGGGACTGACCTTTGTTTCTTTTAACTGAGGCGTCATCGTTGACGGCAACAATCAGAACTTCGCCCAGCTTCTTTGCCTCCTGGAAAAGATGGATGTGGCCGCCGTGGAGGAGGTCGAAGCAGCCGTTAGTGAAGACGACCTTTTTCCCTCGGCGCTTGAACCGGTTGCGGATTTTTAAAAGGTTTTCAAGCCTCTGAATCTTTTTCTCCATAAAAAAATCCTTCTTTCCATCTTATAGGATCTCCGCGGCGCTTCGCGCCTGGCGATGACATTTTTATTATCGCCCTCGCCTGAGTCAAGTTCGAGCCCTTCCCCGGAATATCTCCTCTGCCTCGGCTGTGTAACGGCCCTGCGCATCATAAAGAATGAGCGGATCGAGAACTTTCTCTTTTTCAGAATGAAAATCACACTCAGCCAGAAATTGATTGGCCGGGCTTGAGCGCCGGGGATGGACAAAACGGATGGCCCTGAGCTTCAATCCGCTTTTATTGACGGCCCGGAAAAAATCATCTTTCCTTTGGGCATGATAGACAAAATAGGCTCTGCCCTCGCTCTTGAGCAGCTCCGCCGCCTTTTGCATGACATCAAGGATATCACACCCAAGCTCATGCTTGGCAATTGATTTTTCCGGCGAGGA
>CAZGMN010000008.1:2769-8710 GCA_964526905.1 uncultured Eubacteriales bacterium
TAGCCCTTTTTCTTCTGCAGGACAAGGATGCGGCCATGATAGAATGAATCAAGAGTTTCATCCTCGCCTTTTAATCCGTCACTTTCTCTCATCTTCAGCCAATTCCGCAAAAACGAGAACTTTACCCGGCTGGATTTCCGCATACCCACCTTGAACCAAAAGGCTTCTTTCCCTCCCTCCAACCTTGTAAGTGATCCTCCCTTTTCCCAAGGCTGTGAAAAGAGGGCGGTGGCCGGGAAGAATCCCCAGATACCCTTCCAGGCTGGGAAGCGAGACTTCTTGAACATCTTGATCCAAAGCCAGCTTCCGAGGAGAGATGACCTCGAGCCGGAGGGAGCTTGGCAAATTCTGATTCATGCTGACTTCAGCTCTTCGCTGCGCTGGATGACTTCGTCGATATTCCCGGCCATATAGAAGGCCTGCTCGGGTTTATCGTCATGCTTTCCCTCGACAACCTCCTTGAATCCTTTCACCGTCTCCTCAATGGTCACGTATTTTCCTGGCCTTCCAGTAAATTCCTCTGCCACATGGAAAGGCTGAGAAAGAAAGCGCTGTATCTTTCGAGCACGGGCAACGATAAGCTTATCCTCATCGGAAAGCTCCTCGATGCCGAGAATGGTGATGATATCCTGCAGGTCTTTATAGCGCTGCAGGATTTCCTTGACTTTCTTCGCCACCTGGTAATGTTCTTCGCCGATCACTCTCGGGTCGAGGATTCTGGAAAAAGAGCTTAAAGGGTCGACAGCCGGGTAGATTCCGATCTCAGTCAGAGCGCGGGAAAGATTGGTGGTTGCATCCAGATGAGAGAATGTCGTTGCCGGAGCCGGGTCGGTGAAGTCATCGGCAGGGACATAGATCGCCTGGACAGAGGTGATTGACCCTTTTTTGGTCGAAGTGATTCTCTCTTCGAGCTCTCCCAGCTCAGTCGCCAGGTTGGGCTGGTAGCCGACAGCCGAAGGCATCCTTCCCAGCAAGGCAGAAACCTCTGAGCCGGCCTGGACGAAACGGAAGATATTATCGATGAAGAGCAGGATATCCTGGTTCATCTCATCGCGGAAAAACTCGGCCACAGAAAGAGCGGCCAATCCGACCCTGAGTCTTGCTCCTGGAGGCTCGGTCATCTGGCCGTAGATAAGCGCTGTCTTGTCGAGGACTCCCGACTTTTTCATCTCCAGCCAGAGGTCATTTCCTTCTCTCGTTCGCTCTCCGACTCCAGCAAAAACAGAATAGCCTCCGTGCTTGAGAGCGACATTGTGGATGAGCTCCATGATGATCACTGTCTTGCCCACACCTGCGCCGCCGAAGAGGCCGATCTTGCCTCCTTTCAGAAAGGGCTGGATGAGGTCGATGACCTTGATTCCGGTCTCGAACATCTCGAGCTTTGTGCTCTGCTGTTCAAGCAGCGGAGGCAGACGATGGATGGGATATTTCACCTTGGCCTCGATCGGTCCCAGATAATCCACCGGCTCGCCGATGACATTCATCACTCGCCCCAGAGTCGCTTCGCCCACAGGAACTTGAATCGGGCCGCCTGTATCTATGGCTTTCATCCCTCGAGCCAGGCCGTCGGTCGGATGCATGGAAACACATCTCACCCTTTCTTCCTCCAGGTGTTGTTCGACCTCAACAACGATGTCAACCGGCTGAGGAGTATCGAAGCCTTCGCTCGAAATGCGAACGGCATTGTAGATTTCAGGAAGTTCGATATCCTTGAATTCGACATCGACCACGGCTCCGATGACCTGGACGACCTTGCCGATTCTTTCCTCCTTTTTTTCTTCAGTCTTCGGCTTTCGCTTGACCTCAGATTTTGCTCTTTCTTTGACCTTCGCTTGTCTCATCTCTCTCTCCAAATCCTCTATTTTCTTCTCAGGGCTTCGACTGCGGTCATGATTTCCAAGAGCTCCTTGGTGATCGAAGCCTGCCGAACCTTGTTCAAGACCAGAGTCATTCTCCTAATCAATTCTTCAGCGTTCTCAGTGGCGTTATCCATGGCCATCATCCGCGCCGCCTGCTCGGCCGCTGAAGACTCAAAAAAGGAATGACGAATATGATTCTCGACATAAAGGGGAAGAAGGACGTTGAGAAGGGCCAGGGCCTCAGGCTCCCAGTCCGGGGGCAAAACGAGCTGCTCTTCACTTGTCTTTGGAATTTCCAGAGGCAGGAGCTTATTCATTGTGATCCGGGGCGAAAGGATGGATTTGAATTCATTGTAGATCACATAAACCGAATCAACCTTATTAAAGACATAAAGACGGATAAGGAATTGAGCAAGCTCATTCAAGTCTTCGGCGGTCAGCTTATGAGTCTTATCCGCATAAGAACGGTCCACAGGAAAAGGATGTTTCCTGAAAAAATTCACCGCCTTCTTTCCCATCAGAATTAGGCGAACGTCTGCCTGCTTTGCCTTTTCCTCAAGAAAAGAGAGGGAGGCTGCCAGAAGGTTTGAGTTAAAAGCTCCGGCCAGTCCCTTATCCGAGGTTATGACCACGGCTTCGACTTTCTTCTCTTCCCTCATTTGAAGCAGCGGATGCTCTTCCCTTCTCGTCCAGAAGAAAATCTCGGATAGAAAACCAGGCAAGGTGTGCCACCACGGCCGGGACTCGAGCACGATTCTCTGCGCTTTCCTGAATTTTGCTGTGGAGACAGTCTTCATCGCCTGGGTGATCTGCTGCGTGTTTCTGACGCTCTTTATTCTTCTTCTGATGTCGATTAAAACAGGCATCGGATATTATCTCGTTGTCTCTTCCTTAAATTTAAGATTAAACTCATTCAGGGCCGAGGCTATGGACTCATCCAGCTTGGCGTCAATTTCACCTTTCTCAGCGATCTTCCGCAAAAGGTCTGGATGGTTTTTTTCAAGATAATCATAAAGTTTTTTTTCGTATTTTTTAATCAGGCCGACTTCAAACTCGTCCAGAAAGCCGCGGTTGCCGGCATAGATGATCAAGACCTGCTTCTCCACAGGCAAAGGAACATACTGGTCCTGTTTCAAGACTTCAGTCAGCCTGATTCCCCGTTCAAGCTGGGCCTGGCTTGCCCTGTCCAGCTCTGTGCCGAACTGAGCAAAAGTCACCAACTCCCGGTATTGAGCCAGGTCCAGGCGCAGCTTTCCGGCTACCTGCTTCATGGCTTTGACCTGGGCGCTGCCGCCGACTCTGGAGACAGAGATGCCGACATTTATCGCCGGCCTGACACCGGCGTTAAAGAGCTCTGGCTCAAGGTAAATCTGGCCGTCGGTGATGGAGATGACATTGGTCGGGATATAGCCCGAAACATCTCCGGCCTGGGTTTCAATGATGGGAAGAGCGGTCAGAGAACCTCCTCCGTGTTCATCGTTGTATTTGGCCGCCCTCTCCAACAGCCTTGAATGGAGGTAGAAGACATCTCCAGGATAAGCCTCTCTTCCAGGAGGCCTCCTCAGAAGAAGGGAAATCTCCCTGTAGGCTGCGGCGTGCTTGGAGAGGTCGTCATAGATGAGAAGGGCATGCTGGCCGTTGTCCCTGAAGTATTCGCCCATGGCACAGCCGCTGTATGGAGCCAGGAACTGAAGTGAGGAAGGGTCGCTGGCCGAAGCAGCAACGACGATGGTATAATCCATGGCTCCATAGTCTTCCAGCACTTTGATGATGTAGGCAATTGTCGAGTTTTTCTGTCCGATGGCCACATAGACGCAGATGACATTCTTGCCTTTCTGGTTGATGATGGTATCGACAGCGATGGCTGTTTTCCCTGTCTGGCGGTCGCCGATGATGAGCTCTCGCTGGCCGCGGCCGATGGGAATCATGGCATCGATGGCCTTGATGCCTGTTTGCAGGGGCGCTTTCACCGGCAGACGGTCGACGACACCAGGAGCCAGGCGTTCGACCGCCATGTGGATGTCAGTTTTAATCGGACCTTTCTCATCCAAAGGCATGCCGAGTGGATTGACAACCCGGCCGACCAAGCCCGGTCCGGCTGGAACCTGCATAATGCGGTGCGTGCGCTTGACGACATCCCCCTCTTTGACCAGATAGCTCTCTCCAAGAAGAACAGCCCCGACAATGTCTTCTTCCAGGTTCAGCGCGACTCCATAGACATCATGAGAAAATTCGAGGAGCTCATTGTACATGACTCTGTCCAGCCCGTAGATGCGGGCAATTCCATCTCCGACAGAGGTCACAGTGCCCACTTCTTTGATATCGACCTCAGCCTCGTATCCTTCAATCTGGCGCTGAATGATTCTGCTTATTTCGTCGGCTTTGATTTCCATTCTTTCCTTACCTTTCTGCGGCTCTTTCCTTGAGCTTCATCAGACTTCCCTTGAGCGAGACATCATAGACTATGTTTCCCCTCCTTATCCAGAGGCCGGCAATCAATTCTGGGTCAATTCTGTATTTTAAAGAAACAGCTCTTTGCTCAAGCTTTGTTAACTTTTCTTGAAGCTTCTCCTTCTGCTTGTGGCTGAGAGGAACAACAGAGGCCACCTCAAAAGTGGAAATGTCCTTCTTTTCATTCCAGACTTCAGGCATGGATTTCACAATCTCAGGCAAGAGCGCAACACGCATGTTTTTCACCAGGAGAAGGACAAACCTCAGAGTTTTTTCTGCAGCAGACTCTTTGGCCAGGATTTCTTCTGCGATCTTTTGCTTCTTGCTCAAGGGCAGAAGAGGATTGCTCAGGGCATCCTTTAGCTCCTTGTGGCTCTGAAGAAGCTCCGAGAAAGCGGATATTTCCCTCCAGAGGGCCAAAAATTCTGCCTCATCCTTGACAGAGTTAACTAATCCCTGGGCGTATCTCTTGACCAGAATTTCATTTTTCATAGAGTCTATCAAGCCTCTCAATAGATTGATCGATAAGCTGAGACTGCTTTTTTAGGCTCAGCTTCTTTTTAATCATCTCTTCTGCCATGGCTGCAGCCAGCTCTGCGGTGTATTCCCTGAGATGCCGGATTTCGGCCTGGGAGAGCGTTTCAATCTCCTGACGGGCGAAGGACTTGATTCTTTCAGCCTCTTGCTGGGCGAGCTGGATAATCTTCTCTTGCTGGCTTCGGCCTTCAACCTCTGCCTCCTCTCTGACTTTTTCTGTCTCAGTTTTCAGGCCAGCCAAGCGGGCTTTCGTTTCCTTGAGTTTTTTCTCAGCCTCCTCTCTTGAGTCTTCTGCCTCTTTCAGCGTATGTTCGATATCGTCAGCCCTCTTGCGCAAAAAATTTTGAATCGGCTTAAAAAGAAAATAAGCCAAAGCGCCAAAGAGGACGATAAAATTTATTGTTTTTCCCAAAAAATCGAATGTGTTCTTTGATAAGCGGCCTCTTTCTGCGGCCGACATACAGATAAGGAGAGGAAGGAAGAGGAGAATAACAAGAATTTTTCTATTTTTTCTCATCATGGCAAAAGCTTTCTTTCAATCCTTTTTGCCAAGCGCTCAGCTTGAGAGCTTAACTCGACTTTCAGCCTCTCGGTCTGACTCTCGAGCTGCTTTTTCGCTTTCCCAACCTGAGCCCTGTATTCGGTGCTTATCTCGGCAATCATTCGCTCTTTCTCGCTCAGGGCATCGCGCTCAAATCTTTCCTTTAGCTGAAGTGACTGAGCCTCTGCCGCTTTGAGCCCTTCTTCAATCTCAGTTGCAATCTGCTCCATAGCCTCCTTAGACTTCTGGGATGCTTCTCTGTTTCCTTGAACCCTTTCCTCTCTTTTCTTCATGACCTTTCGCAGAGGATTAAAGAATAATTTAGAAAGTGAAAAGACAAGGATCCAGACAATTAAAAAAATAACTATGAAGCTAACATCAATGTTGATCATTTTAAAAAGCAGACCTTAAAATTAGCAAAAAATTTACCATTTTCACCCCAAAAAATCAAGAATAAAGAAATCATGCTTCCATTCCGCACCACAAAGCGAAGGCTGAGTGGTTATAAAACCGTTTGAAGGCTCAGGTCAGTGGTTTCAAAAACACGCAGGCT
>CAZGMN010000008.1:8810-30438 GCA_964526905.1 uncultured Eubacteriales bacterium
GTGGTTATAAAACCGTTTGAAGGCTCAGGTCAGTGGTTTCAAAAACACGCAGGCTGAGCTCTCCTTTTTATCTCACCGATAAGGTAGAGGGAGCCGGCAGCCAGCACGCAGCCGCCGCTTCCCGCGCTGCGCAGAGCCAAGTCCAGCGCATCCTTCAGCTCCGGCACAATCATCATTCGGCCTTCAAATGCCGGAGCCTTGGATATTATCTCTTCGGGTGAGGCAGCTCTTGGGGAAGGGAATCGAGCGAGGACGACTTTTTCTGCAAGAGGAAAAAGGATATCGGCCATCTTGGAGATTTCCTTATCGCGCATGACAGCAAAGACAAGAATGAGCGGAGAGGGCAGAAAATCTTTGATGTATTTTCTTAAAGCATCGGCTCCTTCGCTATTATGGGCGCCGTCGAGGATGAAAAGAGGCTTGCGGCCGGCAACTTCAAGGCGGCCCTCCCATTCGACCTTCTCTACGCCTTCAATAATCCTTCTCTTCTCCAGCCTCTTCCAGTTTTTTGAAATCTGCTCTGCAGCAACAATAGCCACTGCGGCATTCTTTCCCTGATGCTCTCCACGAAGAGAAGGCGAGAAATGATATTTCCCCTCTTGTGACCTGTAGATAAAAGAATAGCCGTTTTGACCTTTCCTTGCCTGGAAGCAGCCTTTCCTTGAAAAAACGCCGTGAAAGGGAGCGGAAAGCTCATCAGCCCTTTTTTTTATTGTTTGGAAGGCTTCACTCTCCTCAACTCCGCAGACCGCGGGAACGCCGCTCTTGATGATTCCGGCTTTCTCAAAGGCTATCTGGCTTAAGCTCTCTCCTAAAAATTGCTGATGTTCTCCAGAAATGGTGGTGATGACTGAAACGCAGGGCATGACAACATTTGTGGCATCAAACCTTCCGCCCATGCCCACTTCGAGCACAGCAAAATCCACCTTCTGCTCGGCAAAATAAAGAAAAGCCAGACAGGTGAGATGCTCAAAATAAGTAGGCGGAGAGGGCAACATTTTTGCGGCGACAAGCTCTTCGGTTCTGCACCTGAGCCCTGTCAGCAGGCGGCAGAAACTTCGGGCCGGGATAAGCTTGTTACCGATTCGAATCCTCTCCTCAACTTTGACCAGATGGGGAGAGGTGAAGAGCCCGACCCGAAAGCGGTGGAGAGTTAAAATCTCAGTGAGCATGGCGCAGACTGAGCCCTTTCCGTTTGTTCCCGCCACCAAGGCAGACGGGTATTTCAGGTGAGGATTGTCAAAGGAAGAAAGGACTGTCCGGACATTATCCAGACCGAACTTAATGCCCAGGCTTTGAATTTCTTGGAGGTAACGCTGGCATTGCTCGTAGTTCATGCCGGACGGTTTAGAAAGAGGCGCAGGGCCTTTATGATACAAGAACGCAGGTTCTTCCTCTCCACCACCCCATCCAGCATCCCATGTTGGAGGAGGAACTCTGAGCGCTGGAAACCCTTGGGCAGCTTTTCCTTTATAGTTTGCTCGATAACTCTGGGTCCGGCAAATCCAATGAGAGCGCCGGGCTCGGCAATGTTGATATCGCCCAGCATGGCAAAGCTGGCTGTGACTCCGCCTGTGGTCGGGTCAACGAGCACTGAAATATAGGGAATCCCTGCCTCATCCAGGCTGGCAATGGCCGCACTCGTCTTCATCAGCTGCATCAATGAATAAACTCCCTCCTGCATTCTTGCTCCTCCAGAGCAGGAGATGATGATAAGAGGCATGCGCTCCTTCAGGGCAAGCTCAGCCGCCCTGGTGATTTTTTCTCCAACGACTGAGCCCATACTCCCTCCCATAAAAGAGAAGTCCATGGCCGAGATGATGACTCTTATTCCCCCCATCTTCCCTTCTGCGTTCAGCACCGCATCAGGGAGAGATGTCCGTTCTCTGCTTTCCTCAAGCCTCTGAGAATATTTCAGGCTGTCCTCAAACTGAAGAGGGTCCTGAGGAAAAATGTTCTGATGGATAAGCTCGTATTGGCCGTCATCAAAGAGCATGGCCAGCCGCTCTGTCGCTGAGAGTCTGAAATGGAAATTGCACGCCGGACAGACTGAAAGATGATCAAGAATATCCTGCTTGTAGAGAATTCGACGGCAGTTGTTACATCGTGTCCATAATTGATTCATTATTGTTCACCTTGAATCAAGCGTTTCTTTCTGGATTCCAATTGTCTTCTCAAGAGGAAGAGCGTTTTTTAATCCTTTGGGCAAGATTCTTTATCACTGTTTCTTCACTGGGAACGCCTTGAATTTCCGGGATCTCTTCTCCTTTTTCTTCCTTGTCCTGGACCAATTTCAAGACAGTATCTAATAATTTTTCTTTGTCATAGGGCTTTTCAAAATATTCACTGGCACCAAGGTTGCGAAGGGCCTCACTTCGATACTGATGCCCTTTGTAGACCGAGGTGATGATGATGACTGGGACTTTCCCTTTTGTTTCCTTGAATATCTTATGCGTCAGGTCAAATCCATGAAGCTTGGGAAGCATGGCTTCGAGAATGACCAGATTCGGCTCTTCAGATTTAAATTTCTCATAGGCCTCGGCTCCGTCCATGGCCTTGACTATCGTGAAATCATGGGGTTCGAGAAGCTTGACCAGAGAATCCAGGCTTCTCTTGTCGAAGTCGACAACCATTATTTTTTTTTCAGCCATAATGTGAAAAAATTCTAAATTAAACCCTGAAGATTGTCAACAAACCTATCTTGCCCAGGCATAGCCGAGTTTGACGAAAAAAGTTCTGTCGGTCTGAGTGATATCAATTCCAGTCATGCCCAGGTAATTATCTGAATATCCGATGAAGAGCACCGTTTGAGGATTGAGTTTATAAGAAAACAGGAATTGGGTGAAGAGTGTGTTTGTTTTCGGGTCGAGAGGCAAAAGATAAAGGGCAGGATTCCTGGTGACATTTAGGTACTGAACGATGGCCCGGACGAATGTCCTGACATTAAGATTAAAAACAAGGCGGAGCTGACTGAGGTTAGCTTCGTATATTTTCTCTGAGCCGAGGGCGAGTCCCTCAAAGACATGCATGAAATTGATGTTGACCTGCCGGCCAAGACCCATCTCAATGTTAGGCATGAACCTCAATACCCTGGCTCTTCTCTGGTTATAGTAGTCAACACTGTCTCCGGATTGAATGTTGAAGCCGAAGCGAAGTCCTCCTGCCGGCTTGAGCTCGTAGCCCCAGCTAAAAACTTCTAATTCATATGATTGGTTCAAGTAGAGCTCTCTGTTTCGGGCATAGTCAACGGTGAAAGTTGATTGTAAGGGGCCCAGATAGTTCAAGCTCAGGTCGATGTTGCGGTCAGTGAGGTTTCCTTGATGGTCACAGGTTGCAGCACCCTGAGCTCCAAAAACAATCTGAGTAAACCAGCCGTCGCTCTTTCCCCACAGGACTCGGGCTAGCATGCCGGCCACGGTCCGAGTATCCACTCGGGGAATATAGCCGTGGTCGGCCCTGAAGCCGGGATAAAGGTCCCTGTACCCGGCCCCATATTGCCAGTTTCGGCCGACATGGAGGAATGTGGCCGTAAAGGCATCACCGCCAAAATCGCCAAGCTTCTGGCCGTAGGCCAGTGAAAGGTCATCAGGATAATCCGTCTCAGAGTGAAGATACTGGAAGCTTATGGATTTTGTTTTTGACAGCCTTAAAAAGCCGTCCAATCCGGCGACATGGTTGAAATAATCCTCTGCCATTCGTCCGGTATAGAGGACTCCGAGGGTGGAGTTCTGGCCGATATCCCGGCGGTAGCGGAAGACTCCGCTTGAAACATCCGAGTCGATCGAGGCCGAGGCCGAACCCTGATTGGAAGGAAAAATCAAATTATTGATTCTATCGTAAGTCCCGAAAAAGCCAAAGGCATTTTTGCCAACTTTTCCAGTAATCTTCACTCCGCCGTCCGGGTCAGCCACAGTCCTGGTAAAAACCGCCTCAAAGGGAGTGAGAAAAAAATCTGCTCCCTCAAGGAAGAATGGCCGTTTCTCAGGATACCTGAGAGCGAACCTGGTGTTGACTTCAAGTTGAGCCACGTCAGCCTCAACTTGAGAAAAATCAGGATTAACTGCGGCATTGAGAATCACGTTGGGAGTGATCCCCCAGCGCAAGGTGAGGCCTGGGTCAGCTTTTCCCTTGCCCTCTGCCATGGATCCCGAGGGAAAGCTTTCACGCTTATCTGTGCGGACAGCTGTCAGCGTCGGGTCAAACTCCAGGTTCAATTTAGGGGAAATTCCCTGAATACCGCTAATCTTATTGAATTGGCAGATGATGCAGCTCAGGTTTCGGTCTCTGCGGTGGGAAGTCATTCGGTGGCGGACATTGCGGGGATAAGAGCGTTCTGCACTGAAGCCCCAAATTTGAACCTCAGAGGTTTGAGGAAAGCGGAGCTGGTTAAAAGGAATAGCCATTTCTATGGCATAGCCCCAGTCCTCGATGCTTCCTGCGGAGCTCCAGATGGCATCCCAGGAAAAATCCTCATACCCTTCTGACTCACTGAAATTGGCATCAGCCTGAACGCCGAGGGGGTTAACCCTGAACTGAAATCCCCTCCGCTCATCGTTAAAAGTATCGAGCATGACACTGATGTGGTCATCCTGGATAAGAGTATCGGTGGCATCACGGTCCATGAGATGGGCACGAATCTGGGAAGGGTCAGGGTCGAAACAGCGGAAGGCGATGTAGAAATTTTTATTGTCAAAAGTGACCAGGCATTCGGTATTGACTGGAGCTGGAATATTATCGCCGGGCCACCATTCGTAGGGGAGTTTTATGACCGCAGCTTCAGACCAGGCCTTTTCCTCCAGAGCGCCGTCTATTTTTATCTCCGACGCTGCGCGCCTGACCGTATAGCTCTGAGCTTTAGGTCTCTGCGCAGCTTTCTCCTGGCCTTGCTGAATAAAGCTCGATGTTTCCTCAGTCTCGGCGGCATAAAGAAAATTTGCTTCCTTAACAACCAAAGCCGGGCTCATGACGGCAAGTGCCAAAATGACAAATCTCAAATCCTGCAGTTTTCTCAATGACATTCTTCCATTTCTTTTTTGATTTTCAGCGGGAACGCATAATGAATAAACTTACATTATTTCAATCTGAAAAGCCATTATCGATAAGAAATTTCCTCAACACGCTTAATCCTAAATAACGAATCTCTTCTTTTTTGTGTGGCTTCTATGAAGGTCTCTCCACCAATTCTTCACCCACACAAGATGGAAGAGAACTTAAATAATTTATACGGCAAAGGGCTCAATCTGGTTTCAAAAAAAGGGACAGGTTATTTTTTGAATACGACTGTGTTATGATATATTAACCTTCAAAATTATCCGACAAGAGAAGGAAAAAACATTTATGCCGAGCGCCTATTATCGGGGAAGAGAATGAAACGGTCTATCCCTTTTCTCCTTGCTTTGTCTTTCGCCCTTCTTCCAATTTTCTTTCTAAGCTGCAATAAAGGTTCCAACAAGTCTGAAGCCATCGAGGCCTCAGGTCTGATCGAAGCCGTAGAGACAGAAATCAGAGCTAAGGTTCAGGGGGAAATCAAAGAGATTTATGCCAAAGAGGGAGATAAGATAAAAAAAGGAGACCTGCTCTGTCTTGTGGATGACGAGAAGCTTCTCATCCAGTTGAGCCAGGTCCGGGCCGGCTTGGAAGGTGCGCGCTCAAAGTTAGAGCTCTTCAAGAAAGGGACAAAGAAGGAGCTCATCGCCATGGCCAAGAGCCAACTGGAAGAGGCGGGCAAAGAGCTGGAGCTTGCCCAGAAGAACGAGCAGCGGCTGACCAAGCTTCTCAGCGAAGGAGCAGTCTCAGAGGCGCAAAAAGAGCAGGCGGATTTGAGGCTCAAGGCCGCTCAGGAAGGGCACAAGAGCGCTGATGAGAACTATCAGCTTCTCTTGCGGGGAAAGGAAAAAGAAGAGATTGAGATGGTCGAAGCCGAAATCAGCGGCCTCCAGGCTCAAGAGCAATTCCTCCAGAGTCAGATTCAAGACACAAGAGTCATTTCTCCGGTTGACGGCTTCCTCGAGATAAGGCATATCGAAAAGGGAGAGTTAGCCCTGGCGGGAACGCTCCTTTTCAGCCTCATCGACCTCAACCAGGCTTATGTTAATGCTTATCTCCCTGAAAGATATGTCGGAAGGGTAAAGGTCGGGAGTCCGATCGAAGTCATCTCTGACTCCTTTCCGGACAAAGTCTTTAAAGGAAGAGTGGATTATATCTCTGACCAAGCTGAATTTGCTCCTAAAAATATTCAAACCAAGGAAGAGCGCCTGAAGCTTGTCTTCAGGGTCAAATCTTACCTTCAAAACACAGAAGGTGAGCTCAAGCCAGGAATGCCGGTGGATGTAAAAATTATTATCGACTCCGCGACTTCACAAAAGTCTCCGTCAGATTAAACTCCATCCATGGCAGGGCAAGCATCTTATTTCCACCTAAAAAAGGAGATTGTCCCGTTTTCATTCTTTTCATCCTGAAATGATTACAGCAAGAATAGAAAACCTGACAAAGAGATTTGGCAACCTGACCGCAGTCGACAATATCAGCTTTGAAATCGAAAAGGGGAAAATCATCGGACTCATCGGCCCTGACGGCGCAGGCAAGACAACCTTTCTCCGCCTGCTGGCAGGCTTGCTCAAGCCTCACTCCGGCTCAGTCCGGATTGAGGGAATCGACGTCGGCAAGAATCCTCAGCAGCTCAAAGAGAAGCTGGGCTATATGCCCCAGCATTTCAGCCTCTATGGAGAGTTAACTGTCGCTGAAAACCTGAGATTCTTTGCCGACCTCTATGGAGTCTCCAAAAATAAGTTCAGAGAGCGGAAGAAAGAATTGCTCCATTTCAGCGGCCTCGCTCCCTTTGAAGAGAGATTGGCCTGGAATCTGTCAGGAGGAATGCAAAAAAAATTGGCCCTGTCCTGCAATCTTTTCCACACTCCGGAAATTCTCCTCCTCGATGAGCCAACAACAGGAGTCGACCCGCTCTCGAGGCGGGAGCTCTGGGAGCTCCTCTTTCAATTGAACGGGCAGGGAACGACCATTCTCATCACCACTCCCTACATGGACGAAGCTCAAAGATGCCATTTCGTCGGGCTCATCTATGAAGGACGGATGCTGAGTTTCAAGCCTCCTCAAAGTCTGCTTCAGGAAATGGACGAGGAGATATTGGAGCTTGTCACCGAGCACAAACAAACCAGAAGCCTGCTCCGAAACATACCTCACCTGAAAAATATCTACCCTTACGGAGAGACTCTTCATCTTGCCTTTGAGCCAGGAAAAGAAGCGGAGGCAAGGACAAGAGATTTCTTGGACAGCCAAAAAATTCAGGTGCGAAGCCTGAAAAGAATCCCACCCTCTTTCGAGGACGCATTTCTGGCTCTTGTTGAGGAGCAGAGAGCGAATGAATAGCATCGAGGTCCAGAGCCTAACCAAGACATTCGGCCGGTTTACTGCGGTCAACCGCATCTCGTTCAGCGTCAACAGAGGAGAAATCTTTGGCTTCCTCGGGCCGAACGGCGCTGGAAAATCAACCACAATCCGTATGCTGTGCGGAATTATCCGCCCCACTTCAGGCGAAGGGTCTGTCGGCGGATTGAGCATCACTACTCAGGCCGGTGAAATAAAAAAAATCATCGGCTACATGTCCCAGCGGTTTACCCTCTATCAAGACTTGACGGTCGAGGAAAATATAGATTTTCACGGAGGAATCCACGGCCTCTCTCCGTCTTCCATTCAAGAAGGAAAAGAATGGGTATTGAGAATGGCCGGCCTCGAAGGACGGGAACATTCGCTGACAAAGGAACTCTCCGGCGGCTGGAAGCAGCGCTTATCACTGGGATGCGCCATCCTTCACCGTCCCCGAATCCTTTTCCTCGACGAGCCGACGGCAAGCGTCGACCCTGTCTCCCGCAGGGACTTCTGGGATTTGATTTATCAACTGTCAGAAGGAGGAACAACTGTTTTCGTTACCTCCCACTACATGGATGAGGTTGAACGCTGCCACCGGCTGGCCATTATCTATTCGGGAAAAATCATCGCCGATGGCTCGCCTAAAGAATTGAAGAGAGAATTTACCGGCAGAGAGGAATCGACCTTAGAGGATGTCTTCCTCTCAGCCATTAAAAAAGAAGAAAGCGATGAAGAATAGAATCATTCCTCTGATGAGGAAAGAGAGCCTCCACATCCTCAGAGACCCGAGAAGCCTCTACGGCTCCCTTTTCATGCCCATAGTCTTGCTCATCCTTTTTGGCTACGCCATAACTTTTGATGTCAAGCATATCCCTCTGGCCGTTATCGACCAGGACTATTCCTCCCTCAGCCGCGAGCTCATCTCCCGAGTGGAGGGAAGTGTTTACTTTGACCTCCTTTACCTTTCAAGCGCCTCCACCACTATGGAAAAGCTTCTCGACGAAGGCAAGGTCAAAGTCATCATGGTCATTCCTAAGAACTTTTCTCGCGATTTATCAAAGGGAAAAGACAGCGCTCTTCAGCTGCTCATTGATGGCAGCGACAACAATACGGCTCAGGTCGCCCTGGGATACCTTTCAAGGCTGCTCCAGACCTTTTCCTCAAACATCATTCTTGAAAAATTAAACAGACAGGGGGCTGCATTCCAAGCAGGAATCCCTCCCATCGACCTCAGGCCTGCGGTCTGGTATAACCCCGACCTGCGCAGCACAAATTTTATCGTTCCCGGAATAATTGCCGTGGTGATGATGGTTCTGGCCTCAATCTCAAGCTCTCTGACCATTGCCCGCGAATGGGAAACAGGAACGATGGAGCAGCTCATCTCCACTCCAGCCAAGCCGCTTGAAATCACCATCGGCAAGCTCCTTCCCTATTTCTTTCTGGGCTTTATCCAGATTTTGCTGGTCATACTTGTCGGAACTCTCCTTTTTAAAGTGCCTCTGAGGGGAAACATACTCTTCCTCTTTTGCACCGCGGCCATCTTTCTTATCTGCGGCTCGGGCATAGGGCTTCTCATCTCAACCATAACCAGGTCGCAGCAGTTAGCGTTCATGTTTTCCATCCTCTTCACGCTTCTCCCCTCTTTTATCCTTTCCGGTTTTATTTTCCCTGTTTCCAGCATGCCAGGCATCATCCAGTTTTTTACATACCTCGTTCCGGCAAAATACTTTCTAATTATTCTCAGAGGAATTTTTCTCAAAGGAAATGGGATCGCCATTCTCTGGCCTGAGACCCTGGCGCTTCTCTTTTTTGCTTCAGTCATTGTCTTCGCCTGCGCCAGAAGGATGCGTTTAAGTCTGGAGTAAAAATGTTCCAAACCATTCGCCATATTGTTCGCAAAGAATTCATCCAGACCTTCCGCGACAGAAGAATGCTCATGCCCATCTTTATCGCTCCCATTATCCAGCTTATCCTCTTCGGCTTTGCCGTAACCACGGACATCAAGCACATTTCTTTAGCTGTTCTTGATTACGACCGCAGCTTCGAGAGCCGGCAGCTTTCCTCTTCCTTCAGCCAGTCGAAAAACTTTGACCTCAAATATTTTCTTAATTCCTATGCCGAACTTGAAAAGGCTGTCCAGGAAGGAAAGGCTCAAGCAGCGGTTGTCATTCCCGAAAAGTTTGAGGCAGATTTAAAGAAAGGAAAGCAGACCTCGCTCCAGGTCATCCTGGACGGAACAGACGCCAACACAGCCACGATCATCGCCAGCTACATCTCACAGCTTATAGCTAAATATTCAGAAAATATTTTTACCGAGATAAAAGGCCAAATGGCTCTGGGCATGGTCATTCCCCAGCCAAGAGTCTGGTATAACCCGAATTTAGAAAGCTCGGTCTTCATGGTTCCCGGCGTCATCTGCCTCATCCTTCTCCTGACAACTCTTATGCTGACTTCGATGGCCATCACCAAAGAGAGGGAGATGGGGACTCTGGAGCAGCTTGTCGTCTCGCCGATAAAACCCTGGGAGCTCATCCTGGGCAAGACGATTCCTTTTATCCTGATCGGACTGGCTGATGTCACTTTGGTCATCTCTGCCGGAAAACTCATCTTCGATTTGCCCATCAGAGGAAGCCTTCTTCTTCTATTCGGAGTCTCCCTTCTTTTTATTCTGACGACTCTGAGCTTCGGGCTTTTCATCTCGACTGTCTCCCGGACCCAGCAGCAGGCAATGATGAGCGCCTTTTTCTTCGTGGTTCCGGCCATGCTTCTCAGCGGAGTCTTTTCTCCGATTGAGAACATGCCCAAAGCCGCTCAGTACATCACTCTTATTAATCCTTTGAGGTATTTCAGCACAGCGGTGAGAGGAATCTTATTAAAAGGAAACGGAATTGCCGTGCTCTGGCCTCAGATTCTTGCCCTATTTCTCTTTGGAATCGCTGCCTCTGTCTTCAGCTCCCTCCGCTTCAGAAAATATCTGGAATAGAGTCAAATTTTCTCCAATTGACATCTTTTTGAGTCATGATTTATATTTCCTCACGATGGCTGAAGGGGCAAAAAGAAATCAAAAAAAGAAACCGGATAAAGGAACGGATTTTATGAGAAAATTCGCTTTTATAATATTTATTTTATTTCTTATTTCTAACTGCGTGCAGAGGCAGGATAAAATCGAAAAGATTGTGGAAGATGGCGTGGATGTAGTTATCAATCATCTGGAGCCTTATAAGCTAGAGGGGATGAAGGCCTCCCTGACTCTTGAGCAGGAAATGGCCATCGACACCGAAAACGACGAAATCGCAAAAATAGGGTTGGTGGATATGGAGACGTTTGATATCGATGAGGAAGGAAAAATCTATATCATACGCTGGGCCAGCAATGAAAATTTTGTTTACAAATTCGACAGTAAAGGGAAATTCGTGAAATCCTTTGTCCACAGGGGCCAGGGACCCGGAGAGATCGAGTGGGGTGGTTCGGTGATGGTCATCGGGGATAATGAACTCAATATCAGAGATCCGGGCAAAACAAAATTTTCAGTCTACAATACCGAAGGAGAATTTTTACGAGATATGTCGTTGAACTCGCATATCAGCATCCTTAAAATATTCGACAACAAAAAACACTTAGTTTTCTGGCAGGATAACTTCCCGCCGAACATAGAAAAGTTTATCAATCATCTAGGCTTGTGCGAATCAGGATTTGAAGATATCAAGGAAATCTATACCTATAATTTTCCCAATGTTATGGTTGTCGATAAAGTTTATGCTCCTGGAAATTTTTGGATCGATGGAGCCTCCGCACATCACATATTCATCGGAGATGGAGAGCTCGGTTATGAGATTTTAGTTTTCGATTTGGAAGGGAAGATGATCCGCAAGATCAGAAAGGAATATGCCCCCGTCGAGCTCTCGGAAGAGTATAAAAGAAATTTTTTCGAAAGGAGAAAGAAAAGCCCGGTTCTGCATAAATATGAACTCCGCAAATACTTTCCGCCTTTTCAATATCTTTTCACAGACGAAGAGGACAGGATATATGTAATGACCTATGAAAGAAGCGCAAGCCCGAATGATTGGATTTTTGATATTTTTACTCCCGAAGGCGTTTTTTTCGGAAGAGTTCCGGTTAAAAGCCGCATGGATTCCCGGCAGATCTCAATAAGGGCAAAGCACAATCGTATCTATACCATCTGTGAAAAAGAAAGCGGCTATAAAGAATTAGTTGTTTATAAGATGAAGTGGGAATAGTCGACGCTATCAGCAGCACCTTTTCTATCAGCAATTGGGATAGGTGGGGCCAGACGCCAACACAGCCACGATCATCGCCAGCTACACCTCGCAGCTTATAGCTAAATATTCAGAAAATATTTTTACCGAGATAAAGGGTCAAATGGCGCTGGGCATGGTCGTTCCCCAGCCGAGATTCTGACATAAACCGAATTTCAAAAGCTCTGTCTTCAGCTCCCTCCGCTTCGGTGGGTTTAAGCGAGGATTTGGCCTTGCGCAGCAAGACGATCGGATCTTCGAAATGATGGTAAATGGATAAGATAAATTCATCTTGCTTTGCTCACCAGGTCTATTGCGAATTCCATGACCGTATCCTTGTTCTGGAGAAGATCTTCAATCGTCGGCTCGACCGGATATTCCGGGATAATCCCCCGGTCAGCGGGATAGCCATCTACAGCCATGGTATAACGGATGAGGGGGATCACCACACGGATCTTGGTATGGGGCAAAGTCACGGTCGGCATAAATCCGGAGTTATTTCCATAGTAGCCGGCGCCGCACTCTTCTCCTATAAAGACAGCCTTCTTGTGGTAGTGCATGGGTGATGTTGTCTCGCCTGAGGCCGAGAAGCTTCTTCCATTGATGAGGACAAAGACTTTCCCCTTAAACATCGGGCTGATGGGCTGCTGGGTTCCGACATTGGGATGAAATAGAACATCATACCAGCCGCGGGCGTTCTTTTGGAAGCGGCCGCCAGTCTGCGACCGCCGCTCCGCAGGGATATTTGTGTATTTGAAAAAATCAAACTCCGTTTTTTTGATTTCCAGCGCAGCATAATACTGGAAGGGCTTGTCGGTCAGGTGGGCAAAGAGAATTTTCCCGAAGGCGTCTTCCCCGCCGCCGTTATCTCGAAGGTCAATGATCAAGCTCGCCATGTTCTTGTCGTTCAGTTCCTGGAAGGTCCTTTCCAAAAATCCGGGATAAGAAATCTTAGCCTGCGTGTAGGCGCCGCTGCCGAAGGTCCTGATGCTAAGGACCGGAATGCCTCTTTTGTAATCTAAAGAAATCGGCGGCAGGCTCTTGGCGCTCTCCGGGTAGCGCTCCTCGAGAAGGCGATTGATCTCGGCTCGTGTCTTGCCCGGGACTGTCAGATTTTTCAAAGCGTGATCCTGAGGCGATCTAAATTCTAAAGCATATTGTTCGGTCAAGCCGAAAACGATCGTGTAAAACATATTGAATGACCTGGGGCTTTCCATCTTCCGGAACTTGGCAGTTTGGATGCGGCCGTCCGAAGGGATGATGAGCAGCATTCTGTCGATGATATCGGGCATGGCGCGTCCGTTGATCGAGAGGAGCTCGCCCCCCATCGGCAGGTCCGGACTGTCACTGAAATTGCGCAACAGGTAGGCCTTGCGGCCGATGAACTTCAATCCGAAGGGAAGATAGGTTGGCAGTTTTTCCGCGTAGGCCGATAAACCGCTCGAAAACTGGTATCCTGTATGGCCGCAGCCGAGGGCTGCAACCAGCGGAGCGAGCAGGCGCATGAACTCCAGCTCTGTCAAGGGTTCTGTCAGGGCCGAAAAGGCATCGTCGAAAAGCCGGTCCATTTCCTCCTTGGTTGAATAGCGGTAAAGCCCGGCATGTCCCTCCTCGATAGAACTGCGCAGAACGGAGAAATCCTCCTTGAGTTCCTCGACCGGCCAGGTTTTCAGCGGATCGAAGGACGTCTCAGGCTCGTCTTTTCTCTCCTGGGAGAGGCCCCCTGCCAGCCAAAAGGCAAGGAAAAGAACAGAGGCAAAGACGGCGGCTTTCCTCATCTTTAGTCTCCTTCCTTCATGTTCTTGCGGTAAACAGAGAATTTCTAGAAAAAAACTCGGTGCATTCATTTTTTATATACGAAGGGCGCGAGAAATAGTTCCGAGCCGAAGACGGCAAGAATATCTTCCGACATTCGAAAAAAATCCTGAATTCAATGGTCATTCCCCAGCCGAGGGTCTGGCATAAACCAAACTTAGAAAGCTCTTTCTCCAGCTCCCTCCGTTTCAGAAAATATATCGAATAATGAGCTGACTCAGGTGTGAGGGTTAAGAAAGAGGCTTTTTGGCTAATCTAAGCTAATTTTGTTCGTTTTTATACTTGAGGGCGGCATCTCTTCCCTTTATGGCAGACAGCCGCTCGGGGTCGTAAGCGAGCGCCTTGTCGAAATTCTCTATGGCGAAGTCCAACTGTTTCTTGTCCTTTGTCTTGACATAGAGCATCAAATACAGATAGCCGAGGTTGTTAAAAGCTGCGACCAAAGTTGGGGCGATTTCAAGGGCTCTCTCAAATCTTTCTTTGGCGAGCTCATACTCTCCAACATTCATATAAGCCAGGCCGAGATAATTGACATATTCCGGATTGTATTTCGCTTTTTTCGTGCAGTATTCGAGAACTTTGATGGCTTCCTTTGATTGTTTGTCTATGACCAGCATGATACCCAGACTCCCCGTCAAGTGAAGGTTATCGGGATTCTTGGTCAATCCTTCCCTTAAGGCGGATACCGCTTGATCGAGCTTGCCGTGGTTATAATAAATTTTGGCGAGGGCGGAATAAGCGGTCACATAGGTCGGCCTGATGCGGAGTACGGTTTGAACTTTTTTTACCGCTGAGTCGAGCTCGCCGGATTGCGACTCCAGGATCGCCTGGCGCAGATGGGTGATGAGAGGCTGGAGGGTTTTAGGGTCGTCTTCGATTCCATAGCTTTTCTTTTTGGAAGGAGTGCCCGAAATATAACCCAGACTCTTTAAGAGAGGAAGGATGTCCTCGTCCTTTCCCTCCAAATCCTGCTTGGTGCCCTTTCCCTTCAGGCTTGCTTTCAACGTCTCCAGCGTCTTGGCAAGCTGCGAAATGTCGGCGGCCGAAGCAAGGTTATTCTCTTCCTCGGAATCCTCGTTCAGGTCATAGACTTCCTTGATGGGCAGGTCAATGAACTTTCGGCTTACCTGGATGAAGCCCGTGAGCGGCGCGCTACTCATGGAGATATTCGGTGACATGGATTCGAAGTATATCAATTTATTTTTCCGCTCCTTTCCTTCGATGATGGGCAGGAGCGATTCACCCTGGAGATTGGGGGGAAGAGGAAGGCCGAGCAAATCGCAGACGGTGGGGAAGATGTCAGTATGACAAACATTTTCCGAGACAAACTTGGGTTCGTTCCCGGGAAAATACAAGATCAATGGAATGTGAAGGACATTGTTATAGGCGAAAAAGCCGTGAGTGATTTCGTCCTTCTCTCCCAGGGCCTCTCCGTGGTCGGCGGTGAGGATGATGACGGTTTTCTGAAACAATCCGCTTTGCTCAAGGTAATCGAAGAGAAGGCCAAGTTGGGCATCGACGAAAGCGACCTCTCCAGAATAGAGGTCATTTTTATACTCTTCTTTGAACGGTTGGGGCGGCTCATAGGGGTCATGAGGATCAAAGAGGTGGATCCAGCAGAACCAGTCCTCCTTCTGATTCGAAATCCATTCCATAGTGGGCTTGATAACTCGGTCACCCCTCCGCTCCACGAAGCCAAACTCACCGAAGCCCTGCTCGCCGATATTATCATTGTAGAGGTCGAATCCCTGGGCAAGACCGCAGCGGGCATCGAGGACAAAAGCGCCGATAAAGGCGGCGGTTCTGTATTTTTTTTCCTTAAGGTATTCTGCCAGGGTCAAATATCGGTCTTCGAGCCTGAAACCCGGGTTGTCGATCACGCCGTGAAAGAGCGCAGTTGTCCCGGTCAGGATATTGGCATGGGAAGGACGGGTCAGCACATCATGAGCGTAGGCTTTGGTGAAGACGACGGAACGGCGGGCGAAGTTGTCGAGATGCGGAGTCTTCACATATTTATCCGACAGAATCCCGATCCTGTCATAACGGAGTGTGTCGATGGTGATCAGGAGAATATTCGTCTCCTTCGGAAGAGAAAGCAAGGCCATGACAGGATTTCTCAGCGCTAAAAAAAATAAAAACATAAAGGCAATGCCAGCCAATCTTACTTTCGAGCGATGCATTTATTCAGCCTTATCTATCATATAAAATTATAGAGCACTAAGCTCTTATTGCAACCAATTAGACGAAAACCTCTGCTATTTTCTTCCAACTTCCCTCATTTCCATCAACCGCCGCGGCTCGGAAGAAAAAACTTCCTCGATTGTGGAGTAAGATGATAATTTGCTGCACCTTGATCAGTAAGCATCCTAAATTCAATGAGAGCCAATGATTGACATTGGGGTGGCACGGCATGCTCCCCGTTAATCAGATGTATCTTGACAAACTCCGACAACTTTTCTAATAATTATCGCAGCTTTAATATAGAGAAAAGCTTGAATCGGGCCTTCTTTTGGGGTCCCTTGTGCGCCTAGGAGGAAGGTTGCAGGAAGGAAGATGGCGTCGAGCCTGAAGAGAAGGGAGTTCATTCAGTTGGCGGGCGTTGCTGCCGCCGGACTGCTCCCGCGCTTCTTCCCCTTCCGTTCTGCCTCGGAACAAGAAAAGCGTCCCAATGTTCTGTTCATCATCGTCGATGACCTGCGGCCGGAGATGGGCTGTTATGGCTGCAACCTGGTAAAGACTCCGAACATCGACCTGCTTGCCAAGCGAGGTTTGGTATTTTCCCGCGCTTACTGCCAGCAGGCGGTCTGCAACCCGTCCCGCGCCAGCCTGCTGACAGGATTGCGGCCTGATACTCTCCATGTCTGGAACAATGAAACTCCTTTTCGCCGAGACCACCCTGATATTGTCACCCTCCCGCAACTTTTTAAAAACAACGGCTATGAGAGCCTAAAGGTCGGCAAAATTTTTCACAACACTCTGCCGGATCCTCCTTCCTGGAGCCAGCCCGATCCCATCATCCCCATAAACAACATCTACATGTCAGCTGAGACCAGAGCTCGCCAGGAAGAACGAGCTGCCGCAGCCAGAAAGCTGGGATGGTCCCAGGCCTGGATAGACGCCTATATCCGCGGCCCGGCGACAGAAGCCTTCGATGCCCCGGACAGCCTCTACTGGGATGGCGCTGCGGCAGATGTAGCCCTTGTCACTTTGTGGAAGCTCCTAAAGAGAACGCCTTTTTTTCTCGGCATCGGGTTCATGAAGCCTCATCTTCCTTTTGTTGCCCCCAAACGATACTGGGAACTCTATAAGCGCGAGGAGATCCCTCTGGCTCAAAATTACTTTCTCCCCAAGGGCGCTCCCCGATTTGCCATCAATTTCCTGACGGAACTGGCCAGCCACCAAGATTTTGTCCAGGTGCCGAACCCGACAGAAGGACTGATCGATGAGGCCAAGGCGAGGCTGTTGAAGCACGGCTATTATGCCTGTGTTAGTTTCATCGACGCCCAGATCGGACGAGTCCTGGCCGCCCTTGATTATATGGAACTGCGGGAAAATACCATTGTCGTCCTTCTGAGCGACCACGGCTGGAAACTGGGAGAGCACGGCGGCTGGGGCAAGCTGACCAACTTCGAATGTGATACCCGTTCCACACTGATCATTTCCGCTCCCGGGCAGCCGAACAAAGGGGAATCCACTTCGGCTCTGGTGGAACTCGTGGACATCTATCCTTCGCTCTGTGAACTCGCCAGCTTGGAGAAGCCGCAGAACCTGGAAGGAACAAGTCTGGTGCCGCTTTTTCAAGATCCTGGACGGCCCTGGAAGAGCGCAGCTTTCAGCCAGTTCGCCAGAGGATTTTTCAATCGATTCATGGGGCATGCGATGCGGACCGAGCGCTATCGCTATATCGAGTGGCGGGATCGGCTCGACAACCGCCTGATTGCCGTCGAACTCTACGACCATGAGACCGACCCCATGGAGAACGAGAATATCGCCTCAAAGCCGGGCAACGAAGAACTGGTGAAGCAGTTGGCCCAGCAGTTGTCGCTGGGCTGGCAGGCAGCAAGACCGAAATGAACTTTTCCTCTTTGATAATCTTTCTATTTGGAAACTCGTAAAGAAGTTTTTTTATCAGCTTCTATTAAATTCTTCGCTGGTTCTTTCTCATCTTTTGCTTAGAATCCAATCCTCTCCGAAAAGAAAGCCATTAGGATTTTGTGAAGAGTTTGTTGAAAGATTGCTAAAATCTCAAGCCGGATGGCCAGTTCCCTCAGGAAGGGCCCCAGCGCATCAAGACTGGCGGGATGAGGGAAAGAAGGCCGAAGATGACCCAGAGCAGAAGAAGCGGAATGAGCCACTTCGCCCACTTCTCCCAGTTCAGCCTGGCAAGGCCTAACACTCCCATTGTCACCCCGGAGGTGGGAAGGACAGGGTTTATATACTCAGCAAGCTGAAAGGCAAAGACTGAGGTCTGGCGGGTGATGCCCACCAGGTCGCCGAGAGGAGCCATAATCGGCATGGTCAGAGCAGCCTGGGCCGTTCCGGAATGGACAAAGAAATTGATGATGCACTGGCAGATAAACATCAGCTGGGAAGAAATGACGGGATGGAAATTCGAGATGACCCTGGCCATTGAATGAAGCAGGGTATCCAGGATTTTCCCGTCCATGGCCACGACTAAAATGGCCCGGGCACAGCCGATAATCAGGGCAGCGTTGATCATATCCTTTGCACCATCGACAAAGGATTTGGCCAGCTCTGTCGAGCTCAGCCTGCCAAGAATTCCAGAAAAAATTCCTAAGGCAAGGAAAAGGCCGGCTATCTCGTTGATGTACCATTTAAAATGGAGGATTCCAAAGACCAAAAGAATCATGCCAAAAAGAAAGAGAAAAAGCACAAGCCTATGGGAGCTGAGAATCCTGACCTTCTCTTGACTTGCAGTGTTGATCTCAAGACTCTTTCTCCTTTCCAAATCCTCTTCGTAAGTTGGGCTTATTTTCGGGTCTTTTAAAATCCGGTTGGCATAGCGCATGACAACTGTTATGGCTATAGCTGTCCCGACGGCCCAGACAGCAAGTCTGTAGCCGATTCCAGAATAGAGAGGCAGGCCGGCAATTCCCTGGGCAATTCCCACCGTAAAGGGATTGAAGAAGGCTCCGGCAAAACCCGAAGCCGCACCGATAAAGGGAATGCAAACACCGACAATGGTGTCGTAGCCGAGAGAAAGGGCCAGGGGAACAAAGACAAGGACAAAGGGCATCGCCTCCTCGCACATGCCGAAAATCGCGCCGCCCAGTGAAAAAACAATCATGGTCACCGGAATGAGCAGGGCACGCAAGGCTTTGCTTTGGCCAAAGTTCAAGGCAAGATTGTGGATGAAGGCCGTGATGGCGCCTGTCTTCTGGATGACCGAAAAAGCGCCGCCGACAATAAAGACAAAGACAATGATCGGCGCTGCGTCAATGAATCCTTTAACCGGAGAGATGAAAAGAGCTCCAAGACCTTGAGGCTGATGCTCGCTGAATCGAAAAGAGCCGGCAACAGGTATGGTCCGGCCGTCTTTTTCTATCCTCTCGTACTGCCCTCCAGGGATAATCCAGGTGGCGATGACGGTCAGAACGACCATTAAGTAGATGAGGACGAGAGTGTGGGGCAGCTTTATCTTCCTCAAGCTCATTACTTCAACGCCTTTTTAGCTTAGATTGAGTCGATCGCCCGCTTTTAGAATATACACGGATAAAAAAATTAAATCGGATTTTCTTCTTTATCGAAGTCAAATTATAATATCTTCATCGCGCCCAGACAAATGAAAAAAAGCAACTGGAAAACCTTTCTTTTGGATTTGCCGCGCTTATGAGCTGCAAAAAATTCATCGCAACAATAATGAGCTGATGAATAATATCAAGAAAAAAGTTTTTTCCTGAATCTCAAGGCAACATTAACAAGGCTGATGAGAACAGGAACTTCGATCAGAGGACCGATCACGGTTGCAAAAGCCTGATTGGAATTTATGCCAAAAATAGCAATGGCCACGGCTATCGCCAGCTCAAAATCGTTGCTCGCTGCTGTAAAAGAAACCGCAGCCGTCTGTGGATAATTCCCGCCGATTTTCCTGACGATAAAGAAAGTCACGAACCACATCAGTAAAAAATAAATGGCGAGAGGAATCGCCACCCTGAGGACATCCAAAGGCAATTGAATGATGTATTCACCCTTGAGCGAGAACATGACAACGATGGTGAAGAGCAAGGCAGCGAGCGTTATCGGGCTTACTTTGGGAACAAAAACACTTTCATACCATTCTTTTCCTTTGGCCCTCAGCAGAGAGAAGCGAGTGATGATGCCAGCCAGAAAAGGTATGCCCAGGTAAATAAAAACAGTCTTGGCTGCTTCCGTGATTGAGACACTCACGTTCAGCCCTTTCACCAGCCCGAGTGCATTGAGAAAGACAGTGATAAAAATATAAATATAAACGGCATAAAAAAGGACCTGGAAGATGGCATTAAAGGCCACCAATCCCACTGCAAGCTCTCTGTCTCCCTCAGCGAGTTCATTCCAGACGATAACCATGGCAATGCAGCGGGCGAGCCCGACAAGAATGACTCCTATCATATACTCTGGGTGGCTACGGAGAAAAACAATCGCCAATAAAAACATCAGCGCAGGGCCGACAATCCAGTTCTGGATCAGGGAAAAGGCGAGAAGCTTTTTGTTGCGAATAACTTTTCCTATCTCCTCATATCTCACCTTGGCCAGCGGAGGATACATCATAAGGATTAAGCCGACAGCGATGGGAATGGAAGTCGTGCCCAATTGAAGATTGGCAATGAAATGAGTTATTGACGGAGCAAAGTAACCTAATATGATGCCCGCACCTATCGCTATAAATATCCATAAGGTTAAAAACCTATCCAGCATTGAAAGCTTTTTCTTCTTTTCACTATTTTCTCTCATATAATCTCCTCTCCTGGTGTTCTTTTAAAAAGCTAATACAAACGCATCAAGTGCTTTTGAATTTTTACAGCTCTTCTTTGATCCAGCTTTTGATCTCACCCAAAGAAGGGATTCGGCCATAGCTTTTTACTTTACCGTTGACCACCAGGCCAGGAGTTGCGATGATTTTGTACTCAGCAATTCTCTTGATGTCGGTGACTTTCTGAACATCGGCCGAGACGTTCAGCTCGGCCAGAGCATTAAAAGTCCTTTTCTCGACCTCCTGACAGCGGGGGCAACCCGGCCCCAAAATTCTAATTTCCATTGATTAACCTCCTAATAAACACAATAAATAAAGCTTAGTTCTTCATCCAGCAATCGCTCCGTAGATTAGGCCGGAGATTGTGGCCATAATCACCACTAGCCCGATGTAGACCAAGGTCTTTTTCGTGCCAATGATGCTGCGGATGACAAGCATGCTGGGGAGAGAGAGAGACGGTCCGGCCAAGAGCAAAGCCAAGGCCGGGCCTTGTCCCATTCCCGAACCCAAGAGTCCCTGAAGTATCGGCACTTCAGTCAAGGTGGCAAAATACATCAGAGCGCCAGCGACAGAAGTAAAAAAATTCGCCGCCAGCCCGTTTCCTCCAACAAGGTGAGCAACCCAGTGACTGGGGATGATCCCTTCATGACCAGGCCTTCCCAGCAAAAAACCAGAGATTAGGACTCCTCCTAAAAGAAGAGGAAAAATCTGCTTGGCGAATATCCATGTGGAAAAGCTCCACTCTTTAAGCTCTGCCTTCTTGAACCAATTCAAAATCATCCAGGCAAGGAAGCCAAGAAGCGCGCCGCCAATAAACCATTTAGCCCTGTAGATAAAATACCAGAGCTTAAGCTCCTGGCCCGATTTTCCCCAGTTGATAAAAACCAGGATCCCAACCATCACCGCAAAGTAAAGGGCCGTTTTAGCCAGCGGCCTCGGCTCTTTAATATCATCGACCTCTACAAAACCAGACTCTTCCTTATCTTTTTTATCCTGTTTTCCGAAGAAAAGATGCATGAGCAAACCGATAATCACCGAAAAGCAAATTGCTCCCAGCGCTCTAGCCAAACCGAGTTTGTAGCCTAGAACCTTGGCCGTGAAGATGATGGCTAAGACATTGATCGCCGGGCCGGAATAAAGGAAGGCTGTCGCCGGCCCTATTCCGGCCCCGCGGGAATAGATTCCGGCAAAGAGAGGGAGC
>CAZGMN010000009.1:0-28830 GCA_964526905.1 uncultured Eubacteriales bacterium
TTTCTTTCAATGAAAATAGCGGGCGGTTGAATTTTGGATACCGTTCATTTAGAATGTTGGCAATGGAAAAAATCAGGATTCTTGGCGATAATAATATTCAGTTAAAAGGGAAAGTCAAAATCAGCGGAGCCAAGAACGCTGTTTTACCGGCCATCGCTGCCTGCCTCTTGACCAGAGAAAAAGTTCGCTTGAAGAATGTCCCTCTTGTTAAGGATGTCTTCACTATATTGACCCTGATGAAAGAGCTCGGCGCAAGATACCAGCTGAAGAAAAATTCTTTATCCATCCAGGTCAAAGATTTTGAATCCGCCGAAGCCTCTTATGAGCTTGTGCGGGCGATGAGGGCATCCATCCTCGTTTTAGGCCCGCTTTTGGCCCGCTTTGGAAAAGCCGTCGTCGCTTTACCCGGGGGCTGTGCCATAGGTTCGCGTCCGATAGACCTTCATATCCATGGGCTCGAAAAGCTGGGCGCCTCGATAAACCTTGAGCACGGCTACATCAAAGCTGAGGCAAAAAGTCTTCAGGGAAAAGTGATAGAATTCGAAAAGAAATCAGTAGGAGGAACCGAAAACCTGGTCATGGCCGCAGCCTTGGCCAAAGGTGAGACAATTTTAAAAAAATGCGCTCTGGAACCAGAGGTGACGAATCTCTGTGAGCTATTGGTTAAAATGGGAGCCAAGATTGATGGAGCAGGAGAAGAGACCATCCGCATAAAGGGGGTCAAAGAGCTGGGCGGCGCCTCCCATGACATTATCCCTGACCGGATCGAGGCAGGAACTTTTCTTGTTGCCGGGGCTTTGACCAGAGGCAATTTCATCCTGACTCATACCCGGCCTGATCACCTCGGCCTCATCATTGAAAAACTGAGGTATTCAGGAGCAAAGATAGAGGAACTCAACAGCCATTCACTCCGGGTTATTGGCAGTGAAGAGATCAAGCCTCAAGATATCACCACCTCCCCCTACCCCGGATTTCCGACTGACATGCAGGCGCAGTTTATTGTCTTGATGACTCAAGCTTCAGGGACATCGATCATTACCGAAACCATCTTCGATAGGCGTTTCTCGCACATCAACGAGCTCCTCCGCCTTGGAGCCAATATCGAGGTATATGGAGACAAGGCCATCGTCAAAGGAAAAACTCCCCTCTCTGGAGCGGAAACCATAGCCACTGATTTGAGGGCTTCAGCCTCTCTTGTCCTGGCGGGTTTGATTGCCAAGGGAGAAACTGTTGTCAACGAAGTCGAACATCTGGATCGGGGCTATGAAAAACTTGAAGAAAAGCTCAAGTCTCTTGGAGCTCGAATTCAAAGAATCAGAGAATAAGCAGCGGGCGCAAGACGGATGTTCCGGCCGCCAGGATAATCAGCGGCAGAGAGCTCTGTGGGTTAAAACCTTCAGAGAAATCGCGAGATCAATTTTTATAAAGGAGGTAAGGGACAATGGAAATAACCTGGCTTGGGCACTCTGCGGTAAAGATAAAGGGCTCGAAAATTGTCTACATCGACCCCTTCTTAACCGGAAATCCAACTGCGTCCATATCAGCGGAAAAAATTACAGATGCGGACCTTGTCGTCGTCACCCATTATCATTCAGACCATCTGGGCGATGCTTTCGCCATCTGTAAATTAAGCGGCGCGACCCTTGTTGCCATTCACGAGATAGCTGTCGAAGCCGCAGAACAGGGCATCTTGGCCGAAGGAATGAATATCGGCGGCACAGTCGAAGCCAAAGGAGTCAAGGTTCATATGGTTCAAGCTTTCCACTCCGCCGAGAAAGGCGACCCGGCCGGAGTGGTGATCGAAATGGACGGAAAGAAAATCTACCACGCCGGAGATACAGGATTGACCTATGACATGAAGCTTATCGGTGAATTCTTCAAGCCGGACCTGAGCTTCCTGCCCATCGGAGACCGATACACCATGGGCATCCCCTCAGCGGCCAAGGCGGTGGAGTTTATTCAGAGCAAGAAAGTCATTCCCGTCCACTACAACACTTTCCCGATTGTCAGCGCTGACCCTCAGGAATTCAAGAAAAGAGTCGGAGGCCTGGCGGAAGTCATTATTCTCAAGCCAGGAGAGACTTACCGCTTATAGGCTCTCAAAGCTCTCTTGCCTCTATTTTGAACTTTAAGTGCCATACTTAATCGACGGCAATAATTTAATGGGTCATCTCTTCCCCCACAGCTTCAGAGAAAAACAGAGCAAATACAGCCTGATTCATGACCTTTCGATTTTTCAGCGCCGCAAAAAGACAAGAGTCTGTGTTGTCTTTGACGGAACTCCAGATCAAGAGCTGGAAAAATACGAGAAAAAGAAGTTCTCCATCTTCTACCCTCCTTCTGGACAGAGCGCTGATGGGCTCATCAAAGAAATCATTGCCAGCGAAACAGATTTAAGAAGATTCTTCGTCGTCAGCTCGGACCGTGAGATAAAAAGATTTGCCGCGTCAAAAGGAGCCAAGGCTTTGAGCTCGAAAGATTTCAGCCGTGAACTCAAGACGACCTTGAAGCAAGATAGAAGGTTTCAGGAATTTCAGAAAAAAGTCTCAAAGCTTTCTCCGCTGGAGATAAACCACTGGCTTAATATTTTTAAAGAGAGAAAATGAACAATATCTCTATCATCGGCGCCGGGAGGCTGGGAACATCTCTGGCCTCTGCCCTTTCCAAGAAAGGTTACAGGATAAAAGCCCTCTCCTGCAAAAGGCGCTCTTCGGCAGAAGAAAGCAGAAAAATAATCGGAGAGGGGAGAGCCTTTGCCGATAACGTCCAAGCCGCAAGGCTTGGGGAATCAGTCTTTTTGTGTCTTCCGGATGAAGAGATGGAGAAAGTCGTGGCCCAGCTTGCCGCCTCGAATATCGACTGGTCGAAAAAGCTGGTCTTGCACTGTTCAGGGCTCCTCTCTTCAACAGTCCTCAAACCTTTAAGGGATAAGGGAGCCTTGACCGCCTCCTTCCATCCTGTCCAGTCTTTTGCCCGGAAAAGAACCGCTTCAAAACATTTCAAGGGCATCTATTTTGGACTCGAAGGATACAGCCCAGCTCTGAGAGCGGCTCGAAAGATTGTGCGGGAGCTGGGCGGCCGTCCCCTTCTTCTTAAAGCGAAAGATAAGGCCGCTTACCATTCAGCCTGCAGCATAGCCTCCAACTTTCTGGTTGTCCTCTTGGATATGGCCGTCTCTTTGCTTAAGGGAATAGCCTTGAGCGAAGAAAAAGCCTTCCAGGTTCTTCTGCCCTTAATTGAAGGGACTTTACACAATGTAAAAAAATTTAACATCGGGGCATCTCTGACCGGACCAGTTCTCAGAGGAGACCAGAAATCGGTTAACAGCCATCTTAAAGCACTGCGCGCTTTCCCCTCTTATCATGAAACATACAGGAAGCTGGCTGAGCAAGCGCTGGAAATAGCAAAAAGAAAAAAAAGGCTCTCTTCGCCAAAAATCAGGGCAATGAAAAATCTGCTCGAAGGTCGATAACCTCCTCTTCGAGCTCGATACCGAACTGCTCCTTAACCCGCCGCTTGAGCTCCAGGGCGAGTCGGCGAACATCCCGTGCTGAAGCATTTCCCTGGTTAATGATGAAATTCGCATGTCCGGGATAAACATACGCTCCCCCCACCCGCATCTCCTTCGCGCCGACCTTTTCCAGATAATAACCGGCAGGAACTTTCTTCCCGTCTGGGAGGACGACATTCTTGAAATAGCTTCCGGGATAGGCCGTCCCTTGCGGGGGATGCTTTTTCCTGCGGATTTCCAGATTGCTCTCAACCCTCGCTTCTATCTTCTTCTTCTCCCCCTCATCAAGCTCAAAAACAGCTTGCAAGAGGATTTCGTGTCTTTTCTTGAGAATGCTCTGGCGATATCCGAACTCAAAATAATCTCTTTTGACTCTAACCTGTTCATTTTTATGATTGAGGATTAGAGCTTCTTTTAAAAATTCCCCGATGTTGCGCTCAAAGGCGCCCGCATTGCCGAAAACAGCCCCGCCAACCGTTCCCGGAATTCCTGCTAAAAATTCGAAGCCGGCTAACTCTTCTTTTACCGAAAATTGAAGAAGACCACTCAAAGGGCTGCCGGAGAAAGCCTCTATCTCCATTTGACCTCTCCGTTCCTTTCCGGCAGCCGCATTTTTTATAATCAGACCGGGGAATCCATCGTCATCGAACAATAAATTATTCCCGCCTCCGATTAGATAATAAGGAATGGAGGTTGAGCGCGCCACAAGAATCGAAGCCGCCAGCTCCCGAATTGTGGAAGCTTCAAAAAAATAAGCGGCCTTCCCGCCTATTCTGAAGTTTGAATAATCCTTGAGAGATACAGACTCTTTCAAGGGCTTTCCCACCCTGTCCTGAAAAACGGCCGGAAAATCTTCTCTTTTGTGAGCCATCCTCGTTATTTTATATGACATTTAGCGAAATTTCCAAATATTCTGTCGGCACCAGAAAAATATCTCTTTTCTCATTTTGGCATATTTTTTGCTTATTTATTTTAGGAAGTTAGATTTTTGGCTTTTAAGTCTCTCATATTGACATTTCTATCAGAGAAGGCTATCATGCAAAAAATTTTATGCGAGGTCTAAAATGAGAAAAATAGGGCTTTTGGCTTTAGCCTTAATCTTTTTTATCTCTCCTCTGCTGGCTCAAACTGAAACTGCCAATGAAGATTATATCAAAGCAATGACAACCTCAGATCCGACTCAAAGGGCCAAGCTTCTCAAAGAGTATCTGACGAAATATACCGGGAAAGGAACCCAATACGAGAATTATGTCAACGCCAATCTCTGCATCTCTGCCTATGAAGGAAAGACGCTTGAGGAAACTGTAAGTTATGGCGAAAAGGCTCTGACTTTGGGCGGCCTGGATGACCTCATCAAGTGTCAAATCTTAATCACTCTTTCAGGAATTTATGGCGAGCGCAGGCAGAACTTAGAAAAAGCAAAAAGCTATGCTTCACAAGTTGTGGAGCTGGCAAAAGCCAACAGAAACAAAGAGTCTGAAGAAGCAGCCCGGGCCCAATGGAACAAGCTCTTGGGCGCTGCCTATTATGCCCAAGGACAGGCTTTTGACAAGGCTAAAGACGCTAAAAACGCTCTGGGCCCCTACATAGATTCCTATAAAATTTTGAACGACAAACAAATCCTGAATAATATTAGAAGTGTAGGAAGGACGCTCTATGATTTCAAGTTTTACGACGAAGCAGAAAAAGCTTTTTTAATCGTTGCCGAAGCTTTGAAGGATTTCGAAAGCTACAGCTTCTATGCCAGGACCCTGCACAGAAACGGGAAGAAAAATGAAGCTCTGAAATATTATAAAATGGCTTACCTGAAACAAAAGAGCGGCGAAACGGCTTTCAACATCGGAATCATCGAGGCTGAAAGCGCCAAATCAAATCCTGTGCTCGGGCAGGAAGCCATCGGCTTCTTGCTCGAGGCAAGCTTCCTCTCTCCAACCCACTCCCAAAAGGCCATGGAATTGGCAGAATCTCTTTTCTTCACTATAAATAAAGATCTTAAATTCAACGAGAAGGTCAAAGAAGCCCAAGAAAGAACTGCCAAATTAGAGGAACTGACCAAAACCTTCAATGATAAATTCGGAGAAAAAAATGAAGAGGACTTGACCGAAGCGGAAAAAAAAGAGATGCAGAACCTGAATGAGCAGATCGAATCTGAAAAAAAGGCAATTCAAAAACTCAATGACGAGCAGAAATTCGCTTTGGACAAGTGGAATGCACAAATAGAGGAAGCAAAAAAAAGATTGGGCATCAAATAGAGCTAAGCCGCTTCCCCTCCCCATTTGAATTATTCTCTCCCCTGAGGTATCATTCCCACATCCCCAAAAAAGGAGACAAGCCTGGATAATAATCATGGTGGGGGATAAGATGGCGATGAAAAAAACCTCTCTCATTCAGGCCAAGCATGAAATCCAGAGATTGAGAGAGGAAATAAAGTATCATGAAAAAAAATATTACGTCGATAACGACCCTCAGATTTCTGATTATGAATTTGACAAACTGGTTAAAAAGCTAAAGGAGCTGGAGAGCCAATTCCCGGAGCTCATCACTCCTGATTCTCCAACCCAGAGAGTCGGAGAACAAGCCCTTGCCGGATTTGCCACAGTCGAACACCGCACACCGATGCTCAGCCTGGACAATTGCTACAGCATTGAAGAATTAAAGGAATTTGAGGACAGAATACAAAAAATCATTCCCGGCGAAAGAATTGAATATGTCGCCGAGTTGAAAATAGACGGCCTGGGCATTTCTGCCATTTACCGCGATGGGAAGTATGTCCAGGCCGTGACCAGAGGAGACGGCTTCAGGGGAGACGATGTCACACCGAATGTCAAAACAATCAAAAGCATGCCTCTCTCCATTAAAGACTCACGGGAAATAGAAGTCAGGGGCGAAGTCTATCTTCCTTTTTCATCCTTTCAAAAAATAAACCAAGAAAAAGAAAAAAAAGGTGAACCTCTCTTTGCCAATCCCAGGAACGCAGCCGCCGGTTCCCTTCGCCAGCTTGACCCCAAGGAAGTCGCTTCGCGGCAATTGGATGTCTTCCTCTACTATATCTTTATCGAAGGAAAAGAGCGGCCGACCCAATGGCAGAATTTGCAGACTCTGAGAGAGCTGGGCTTTAAAGCCAATCCTAACTCGCGCCATTGCCCGACGCTCAATCATATCATCTCCTTCTGGGAGGAATGGAAAGAAAAGAGAGACAGCTTGGTATACGACGTTGATGGAGTCGTGATCAAGGTCAATTCAACGGAGCAGCAGAAAGCTCTGGGATGGACGGCCAAGTTCCCGCGCTGGGCGATCGCTTTCAAGTTTCCTGCAAGGCAGGCCACAACAAAGATAGAGGAGATCATCATCCAGGTGGGAAGAACAGGCGCTCTGACGCCGGTGGCCATACTGAAACCTGTTAAACTCTCAGGAATCACCATCAGCCGCTCCACGCTCCATAATGAAGATGAAATCAGAAGAAAAGACATAAGAATCGGCGATCATGTCCTCATCGAGCGCAGCGGAGATGTCATCCCTAAAGTCGTCTCGGTCATGAAAGAAAGGCGAAGCGGAAAAGAAAAAAAATTTGTTTTTCCTGCCAAATGCCCTATCTGTGGTTCAAAAACCTTTAAGCCTGAGGGAGAGGCGATCTCTCGCTGCATAAATCCTTCTTGTCCGGCAATATTGAGAGAATCTCTGCTCCACTTTTCCTCCCGCAGAGCGATGAATATTGAAGGCCTGGGAGATGCCCTTGTCGACCTGCTCTTGGCAGAAAGATTGGTTAAAAATATTCCGGATATCTATTCCCTGAAATACGACGATTTAGTGAAGCTGGAGCGAATGGGGCCGAAAAGCTCGCAGAATTTATTGGATGAAATTGAAAAATCGAAACAAAGAGACCTCGATCGTCTGATTTATGCCCTCGGAATAAGGCACGTCGGGGAGCGCACAGCTCTGGCTCTTGCGACCCATTTTAAGAGCTTAGAGAGATTAGCCAAGGCAACCTTGGAAGAGCTAACTCAGGTGGAAGATATCGGCCCAACCGTGGCTGAGAGTATTGCTTTCTTCTTTAAACAGCCTGAGAACATCAAGCTGATCAATAAACTAAAAGAAATAGGTCTTAATCTTTCTTACAAAGAGCCACGCCGGGCAACCGGACTTCCCTTGAGCGGACAGACTTTTGTTCTCACTGGAACTCTTTCCTCTCTCACCAGGGAGGAAGCCAAAGAAATCATCGAGAAGAGAGGAGGAACTGTTTCTTCCTCTGTCAGCGGCAAAACGACATATCTCGTTGTCGGCGAATCCCCCGGCTCCAAGCTTGAAAAGGCTCAGAAGCTTGGCATCCAAATTCTTAATGAAAAAGAATTTTTAAAAATGGTTAAGAAGACCTAGTCTTCCTCTTCCTTCTTCTTCTTGGATAAGACGCTCATGCGGAGTATCTCTTTAATTCCCTTCTTTTTGGGCTTTTCCATTCCTAATTCCTGGCGTGCTATTTTGTTGTCAGGCTCCATCTCCAGAACCTTTCTAAAAACCTTTGTGGCTTTAACCGAAAGCCCGACTTCTTTGTAAAAGTTGCCAAGGCTCACATAAGCTTCCACGCTCCACGGCTCCAAATCTATGGCCTTCAGGAAATCCTCCTCGGCCTTCCTCTTGAAAGCAGGAGTTTTCATCTCTATCTTGGCAAGAAGAAGGAGATAGCTTCCCTTATTTCTTTTTAGCCTTAGAGCCTCTTCAATGGAGATCAACGCCTCCTGATATTTTTCTTGATTATATAGAAATTTCGCATGACGATACTTCATCTCTGCCTTCTTTTCTGGATCCATTTTTTCGTCTACGGGCGGAGTCACCTTGCTCGGTTCGGCACGAAGGCTTTGTTTTCCCAGGATGAGAGCATCGTAAGCTCTTGATATTTGACTGAATACTTCTTCGATCCTGATCTTTGTCTCCTGCGGAAGATTGCGATCAAAGCGGTCTGGATGATATTTCCGCGCCATATTAAAATATGCCATCTTGATCTCGCTGGGAGAGGCGGAGGACGAAACATTAAGAAGGCTGTAGTAATCAAGTCTTGGGAGATTACTGCTAATGGCGAGCACCTCGGCCAACCTTCGCTCTGAATCGTCTGGAACAACTTCCGCAACCTTCTCTTTTTTCATTGAGACCTTTTCATCCGGAAAGCCAATGAGGTTCAAGCAATAAAAAAGATAAAGGCTCTTCCAGAAAGGCCTGGCCCGAAATTTTGTGGAGCTAAGGAGTGAGGCGCCGGTGTGTTTTCCATCAATCATTCCCAACAGCTCTCGCTCCTTAATTGTCAAGCGCTCAATGCAGTCCTTTGTCTTGGGAATAAGAACCTTTTTCTCCAAGAATTTCTTTATCTCTATTTTATAGCTCATCCGCCGACTTATGCCTTCCTCGATCAGATCAAGGACATTTATTCTCGTTCCAAATTCTCCTTCAGCAAATCCGCTCTTTTCCTGGAACCTAAAATCGCCTTTGAAAATAGGAAACATGTTCAATACTGTCTCTCTCATCTGATACATAAGCCCTGCGTGAAGGTCCTTTTTGTTGATAATACCGCTTTGGACTAAAATTTTTCCTATGCTCTGCATCGGCTCGATGAACTGGTCGATTTTGGTGTAGACATCTTCAGGAATCTTCTTCATCCTGAATAAGAATTCTCCCAAGAGCTCGCTGGGCTGATTGGTTTTGGTGAAGACCAAGAACCCATCCTCAAAGAAAAGATATTTCTGAATATCTTTATAATTGAAGATAAGACGCCCGCTCTCTTTGTTAAAATGAGTGTGTTTCAGATAAAGACCGATGTGTTCCATTTTTTTAATATTATTATACAAAGATTAAGAAATTTTCAAATGTTTATTTACTTAATAAGACCGGTCTTGACAGGATTCTCAGGCACCAATTTTACGATTGCCGGGAAATTTAGGATTTTCCTCTTAAAGTGACAAGTTCAATTGAAAAGGAGGGAGAATTATGATAACTTTTCAACGATGAAAGTCGGGCTGGTTCAATTCTCGCCTCGTCTTGGAGATGTGGCCAAAAATCTTGCTCTTCATCTCCAATACATCGAAAAAGCAAAAAAGAAAAAGGTTGACCTTCTTATCTTTCCTGAGCTCAGCCTCAGCGGATATACGCTTAAAGACCTTGTTGAAGAAGTCGCTATTTCCCCCAAAAAAAGCTCTTGCTTTGCCCGGCTCAAAGCCGCCAGCCGGGAGCTGTCGCTGGTTTTCGGGTTTGTGGAAGAAAAGGAAAGAGGCCTTTTTTACAATTCAGCCGCTTTCCTCTCCAGAGGAAGAATCCTCCATATCCATCGCAAGGTTTTTCTTCCGACTCACGGGATGTTTGAGGAAGGAAAATTTTTCGCTTCAGGAAAAAGTTTCCAGACCTTTTCCTGCCCCTATGGAAAGGCGGGGGTGATGATTTGCAGAGACTTCCTCAACTACGGCGCAAGCTATCTCCTCCTTGCCGGAGGCTCGGAAGTCATCATCGTCATCAGTGCCGCTCCTGGACGGGGAATCTACGGCAGCAAAGGCTATGAGACAAGCCGGATGTGGGAGTTGATGGGCGAGGCCATCTCCCGTTTTTCCAGCGCTTTTGTTATTTATTGCAATAGAGTGGGATTTGAAGACGGAGGAAGCTTTGCTGGAGGCTCATTCATCTACAATCCGCTGGGCAAGCTCATCGCCCAGGCTCCTTACCTCGATGAAGATTTTCTCGTTCAAGACATTGACCTGAATGATATCCGGCAAGCACGAAAAAAGTGGCCTTACAAAAGAGATGATCGGCCGGAGATCATCCTCGAATCTCTCAGAAAAATCGTTTCGGGCTATGAAGATTAACGCTCCATTCGTGGAAAAAATCCTTGTTTCATTCATAAAGGAGGAACTATCCAAGTTCAATTATAAAAGAGGAATCTTGGGACTCTCCGGGGGGCTTGACTCATCTGTCTGCGTTTCGCTGGCAGTGAGAGCGCTGGGAGCAAGGAATGTCATCGGCCTCATCATGCCCTGCGGGACGGCATTCAACAAGGAAGTTGAGGATGCAAAAATGGTTGCCCGGCTGCTGAAGGTAAAATCACGAATTATCGACATCTCTTCCATGGTCGATGCTTACTTTTCAAGATACCCGACCGAGAATAAGATCGCCAAGGGAAACAAGATGGCAAGAGAAAGGATGTCAATCCTTTATGACTTCTCCGTTCGAGAGAAAGCTTTAATCCTGGGGACGAGCAATAAAACAGAGCTGCTCCTCGGATACGGAACAATCCATGGCGATATGGCCTGCGCCATAAATCCTTTGGGCGACCTCTATAAAACTCAAATCAGGCAATTGGCGCGGCACCTCGAAATTCCTGAGAAAATCCGAAAAAAAGTGCCCACTGCAGGCTTATGGCCGGGGCAGACAGATGAGAAAGAGCTCGGACTTTCATACGAAGAAATCGACATCATCCTCTTCGAGCTCGTGGACAACGGGAGGTCGAGGAAAGAAATCATTTCCTCAGGCCACAAGGCCAAAGATGTGGACAGGATTGTGCGTCTCATCAAAAACGCTGAATTCAAAAGAAAACTCCCTCCTATCCCGAAAATATCTCCACGGACAGTCGGCCACGACTTCCTCTTCCCTTATGACCGGGGAAAATAGTCTATGGAAATGAAAAACTCAGGGCATGAAAACCCGGGCAGGCTGTATATCGTCGCCACTCCTATCGGAAACCTTGAAGACCTGACATTCAGGGCATTAAGGATTCTCAAAGAAGTTTCAGCCATCGCCTGTGAAGATACCCGGCAGACAATAAAGATTTTGAATAAATACAACATAAAAAAACGTCTGATCAGCTATTACCATCCACGGGAAATCCAAAAAATTTCTCTGATCATCAGCATGCTTAAAGAAGGGAAGGATATGGCTCTGGTCACCGATTCGGGAACCCCTGGCCTCTCCGACCCTGGTTACCCTCTGATAAGGGAAGCCATAAGGCAGGGGATAACGATCAGCCCTGTTCCGGGCGCATCAGCTCTGACTGCCGCCCTTTCGGCTTCAGGATTGCCCACTCATAGATTCTTATTCCTGGGCTTTCCTCCCCCCAAAAATGAAGCCCTAAAAAAAATGCTTCAGCCTTTGAAGCAGGTAGATGCCACCCTTATCTTCTACCTTCCGACCCGCAAGCTCCTTTCTTTTCTTGAGGTCTGTCAGCAAATATTGGGAAAGAGGCAGATTGTCGTTGCCAGAGAAATGACGAAAATCTACGAGGAATTCCTCAGGGGGACACCTGAAGAATTAAGAAAGAGGCTTGAGGGGAGAAGGATAAAGGGGGAAGCTACGGTTCTGATTGAAGGAACCAGTTAAAAATCTATATCTTATCCTTCGCCTTATCTGGAATTATCCATGATAGAAATCATAGACAAAGGTCTAAGCTAAAGAAAAATAGTTAAAACTTGACAAATTGACACTAAATAATTATATTAAGAGCTAACTAAGATATTTAGAAAGGAGAAGAAGAAATGGCTATTATCAGATGGGATCCTTTCAAGGATCTGGTGACTTTAAGAGAAAAAATGAATCGTCTCTTCGAGGAAGCTTTCACCGGCCGCGGAGAAGAAAAGGACCTTGTTTCTGGGACTTGGACACCCTCAGTTGATATCTACGAAACAGAAAATTCACTCGTTTTGACAGCCGAAGTTCCCGGAATAAAAGAAGATGACGTCGAGATCAAAATTGAGGATAACACTCTGATTCTTCAGGGTGAAAGAAAATTCGAAAAGGAAACGAAAGAAGAGAGTTACCACCGCATCGAACGCTCTTACGGCTCATTCTACAGGTCTTTCACGCTGCCCAGCTCCATCGACCAGGACAAGATCCAGGCCGAACATGAAAACGGCGTGCTGAGGATCACCATGCCCAAGAGGCCCGAACTGAAGCCGAAAAAAGTGAAAGTCCTCAAAGCAACGAGCAAAGAGAAAAAGTAAACGTCAAATCACAGCTTCGGGCGCCCAGGATCGTAAGATTCTGGGCGTTTTTTTTTAGCTGAAATCGAGGGCTCAGGCTTGGGCGATTGTCAAAGCCTTAACTTCTTTGGCGCCTGCTTTCTTCAGGACAGAGCTGCACTCCCGAATCGTTGAGCCAGTCGTGTAAACATCATCGACCAAGAGAACAACTCTGTCTTTAATTTCTTCCTCTTTTTTGACATGGAATGCGCCTCGAACATTCTTTTCCCTTTCTTTTAGCTGGAGGAATGTTTGAGGCGGAACATTCTTCGTTTTCACCAAGACTCCCTCTAAAAGTCTGACTCTCTCCAGCTCAGCCAATTCTTTGGCGATAACCTGAGCCTGGTTAAAGCCTCGCTTCTTCTCTCTCTTCGGATGAAGAGGGACAGGGATGATGACATCCACTCCCTGCCAAATCTCTTCCCTTTTGGCCAGGAGTCGATGGATGCGGCGAGCCAGGTCTTTTCCTATGATCCAAAATTTGTTGAATTTATAAAAAATGATAATATCCTTGAGCCTTCCGCTATACTTGCCAAAAGAACGATGACAAGAAAAAGGAGGCCTCTCTTCCAAGCAGCGCTGACAGAAATGAGGCTCTCCTATGCCCTCAAAAAAGCGTCCGCAACACAAACAGTAAGAAGAACGAAAAGGCTTTATGCTCTCCCAGCAGGAGTGACAGATAACTCTTTCGCCGGGAAATTCAAGGAGAGAAGAACAAAGCTCGCAGAAAGAAGGGAAAAAAATGAGCTCGGCGAGTTTTGTCCATGAGGAAATCTTCCGCTGAAGAGATAAGTTCAAGAGGTTTCCTTCTGTTCTTCCTTCTCCTGACACTCAATACAAAAGGGAGTCCAGGGAACCGCATCCAGCCTCTTTTTGCCTATTTCATTACGGCACATCTGGCAGAGACCATAGTCTCCTTTTTCAATTCTCCTCAGCGCATCATCAATCAAGAACAGCTGTTCCCGCTCTGAATCAGAAAGGCTGAAAAGAAATTCCTTAGTGTAAGAACTTTCGGCCTTATCCACAACATCCTGGGCTACTCCCGATTCTACCTCTTTCGTTTCATTGTAGGCTTCGCTTATTTTATGAACAATCTCTTCCTTCTTCTTTATGAGTTTCTTCTTGTAAATTTCTCTTTCTTTTCTTGTCAAAATCATCCCCCTTTATTTGGCATAATGTCTTCCTTTTATGATCGTCAAAGAGCGATAGATCTGCTCCAAAAGAACGGCCCGGCTTAATTCGTGAGAGAAAGTCATTCGCGAAAGAGAGAGAAGAAAATCAGCCCTCTTTAAAAGCCTCTCATCCAGCCCTAAGAAACCTCCGACGATAAAGGTGATGAAACGGCCGGAGCTTGAGGCTGTCTTCTCTAAAAAGCGGGCAAATTCAAGAGAGCTCATTTCTTTACCCCTATCAAAAAGGCAAATAATATAGTCATCTTTAAGGCGTTTTTCAAGCTCCAAGGCTTCAATCTCCTTGATTCTTGAGGCAAATTTCTCATTAATTCCCTTTGCCTCCTTCACCTGGATGAGCTGGCATTTCCCTAACTGATTGATTTTATTTAAATAATGCTCTTCTAAGCTTCTTATCTCCCTGTTGCGTGTTCTCCCTGGCCATAAGACCTTCAGTTTCATCACAAATTGAAAAGTGAATCTCTTTCTCTTTAAAAAAATTGTCCATAAAAAATAATGGTAAAAATAAAAAAAGTCAATATATTTTTTTGCATTTTCTAACATTTTTGCCTGATAGAAATCGAAGAGAGCGGATCTCGCTGGGTGCTTCAAGAACATAAAGGTAGAAGACACTCAATTTCATATCTGGCGAAAGCTGGGCTCACTCAGCCGGAGCCACTTAATAAGAAAACTTGAGTGCATCCCCCCATAATTTTTCCAGTGAATAATATTCTCTGGCGTTCCTGGAAAAAACATGAACGATGAAATTTCCATAATCCATCAAAATCCACTCTGCATTCTCCACCCCCTCCACGCTTAAAGGTGAGACATCTTTCTTCTTCAATTCCTGCGCGATATTCTCATAGAGGGCGACATTCTGCCTAGCAGAATTTCCGTGCATGATAACGAAAAAATCTGTAAAAGAACAAAGCCCCTTTAAATCCAAGACGATGAGTTCCTCTCCTTTTTTGGCTTTGGCAGCTTTTACCGAAATCTTCACCTCACGGGGAAGGCTTTTTTTAGAAACCGTTCTTTTGGCTCTTTCTCTTGGCATTTTTTACGTCTGGTAAAGCTTATTCTCTTTTATATATGCTTCAACCTCTTCGGAAACCATATCTTTTATCGGCTTCCCTTTCTTGATTCTTTCCCTAATTTCGGTCGAAGCAAGATCCAAAGCATCCAGAGGCAGAAGAAATATCTTGAAGGAGAAAAGGAGTTCATCCCTGACAGCTTCAGAGGCAGAGAGTTTATGCATTTTCTCCTTGTATTTTCCTTTTAAAACGCCGCCCGCGTCATCCAAACGATAGCCGGGCCTGTCAATGACTACAAAATAGCACTGTTCGAGCACTTGCTCATAGTCTTTCCATGTCTTGATTTCTAAAAAAGCATCGACACCGAGGATGAAAAAGGCCAAAGCTTTGGGATGAAGCGCTTTCAGCTTGTTGAGAGTGATGATCGAATAAGATTTTTCCCTGGCTTCAACCTCGATCGAGCAGGGAACAAAGCAGGAATAAGAACGAAGGGCCAACTCGACCATTTTCAAACGATGGTCTGCTGAGACAACTCCGGCCGAGTCCTTATGGGGAGGAATATAGGAAGGAATAAAGAAAATGCTTTCAAGGAAAAACCTCTTTTTCACGATTTTGGCTGCTTTCAAATGCCCCAAATGAATAGGATTGAAGGTTCCTCCAAAAAGCCCTATTCTCTCCTTTTCCATTAATCTTTTCCTTTTTCCATAAGCCTCAATGTCTTCGCTATTTCACTGACCAGCTCTCTGATTCCCTTTTCCTTGAGGGCCGAGATGGCAAAAAATGGAAGCCCCTCTTCTTCGGCAAGCTTTTTAACGGCCTCTAACCTCTGCCCGTTGCGCTGGAGAAGGTCAATCTTGTTTGCGGCTATGATTTGATGTCTTTTGACCAGCTTTGGGCTGAAAGCCTCAAGTTCCTTAAGAACGACTCTAAAATCCTGAACTGGATTCCTTCCTGTATAGGGTGAAACATCGACAAGATGGAGCAAGATTTTTGTCCTTTCCACGTGCTTGAGGAATTTAATTCCCAAACCATGGCCTAGGTGAGCTCCTTCGATTAAGCCGGGAATATCAGCAACTACAAAGCTCTTGAATTCGCCCAAGTCGACAACTCCTAAATTAGGAGTTAGAGTCGTAAAGGGATAATCGGCTATAAGAGGTCTTGCAGAAGATATCTTAGAGATCAGGGTTGATTTGCCCACATTGGGAAAGCCGATTAGCCCGACATCAGCAATAAGCTTGAGCTCAAGGATGAAGTTTCCCTCTTCACCCGGCTCGCCCTTCTCCCACTCTCTGGGCGCTTGGTGAGTGGCTGAGGCAAAGGAAGAATTGCCGCGTCCTCCTCTTCCTCCCCTAACAACTAAAAGTTCTTGCCCTGGCGATGTAAAGTCAAATAAAATTTCTTCCTTGTTGGCGCGCCGAACAACTGTTCCTACTGGAACTCTCAAATAGAGGTCTTTGCCTTTTTTCCCTTGGCGATTGCTGCCCTCGCCGTGGGCACCCTTTTGAGCACGGTTTATGGGGTGAAAACGAAAATAGGCAAGAGAATTTAAGTTTTCATCAGAGATGAGATAGATGCTCCCTCCATCTCCTCCTCGCCCGCCATCAGGCCCACCACGAGGAACAGCCCATTCCCTCCGAAAACTGACACATCCATTGCCTCCCTTCCCTGCTGAGAAAGTTACTTTGACCTGGTCAACAAACATATTTAGCGGAGTCCAGACCTCCTAAGCAGGAATAATGGAGACAAATTTTCCCCTTTTGCCCTTGACCTCAAATCGAACAATTCCAGCAATCTTGGCGAAGAGAGTATCATCCTTCCCTCTCCCGACATTCAGTCCAGGCTTAAAAGGAGTTCCCCTCTGACGAACAAGGATGGAACCAGCAGAAACAATTTGCCCGCCTGATTTCTTAACACCAAGCCTCTTTGACTGACTTTCTCTTCCATTCCTTGCGCTTCCAGCAGATCTCTTATGTGCCATCCTTATTTCTCCTTCTTTGATCTCGGCTTGTCAGCCCTTGTGGTGACTTTTGCAGCCGTCTTCTTTCTGACAGGAGCCTTTTCCTTCGGCTTTTTTTCTTTGAGCACTTTGGCCTTCTCTTCTTTGACTTCAGGCCTTTTTGCCGCGACTATTGGCTTTCGAAGAGTTATCTTCTCCTTCTCTTCTTTTACGGCTTCGGCTGGCTTCTCCAGCGCTGCTTTTGTCCCCAGAGCAATCTCTTCAATCTTTATCCGAGTGAGCTGCTGACGATGCCCTCTCATCCTCTTATACTGCTTCCTTCTCTTCTTCTTGAAGACAATGACTTTTTCGTCTTTAAAATTTTCAACAACCTCAGCCTTCACTGAAGCATTTTCAACAAAAGGAGTGCCGATCAGGGTTTTTTCCCCATCCTCCACAAGAAGAACCTCTTTGAAGGTGACTCTTTTGCCTTTCTCCTTGTCGAGTTTTTCGACAGAAAGAATGTCTCCTTCCTGAACCCTGTATTGTTTTGCTCCTGTCCTTATAACCGCAAACATTTTATTGGCCTTCGATTTTTATCAATATTTTTTAAAAAACAATGGAAGTTAACTCTAACATAAGGCTATTCTTGTGTCAATTATCCAGATAGCTTTTCGGCTTCTTTCCCCTGCCGGTAGCCGACCTGGCTTTCTTTCTCCTCAAAGATAACCTCTTAGAAGAAAGAAGACATTCTCTTTATTGCCTTTGCATCTTTGCTGTAGTAATAAAAATGAGACCCATCAAAGGGAAACCGGAGAATAAAATTCTCGTATAGTTTTATTGGAATAGCGAGATTGCCTTGGGAAAAAAGTTAAATGAAGAGGTCAGCCAACAAAGCGTGCCGGATGTCGAAGTTGCGTCCCGCTCGCGGTCTGTGATATAAAAACGCAGAATCTTGGAAAAATCCTTCTCCCAAGGAGTAGAGCATGATCGAGTATCGTCAAGTCAGCAAGAGCTACAACAAGGGCGCAATCAAGGCTGTTAGCGACCTGACACTGACTGTCCCTCCAGGAGAGATCTTCGGCTTCCTCGGCCCTAACGGGGCGGGTAAGACGACTACGCTTAAAATGACCGTCGGCTTGCTCCGTCCTGACGCGGGCACGATCCAGGTCGATGGTCGCGACATCACTCGGGAACCCCTGGCCTGCAAGGCCATCACCTCCTACGTCCCCGACACCCCTGCAGTCTACGATCGCCTGACCGGCCTGGAGTACCTCAATTTCATCGGCGACGTCTACGGCGTCGCGCGCCAGGACCGGCTGGAGCGCATCGACAAATGGCTGCAGATATTCGATCTGGCCTCGGCTGTAGGCAACTCCATCCAGAGCTACTCCCAGGGCATGAAGCAGAAGATAGTCCTCATCGCCGCGCTCCTGCCTGCCCCGCGGGTTTTGATCCTTGACGAACCTATGGTCGGCCTGGACGCCCGGGCCGCCCACCATATGAAGGAGATGATGCGCGAGCATTGCGACCGGGGCGGAACGCTTTTCTTCTCCACGCACATCATGGAAGTTGCCGAGCGGCTGTGCGACCGCATCGGGATTATCCACAAAGGCCGCCTCATCGCTTGCGGCACGATGGAAGAGCTTCGGGCGCTCGACCGCCGGGAGCAGACTCTGGAGAACATCTTCCTGGAGCTAACCGACCGATGAGCCGGCTTTCCGTCCTGGTCCGGACAGCGCTCCGGGTGAATTTCGGCTGGTCCCTGTTGACATCCGGACAGCTCCTCCGTCATAAGCGCGATTGGTGGCTGGTGCCTCTCATTCTCCTCGGTGTCGTCGGCCTCGTTCCGACGATGATCTACTACATCAAATTGATTAAGTTCCTTTATGACTCCCTGGTTCTCGTCGGCCAGACCGCAGCCATCCTGACCATGGGAGTGCTTCTTGGGCAGTTCCTGATCCTTGTCTTCGGCCTGTATTACATCATCGCCGCCTTCTACTTCTCCCGCGACCTGGCGCTGCTTATTCCCCTTCCCCTGACTCCGACCCAAGTCATGCTGTCCAAGTTCACGGTCATCCTGGTCAATGAATACCTCACCATCGCCCCCCTTGTCCTGCCCATCCTGATCGTATACGGCCTGCTCAGCCGCAAAGGCCTGGTCTATTGGATGGGCGCCGTGCTCGTTTATCTCCTCCTTCCTGTCATCCCCCTGGCCATCGGCGGTCTGCTCGTTTTCGGGATGATGCGGGTCATCAACCTCAGCCGGAAAAAGGATGCCCTGATCATCATCGGCAGCCTAATCCTGATCGCAGCCGCCCTTGGATTTCAGTTCTGGTTCGGGCAAAGGGCGACAGGTAATGAGGTCGACCCGAATGCCCTTGTCCGATTTCTCAGCGACCCTAACGGCCTGGTCCAGCGCGTCGGCGCCAGCTTCCCGCCCAGCATCTGGGCGACAAAGGCCCTGGCCTATGGTCTTGGAGCCTCCGGCCTGGCCAACACCGCCTTGTTCAGCATGGTTTCATTGGTCCTATTTCTGGGCCTTCTCATCGCCTCTAAAAAGCTCTTCTATGAAGGGTTGATCGGTTTGAGCGAGACGTCAACGGCCAAGCGGATTCTCAGCCGAGAACAGATAGAACGCGGCGTGTCTTCAGGCCGCCGCCCGGTGCGGGCCATCTTCCTCCGCGAGCTGCGCTTAATGAACCGGACTCCGATTTTCCTGCTCAACGGCGTTCTGGCCGTCGTCCTCATCCCGGCCCTCTTTCTCATCATGGCCAAGGCCGGGAGCCAGCCAGAAGGCTTGGGACGTCTCCTGAGCCTGGTCCAATCAGGAAATCCGACCGTCGCCATCTTGGCTGCAGCCTTGTTCATGGCTGTCTGCGGCGGGCTGAACGGGACGGCTTCCTCCACTTACTCTCGGGAGGGAGCCCAATTCTGGATCTCCAAGGTTATCCCTGTCTCGCCCACCGACCAGGCCAAAGGCAAGTTCCTTCACTCTTATGCCGTGGTCGTCCTCGGCCTGGCGGCCTCCACGGCTGTGCTGGCCTTCGTCTTTCAGATGAAGGCCTCGCTCTTGCTGGCCGCCCTCGTCCTGGCCGCGCCGGCCGGTGTTGTCATGGCGGCCGTGGGGATGATGATCGACCTGGCCCGCCCCCTGCTTACCTGGATAAACCCGCAAAAGGCGATCAAGCAGAATCTCAACGTCCTCCTGGCCTTCTTTGCCGACCTGGGAATGATCTTCGGGCTGTTCCTGCTGACCCGAATCCTAAGGCGTTTGGGACTCGCTGGCGTTGCCCAGATCGCCGTTTTGACCTTCATCCTGCTGGTTATGGCCGGCTTGAGCTTCAGCCTGCTTCTCAAGTTCGCCGAAAAGCGCCTGCCGCGGATCGAATAGGCTGAATGAGAGCCCGCGTTCCTTGCTGGCGAAAATGAGCGTATTCTTAACTGCCAACTCTCACTCGTCTCAAAGAACTCAAAATTCTTCTGAATGCGCTTTCCTTGACAAAAAAGCATCTTTTCTCTACTTTAATTATGCTTCTCGAGAGAGATTCAAGAATCGGGCGGTTAGCTCAGCGGAAGAGTACCGGTCTTACAAACCGGGGGTCACTGGTTCGAGCCCAGTACCGCCCACCATAAGCTTTCGGAGAAAAAGAATTCGTCAGCCGCTCCTCATTGAGCAGAGAGAAGAATGAAAGACATATTTTCACATCTCCTTCTTGCAACTTCCATCCTCGCTTCTCTTGCCGGAGTGGCAGTCTTCATCTTTCTCTTTGCCCCCAATTTCAACATCTACTGGCTTATCCTTTCGCCCATTATCCTCGCCCTTTACCAGACTCCGGCAGTGTTTCTCTACCGGCTCTGGAAAAAGAGGAAAAGACAGAAAACAGAGGGCGTTGACTGAGTCCGACTTTAAAATTCCAGGGCTTAAAGGAAAGATTTTATAATTCCAGTGCTAGATGATAAGCCTTCGCTCATCCTTGACGACATTGAGCACAATATGGGTGACTGTCCTGTCCACGTATTTCAAAGCAAGGACAGTCTTAATGAATTTGTTCAAATCCTCCCTGCTTTTAAAGCGTCCGATGACAATCGAATCCCATTCGCCGGTGACATCGTAAATGGCAAAGACGCGCGCATCTTCAGCGATTTTTTCCTGTGTTTCGATGAGCTTTCCGTGGGAAATTCTCAGGGCAACGACTGCAGTCAAGCTGTAGCCGAAGTATTCTGTATCCAAGACCGGGATATATCCCTTTATGGCTCCTGACTTCTCGAGCCTTTTTATTTTGCTGATCACCGCCGGCACCGAAGCCCTGACTTCCTTGGCTATCTCTCGAAAGCTTTTCCTTGAATTCTGATTGAGCGACCTTAATATCTTGCTTTCCAGCTCGTCGACCATCTCTCCTCCTCTTTCAATTGTAAGCATAAATGATTATAATTAACATATTTGTAAATTTATTTAAAATATATATTGACATTTGAACACAATTTTATAAAATTTCCATCATAATGATAATCGAGACTCCTCTTGAAGCCAAGTTATACAGCCAGGAATCCATCGAACTCTCTGATATTATAAAAGAGAGATTCCCAAAAATCCAATTCGTTTTTCAGCCCAAAAATTCTAAAGGCCTCCAATGGCTCTTTTCTTATTCTAAAAAAAACAGGCTGTCTGTCATTCCTCGCGGAGCAGCAACCTCAGGAATCGGTGCACTCGCCCCGCTTCGAAGGTCGGTGATGGCCGACCTCACTCGTCTCAACCGAATTCTTGATCTTGACCAAAAAAAGAGAACAATCGTGGTCGAAGCAGGGATGAGGTGGCGGGATCTGAGGCTCTTCCTGAAAAGACACTCCCTCGACCTCTTCACCTATCCCACCAGCCTTTTCTCAACAGTTGGCGGCTGGCTCTCCACCGGAGGCTTTGGAATCAACAGCTTTCGCTACGGACATATCTCAAGCGCCGTCGATTCCATCGAAGTTCTCACACCTCAGAGCAAGGCCTGTCTCGATTCCAAAGACCGTAATTTTAAATACTTTCTCGGAACCGAAGGTCAAATGGGAATCATCACCAAGGTCAAGCTCAAGGTGAGAGAGGCAACAGCTTCCAAGCCCTATCTCATTCTTTTTAAAGCCAGGGCTGAGGCCATTGGCTTCCTCTCCGACCTTGTCAAATCCTCAGCAGCTTGTCCCAGCCATATTTCTTATTTTGACCACAATCGCCTGGAGCATAAAAACCTGTTGCTCAGCGGAAAAGCCTCTTTTCCAGAATCTGAAGCGGTGCTGGTTGCCTTCGAAGGTTTATTCTCTGAGCAGGCCTTCCTGAACTTGGCGGCAAAGAATAAAGGAGAGGCCGCCGAGGATTATCTTACATCCTTTATATGGAATGAGAGATTCTTCCCCTTCTCCGTCAGATGTTTCTATCCATCTCTTCTTGGGTCTGAGGTCATCCTCCCCATTCACAAGCTCGAAAATTTCCTGGAAAGAATCAGAAGCTTCGGTGACAATTACCACCTTCGGCTCTCAACCGAAGCCTCATTCATCAATAAAAACGAGGCTGTGGTCTTTACCATCTTTCCCTCTGACCCCAAAAGATTCCCCCACTTTTTTCATCTTCTTCTCACCTACTCCTTAGCCCGCACAGCTTTGAGCTGCGGCGGGAAGCCATACGGAATCGGTCTATGGAACCTCCCCCAGCTTAAGAAAAAGTTTTCAGCTGAAACCATCAAAGATTTCCGGCGTTTTAAAAAAGAGATAGACTCCGCCAATCTTCTCAATCCTTCTAAATCATTCTCGCCTGATTTGAAAGTCGCCCATCTTCTAAAAATCGCTTTTTCGATAAGCTCCTTTTTTTCAAAAAATAATCATCTCCTCAGTCCCCTCTCAAAAATCCTCGCTCTCAATCATAAAAAACAAAAAAGGCTCTTTCCAGAAACGGAAGCCTGTTCAAACTGCGGGGCCTGCACAGCGGTCTGTCCTTCTTACCTGATGAACGGCTCCGAGATCGTCACCGCAAAAGGAAAGCTCTTTCTGCTCAAAGAGTTGCTCCGGGGGACAGCTCTTCCCCAAGCCTGCGCTGAAAAGATTTTCCTCTGCTTACACTGTCATCTCTGTGAATATGTCTGTCAGAGCAAGTTGACCTTGATTCCGGTATGGGAAAAATTTGAATCTATTGTTGAGAAGAGTTTCGGAAGGCCGGTGGAGAAAATCGATGAATTCATCAAACAGGTTGACTCCGACCCTGCCTGCGCCGAGCTTTTGGATTCGCTGAGCCTCTCCTCCAATCACTTGAAGGGTGTCTCGAATGTATAAAAGATACCATATTGAAACAGCAGCGGCGATATTGCCTTCGACCAAGATCGGCAAGTTCCAGATCATCCGCGAAGATAAATGTTTGAACTGCGGCAGATGCCAAGAGCTCTGCATCTATGATGTCCATAAGCGCGATGCCGTTGATCCCCGCAGAATGGCGGAGCCGGTCAGCTATCTCTGCAAAAACTGTTTCTCCTGCATCCAGAACTGCCCGCAGCAAGCCCTCAAAATGGTCCTGAGCGAAGAGTCAAAGAATTTGGGAAACAGCTACTGGATGCCTGAGAAAATCCATACCATCTGGAACGAAGCCGAGGAAGGGAAAATACCTGTTTACGGCGCAGGCTACCGCGGCCCATTCAAAGGCTCTGGCTTTGACCTGATTTGGACAGATATGTCAGAGATCGTCCGTCCGACAAGGGATGGAATTCACGGCAGGGAATATATCGCCACCGCAGTCGACCTGGGAACAAAGCCATCCTGGATCGCTCATTTCGAAAGGCTCAGCCTCCCTCGTCTCTTTCAAATAAAGATTCCTTTGCTTCTGGACACTGACGGCTTGAGGCTCGAATCTAAGAATCTGGTTATGGCCATCGTCAAGGCTGCGAGCGAACTCAGAACTCTCGCTTTTCTCGACATCCAAAGCTACACCGATGAGTTGGAGCCGTACCTAGAATCGATAGCACTCAGAATCCCCCTCGAAAGCATCGCCGCTATCAATCGAGCCCCATGGAAAGAGGTTAATCTTATAGAAATTATCCTTTCTCAAAAATTTCGAATTAAAGAACTTGAGCAGGCTCTTGCTGAATTGAGGAAGCATAATCCTCAAGCTCTACTCTCTCTCGGACTGGCCTCCCCCTTCCCCTTAGAGGAAATTTTCACCCAATTTCAGGAGAAAAGGGTTGATGTTTTAAACCTGCATGCTAATGGTCAAGGCAGAACTCTGGATGGGAATGACTTCATTGCTGATTCGATAAAAAGGCTCCATCAAGATTTTATAAAAAAGGCAGCACGGGATGAAGTGACGATAATCAGCAAAGGAGGGATTGCGGCTGCCGAGCATGTCCCAAAGCTAATCATCTGCGGCGCAGATGCCGTGGTGGTGGACATCGCACTCCTCGTGGCCATGGGGTGTCGAGTTTGCAGCGAATGTCGACCAGAATCCTGTCCAGCAGAGATTCAAAAGCTCGACCCGGAACTTGGCCGTCAGCGAATTGTCAACATGGTTTGTGCCTGGAGGGATCAGCTTCTTGAGGTTCTGAGCGCCATGGGAATTAGAGACGTGAGGCGCCTGCGCGGCGAGATGGGAAGGGCCATGTTCTACCATGAAATCGAGCGGGAATCTTTTGAATCCATATTCAATAATGGCGGGCTGCGAAAATGAAGGTTCTAGTGAAGGGAAATGCGGGTCCAAGGTTTCTCAACTCTGTGGGAAAATTCAGGGTTTCTATCGGTGAAAAATGTTTTCACTGCGGGCTTTGTGTCGAATTGTGCCCGGCTCGGGTCTTTGAAAGAAAGGAAGGCTTCAACCGCGTCTTCGTCACAAGCCCGGCTCGATGTCTGGGACCTCGCTGCCAGCAGGGCTCTTTCTTCTGTCAAAAAAAATGTCCTGTCGAGGCCATTGAAATTGAGACAGACCCACAATGGAAAACGCTGGGGGATTTCCGCTGGACGCCGGACCTTATCCTCACCACCTGGCAGCAGGCTGAGACTGGCGAAATTCCCCAAGACGGCCTGGAGTATAGGGTCGGAAACTCGGGCGGAGGCTTTGATAATTTTGATTTTCTGATAAAGAACTCAAGCAGTCCCTCAGACCAAGAAATCGATAAAATCGACACCTCCATCAGCTTGAATCGCCGCCGAGAGGGCAAAAAAATATCAGTCCCTGTGCCCTGGTATGGAGCCGGGATGTCATTCGGCTCGATAAGCCTTCCAGTGATGCTGGCCCGAGCCATGGCTGCAGAAGCCTGGTCGACCTTCACTTCGACAGGCGAAGGCGGCTACCCTGAAGAGCTCATTCCCCATGGGCCTCATATCATCACCCAAATAGCCACCGGATTGTTTGGAGTCAGCGAGGAGACGATAAAAAGAGCGCCGATCATCGAATTCAAGTATGCTCAGGGTGCAAAACCAGGCCTGGGGGGACATCTGCTTGGGGACAAAAACACTCCCCAAGTGGCAATAATGAGAGAGGCTGTCTGCGGGACTTCTCTCTTTTCCCCCTTCCCTTTTCACAGCGTCTATTCTGTCGAAGACCACAAGAAGCATATTGACTGGGTGAAAATTATGAATCCTGAATCCCTGATTTCGGTCAAGGTTTCAACTCCTTCTGATGTGGATATGGTCGCCGTGGGGAGCTATTACGCAGGAGCCAACATCATTCATCTCGATGGAGGCTACGGAGGAACCGGTGCCGCACCCGAGATTGCCAAGAAAAATATTGCCATGCCTATCGAGTATGCCATTACCAAGGTTCATCGCTTTCTTCTTGAAGAGGGAGTTCGAGATGAAATCGTACTCATCGCCAGCGGAGGAATCCGCACGGCCTATGACATAGCCAAATCCATTGCCCTCGGAGCTGACGGCGTTGTCATCGGAACAGCCGAGCTTGTTGCCCTGGGCTGCGTCCGCTGCGGCAACTGCGAGAGCGGGAGAGGCTGTCCGCGGGGGATTGCCACCACTGACTCTGAGCTTGAAAAGCAAATCAGCCCTGAATGGGGTGCTCATAGAATCTCGAACCTTTATTCAGCCTGGCAGAAGCAGCTGAAGATTCTTCTTTGCCAGCTAGGGCTTAAGAATATTGAAGAATTGAGAGGCCGAACAGACCTTTTGAGGCGAATCAATGAATAAGAGCGAAATCATCCGCTTGATTGAATCGAGGAAAAATATTATCCCTCCTCGCCGCGAATTCAAAAAAGTCGAAGCAGAGGGGGGATGCGGTGTTGTCGGCTTGGCCTGCAGCGAGAAGATTCAAGGTAGACAAATCATGCCGGCCCTTGTCCAGATGCATAACCGGGGAAACAGCAAAGGCGGAGGCTTGGCGGCTTTCGGACTTGACGCCGCTCAGCTTGGAGTCGATCAAAAAACTCTCGAAGAAGATTATCTCCTTCAGGTTGCCTATCTCGACCCGAGCTCAAGGCGAGAGGTCGAGGACGATTTTATCTTCTCGCCTCTGACTGTTCGCCACGCCCTTCAGCTTCCGACTCTCAAAGACTTTAGGAGTGTCAATGGCCTGGAAATACGGCCGCCAGAAGTCTGGAGGTACTTCTGTCGAGTCAAAGAAAGAAGCCTTGAGCGGTTTATCGAGGGCAATAGCCTCCAGAGTCTCAAGCCGAACAAAGCCGAGGATGAGTTCATTTACCAGAACAGCTATCGACTGAACAAGAAGTTCTACACCTCGCTGGGCGAGAAAAGGGCATTTGTCCTCTCCCACGGGCGAGACATGATTATTCTCAAAATCGTCGGCTATGCTGAACAGGCGATAGAGTATTATCAATTGGCAGAATTGAAAGCCCATATCTGGATTGGCCATCAGCGATATCCGACCAAAGGAAAAGTCTGGCATCCAGGAGGAGCCCATCCCTTCGTGGGGATGGATGAAGCTCTCGTTCATAACGGTGATTTTGCAAACTATTACTCCATGGCTGAATACCTCAAGCAGAGAAACATCTACCCTCTTTTCTTGACCGATACCGAAGTCTCTGTTCTTCTTTTTGACCTGCTGAATAGAGTCTATGAATACCCCCTTGAATACATCATCGAAGCTTTGGCTCCAACCGCAGAAAGAGATTTCGAGCTTCTTCCTGAGGAAAAAAAGAAGGTCTACAGGGCGATACAGGCTTCTCACATCCACAGCTCTCCTGACGGACCCTGGTTTTTTCTCATCGGAAGGACAAATGTTAGCCGTCGAAGCTACGAGCTGCTTGGAATCACAGATACCTCGATGCTCAGGCCGCAGGTCTTTGCTCTCCAGGAAAACGGCGTAGCCATCGCCCTCGTGGCCAGCGAGAAGCAAGCCATCGATGGTGTCCTGCGCAGCCTGCATGAGGAAGACAGCAGATTTTTGCCCTATGCCGACCTCTACTGGAATGCAAGAGGCGGAAGCCACACAGACGGAGGGGCATTCATTTTTTCTGTCAAAGACAACCATCTCACTGTAACTGATAAGTTTGGAAGAGTAGTCTCAGCCGAAAAAGAGAAGGATTGTCCTTCTGTACAGATTGATGCTGGAGAAGGAAGTGAAAGATGCTTTTCAGAAAAAATTCAAGAATACACCCAAACGATCGACCGAAGATGGATAATTCCAACAAGAGAGAGGGTTTGCGTCCGTTCCTCGGCTGAGAAATGCCTCTATCAGCTTTTCCATTCCCTGCCTGAGCGCCACGAGCCGGTGAGGCTCTTCTGCCGTATAGACTGGGAGAGCAAGGGCAAACTGTCTCTTCCTGAAATTCGTCAAGAAGTCCTAGTCATCAACTGCGAAAAATTTCCTTCAGAAGGAAGCGATTCTATTTCCAGGTTTATGGTCAAGGCGATTGAGATTGGCTGGAGGAATCTCATAACCTATAACTGGAGAGGACAGAGGTTCTGCGGCTGCGGCCTGGGCCCTGAATCCTGCGGAGTCCGAATCGATGTCTACGGAAGCCCAGGCGATTATCTGGCCTCAGGTCTTGACGGAGCAGAAATTTTTGTCCACGAGAGCGCCCAAGACCAGGTGGCGCAGATTATGAAAAGAGGAAAGCTTGTCGTCTACGGCGATGTCGGCCAGACCTTTATGTACGGAGCAAAAGGCGGCGAAGCCTATGTCCTGGGCAATGCTGCCGGAAGGCCACTGATCAACGCTGTCGGCTCGCCGCGAGTGGTTATCAACGGAACATGTCTTGACTATTTGGCTGAATCTTTTATGGCCGGGAACCCCCTGGAAGGCGGAGGATTTGTTATTCTTAATGGAATCAGGTTCAACGAAAAAGGAGAGATTGTCGAATCAGAGACTCCCTATCCTGGAGGAAATCTTTTCTCGCTTGCCTCCGGCGGAGCCATTTACATCAGAGATCCATTCTTAAAGGTTGAACGCTGCCAGCTCAACGGAGGAAGGTTTGGGAAGACAACCGAAAAGGATTGGGATCTCATTCTCCCCTACCTGGAGGAAAACGAAAGGCTGTTCAATATTCCTGTCAGGCGGTTGCTGACTGTAAACAATAAGGTCTTATTGTTCCACGAGGTCTACCGAAAAATCGAAGCCGTGGAATTGAAAGTCTTATCGAAAAAGATGGCCGGTTACTAAGGAAAAAATGGGCAAAGGAGGTGGAAAATGGATAAACTCCGAGTCAATGTGAAATGCCCTTATTGCAAAAAAAGCTTTATGGATGAGGAAGTGCTCATCGACGACTGTCCGAGCATCAAAGTTATCATTCAACACCATGACAAACAGGGAATCCTGCGCTTGAGCTCTATCTACGGAAGCTACACAATCAATTCTGAAATCCATGTCCTCCCGGATGAAATTGTCCTTTTCTTCTGTCCCCACTGCCATTCTTCTCTTTTGGCCAAAAATCTCTGTGACAAATGCCAGGCACCGATGACTTTTTTTGAATTGACGAATGGAGGAGAAGTTCAGATTTGCTCACGAAGAGGCTGCAAGAAACATCTCATAGAATTTTCGAACTTGGAGCAAGAAATCTCAGCCTTCTACAATTTTTACAGGATTTTTTGAACTCTGGGGCAAGGAAAATCAGATTGAATGGTCTTTCAAAGGAGCGCGCCCCCGACGGGATTTGAACCCGTGTTGCCGCCTTGAAAGGGCGATGTCCTAGTCCGGACTAGACGACAGGGGCGCGAAGGGCGAAAAGTGAGCCGTGCTGGACTCGAACCAGCGACACCCGGCTTAAAAGGCCGGTGC